>NZ_JAYEEQ010000002.1:0-150693 GCF_034651555.1 Aurantibrevibacter litoralis | reverse complement strand
CGGTTGGCGAAGCCGTGGGCTGTACCGAACACTCCTTTACAACCGAAACCATAGCTACGATACCGGACTGTACTGTTTTAATAGCACCATTAAACGGCGCAACTGAGGTGCCTGTGGATACGGATATTGCTTGGGAAACTGTGCCCAATGCCGATGGTTACAGGGTAAGCATAGGAACAACCCCCGGCGGTGTTACTATTTTAAACAATGAAGATGTTGGTTTTTTAACATCGTACAGTGTTTTGAATGAGTTCCCTTTTTCGTCTACGATTTACGTTACCGTGGTTCCTTACAATGTACATGGAAGTGCTGAAAATTGCATCGAAGGATCTTTCACAACTATAGCAGAACCTTTAGTTGAATCCGAATACGGATTTTCTCCCAACGGGGATGGTATTAATGACTTTTGGGAGATTAAGGGCATTGAAAATAGCCCCCAAAACATAGTTACCATTTACAATCGTTGGGGCGATATGGTGTTTAGTCTGGCTAATTATGACAATCTAAACAATGTATTTAGAGGCGAAGCCAACAAGTTGAATGGTTTTGGAGCGGACACCTTACCAAATGGCACCTACTTTTTTGATATTCAAATATCCGGCACCCACAATTTAAAAAAGCTAAAAGGTTTTGTAGTCATTAGACGTTAATAAAAAAATATGCATAAAAGAATAATTTTCCTGGCACTAACAATTTTGGTATCGTATACCATTTCTGCACAGCAAACCCCGACATTTTCTGAATACAATTACAACCCTTTTATTGTAAATTCGGCCTATGCCGGTCTTACACCAAATGCGGAAGTAACGATAAGCAATGCAGGGTTTTTTAATCAATTTGAGGGAAGTCCCAGAACATTTGCACTTACCGCACACGGATCTACCAATAGAGATAAAGTAGGATTGGGTGCAGGAATTCTTAGGGATGAGATTGGGGTTACCACTTCTACCAGTTTTTTTGGTGCTTATTCGTATAAAATATTTTTCGATTTTCAAAGCGATCGTCCGTATTGGCAGCATTATCAGCCCGGGGTACTTTCTTTTGGACTTACGGCAGGATTACAGCAATATAAGAACAATTTGTTGGAGTTAGGAATTTTGGACGACCCTAATTTTGCTCAGAATATTTCAGCCAGTATTCCAACACTTGGCTTAGGAATTCTCTTTAATCATGCCAATTTCTATATTGGTTTTTCGGCACCCAACGTGTTGGGCGATTCTTTGGCAAGTGATGATAATTTGAGTTTGAAAAATCCGGTGTACGGGTATTTTGGGTATCGCTTTTTTAATAATATTTTTCAGGACTTGATGATAAAGCCCAATATGCTTGTTAAGCATGAAGATGGGGCTCCTTTGCAGGCCGATATCAATTTAGCCGTAAGTTTTAAGAATAAATTTGAAATAGGAGGTGGTTACAGAACAACATCGTCCGTAAACCTTTTGGCCGGTGTTTATTTGTTTGATAGTGTTCGTTTAATTTACAACTACAATGTCGCAATGAATGATTCTCCCTTGGGTAACACACATGGATTTGTCCTAAGTTATCAATTTGGACATGGATATCTTATCGATTAGGCTTGTAGTCATTCTAAATCATTTTTCAACTTCTTCGATGTCTTTTTATTTGGAGAAAAATGCCCTGACGTCTTTGGCTAGTTCAATTAAATCTGGTTCATGAGTATACATCATATGCCCACTTTCGTAATACTTTAGTTGCGTGCGCTCCATAACAATCCCATGGCGGGAAAAGGTATATTCGGCATCAAAGAAGGGAGTTATAAGATCATAATACCCACAGGCTACCAATACGTTCATTTCCGTATTACGGCGCATGGCATCGCCAAGTCCACGTGCTACATTTACAGGTGTTGGTTCCCAATAGGTACCTTCGGGTGCGGTTCTCCATCGCCAATGATTTCCTAGTTCCTCATTGGAAACAATGTAAGGACGATCCATAGTTATTTTTAAGGTTTTGGCATAATACTCATGCAAGGCGGCGGTATATGCGGCACTGATTTGATAACTCGCCGGGTCTCCCAAATGAGGTTCTTCCGAAGCGGCATCAGATTCTGCTCCCATAAAACGACCGTCTAATCTTCCTATGGCCAATCCTTCTTTATCAAGGAGTTGCTTCTGAAAACGAGGCACCAGAATACGTAAATTGGATTTTAGAATATAGGATTTTTCTAATCCTGTGAAATAGGCCAGTTTTTCAGCTATTTCATTTTGTTGTGCCGTACTCAAAAAAGAACCTTTATACAATGCCGGGGCATAGGTATCGTAGGTAAACGATCGGCATTCTTCCGTAAAGGCGGCTAAGGTTTTTCCTTGCCCCGCTTTTTTATGATACCAAGCGGTGGCGGCCATACTCGGCAAATAGGTTAGGTACGAAGTTATATTATCATGAATGGAGGTAGAACCATCATAGTCTAGCGCTTGAGAAATAAGTATAAGTCCGTTTAAGGCCATGTTTTCAGTTTCGTCCTCTAGCGCATTAGTCACGGCCACTGCTCGGGTAGTACCAAAACTTTCTCCGGCCAAATATTTTGGCGAAAACCACCTTTTATTTTCCGTTATCCATTGTCGAATAAATTGGGCTATAGAAGCTGCATCCTCATTTAAGCCCCAATAATCAGTAACTTTACCTTTTCCGACAACCCTGCTATAGCCTGTTCCTACAGGATCTATAAATACGAAATCGGACAGATCTAATAATCCATGGGTATTGGCAACTAGAGGATAGGGCGCAGCACCGTCATCTTCCAAAGCATCGGAATGCACCTTCACAACTTGAGGGCCAAACATACCCATGTGCAACCATACCGAGGCCGATCCAGGACCGCCATTAAACACGAAAGTGACAGGGCGCTTGCCGGTTTCTAGGACGCCTTCTTGGGTATAGGCCACCGACCATATAGAAGCTTCTGCTTCTCCCTGTTTATTTTTTAAATACGTTTCTTTCGCTGTAGCTTTATATTTTATTGTTTTACCACCAAAGGTTCCTTGATGAAGGGTAATAAATGCCTGAGGTTCCGGAATGGGAAAGACTACATCGGTTTCAATCTGAGCCTTCATGGCAAACACAAAAAAAAGAAAGGGAATTATAAAGTAGCTTTTATATGTTTTCATTACCGAAGGATAGTGTTAGGTACCTTAAAGAGGGTGTGTTTTATTTCTGATGAAACGTATCCGACACAAACGCTAGGACATGAGGTAGGGATTCGCGCCAGTAGGTCCAGTTATGAGCACCGTCCCGTATTCGAAATTCATGCGGAATTTCCTTTTTCTTTAAAGCGATATGTACAAGACTGTTGCCTTCGTACAGAAAGTCGTCGTCCCCACAGTCGATGAACCATTTTACGGATTTTAATTTTTCTGCGTCGGTACTCTCAATAAGGGAGAGGGCATTATGCTTTTCAAAATAGGTTTGTAAAGCGCTATCCGAATCCGTGTAGGTTTCATTAGTACGTGCAAAACGAGCCTTTAGCTCCTCAAGACTCAAGGGGCCTACGTACGCACTTAATGGGCAGGCCGAGGAAAATAATTCGGGCCGGTGAAGTGCATACATAAATGTGCCACCACCACCCATGGAAAGTCCGGCAATGGCTCTGTAGCGTTTATCGTTCTTAATGCGATACGTTTTTTCTACGTAGGGCATCAACTCCTTAAAGAAAAAATCCTCGTAATTCCAGTCGCCTTTTATATCATTAAAATAACCGCGTTTTCCCGTATTGGCATCGGGCATTACAATGATCATAGGCGTGGCTTTTCCTTCTTTTATGGCGTTGTCGGTAATGTGAAGCACTTCGCCAAATTGTACCCACCCGGTTTGGTCGTCACCGGCTCCGTGCAGTAAATAAAGCACAGGGTAACTCCTTTGGGAAGTATCGTAATCCGGAGGCAGGTATATCGCAAATTTTCGGTCACTTTTTAGAATGGCGCTCTTTACGGTAAGATTGTCGAATACTTTTCCGGTCTGGCCAGCAACAGTAACGGAAATGAAAAGGGCTAGTAGGAGGGATAATGCTCTAATTTGAATATTTTCGATTTTTAACATGTTAGTTTAAATTTAGGTTATTTTATGCGCACATAAACCAATTTAAATCGGCCTTTGGAATTTTCGCGTTCTTCTACTTCAAAATTTTTAATCGATTTTATAAGTGGTGTTAGTTTTGGAAAACCGTAATTTCTGGAATCAAAATTGGGCTGTTTTTTTTGGAGTAAGCTTCCTACATCTCCCAAAAAAGCCCAACCATCGTCATCGGCCACATCGGAAATGGTGGCCGAAATTAATTTTATTTCTTTGTGTGTAATTTTGTCTACATTATTCTTTTCTAGGTCTTTGTTTTCAGTCGTTTCTACGTCATTTCCGGACGTTCTATTTTTTAAAATTTCGAGGTATATAAATTTGTCACAGGCTACAATAAACGGATTTGGGGTTTTCTTTTCACCAATTCCAAACACTTGCATACCTGCCTCTCGTAATCGTGTAGCCAATTTAGTGAAGTCGCTATCACTGGAAACCAGACAAAATCCATTCACTTTTTCGGAATACAGAATATCCATGGCATCAATAATCATAGCGGAGTCGGTGGCATTTTTACCTGTGGTGTAGGAATATTGTTGTATTGGGGTGATGGCATTTTCCAACAACACATTTTTCCATTTTGACAGCTTGGGGTTGGTCCAATCGCCATAAATTCTTTTTATGGTGGGGTTGCCGTATTTAGCAATTTCCTCCATCATCCCTTTTACATTGGCCGATGGAATATTGTCACCATCGATAAGTACTGCCAGTTTTATGTCCATATTGTGTATTGTTATCGCACCTCCTCTGTGTTTTGATGGGTGGCACCCATTCCTTTAAGTTTAACCTGCCCCAATAGAGAATGTAGGCACTTAATATCTCTAAAAGCACCGCTAAATGGCTTACCTAACCATAAACAGCGCATTGGCAAAAAATAACTTTCCATTTTCCCAGAATCCGCGAAAAAGGGGATTATCTACCATATAAACCACCTGCCCTTTTCCATGTGTTTCTACTCCAAAAATAAGGGTTTTATCAATTTTTTTTTGAGCCTCGCTTCCGGCAAATCCGGATACAGGGATGTTTGCGCCGGCTTCTAAATATACTACATTTCCTTTATCTAAATAGTCATACGCATCACTTCCCAATTTTAGGGTAAAATAGGAATTGCGATAACCAAAAGCCAAAGGGTGGGTAGCATCGACCTTAGTTTTAAAAATTGCCCCGGTAATTTCATCTTTAATCGCTTCTCTTGCGCTTTGTCCGTAATCGTTTAGGATCACTTTAGTACTGTCTTTAGGAAAGGTACGTTCTTTTACTGCAAAGCCTTTTTTACTGCCGATTCCTTTAATAGCGCCTCCCATGGCAATCAGTTTACCACCATTACGCACCCATTCTTTTAAATCTTTCAGTTGTTTTTCACTAAAAAAAGTAGTGTAATTTCCATCGGGCAAAATAAAGACATCATAATCCTTTAGTGGTACTCGTTGAAAATAGTCACTGTCAATCACCGTTACAGGATAGTGCAATTGTTGTTCAAAAAAATGCCATAACTCTCCAAATTGTAAAGTTCGGGTAGGTTTTCCTGTTAGTAGCGCTACTTTTGGGGGGTGTATCATTCGTACAGAGGGCGAGCCAAAATCGTTGCCTTTGTCTACAAAACCAGTGGTCGTTGGTGTGAGTGTTTTTTGGTGTTTTTGGGCTGTCGCGCTTAAAACAGAGAGGTAATTGTTATGATGTACATTATCCCCTTTGGTGATAATCAGGCTTCCTCTATCATATTTTTTGTCAAGGATCTGAAAGGGCGTTTCGGAATAGCGAACTCTAATTTTATTTTTTAATAGTTCTGCCAAAAACCGGGCATCTTGCATGCTGTTCCAATCCGTTATAAAGGCATAGGAATTTGGGTCTAATGCTGTTAGCGAAGGCTGTTCAAATTCATAGGGTTTACCGGGGGCCAATGCATCAGAAGCAACCGCATTTAATCCATAGGCATAGGGTAAGGACCATGCGGTGATGTCATACGTAATGGAATCGCTTAATTTGGCTTGCGGCTCTAATAATACTTTTACCAATGTACTTTTTACCTGATCAGTAGATACCACCAAACTTTTTTCTGTGGCCTTAAAAGTGCCTGTTTTTCCGGTGGTATAATCATAGCCCTTAATTGTGTTTGTGTTGGCTGCACTATACTTTATTTCGTGTTGATCTAAAAGCTGCGTCAGCGCCTTAATGCGATCAGAATCCCCGTTAAGGACATAACTTTTTTGTTTGTAGTTTTTGGTGGTGTAGAATTTTTTAAATTCTTCGTTTAGTTTAATTGCGTTTGCCGATGCGACTTCTACGGTAGATAATCCGGTTGTGTGATGATGTGCAATACGATCTTTTAGGGTTAGCGTGTCGCCAATAGAGGTAATGATTCCCAAACCGGCCCTGCCACTTCCACCTTGTTCGTAGGTCATGCCGATAGCTCCATTGTAAGTAGGATAGGTATCCCCATAACTCGGATACAACAAATCAAAACGTTCTTTGGTAAAATAGAACCAGCCATTGGCATCAAAATATTTAGCGTTATTTTTGCCGATGGTTTGTTGAAAATCACGTTGAAAATCGGTAATTACTTCATGCAGTGGTTCGGCTGCCGGAGCAAAGTAATAAGGATTGTCAACGCCTTGCTCATGAAAATCTACATGTACCATAGGCAACCATAAATTAAACATCTTTATTCTTTGCTGACTTTCTACCTGCGTAAGCCAAGCCCAGTCGCGGTTTAAATCGAACATATAATGATTAGAGCGTCCGCTTAACCACCCTTCATGATGTTCCTTACTGTTCGGATCTTCATTGTATGGGGTATTTTTAAACTGATTGTACCAGTTCGCATACCGATCTCGGCCATCGGGATTTATGCAGGGATCCATTATTACTATGGTATTTTCTAGAAAAGCGGACTTGCTGGTTAGCAATTCGTATAGGGTTAGCATAGAGGCTTCCATGCTAACACTTTCATTGCCATGCACATTGTAGCTGAGCCATACTATGGCTTTTTCCGGATTTCCGACACCGGTGGTAGTTGCCAAATGGTCTTTTCGGATACGTTCCAAATTTGTGATATTGGCAGCAGAAGAAACGTAGGCTAAAAGTAAGGGTCGGCGTTCATTGGTTTTGCCATAGGGTACCAATTGCACCCTATCCGGTGCCACTTTAGCGAGATATTCATAATAATCTACGACTTCATGATGTCGGGAAAATTGCGACCCTAAATCATAACCTAAAAATTCGGCGGGCGATTTTAAATCTTGCGCACCGGCAAGATGGATAAAGAAGAAGAGAACGAGGCCTAAAATTTTTTTCATAAAACGATGGATGTAATTCTGTTTTTTAGTTGTTGATATCGTAGCAAACTTCAAACATGGAGTCCCGAGGTATGGTTTATGCATACTAAATGTTCACTACGAGCCTTCATGTTAAATATGTAACGATTTTAGTCAAATCTACTATTATTTAGGCAATTTGAGCAAATGATATCGCTGCGTTTTTCTTTTTTTTCTTTTTCGGCCTATTATACTTCTTAACTTATTTTTAGGAATTGAAACAACAAGGAATTTTATCTTTACGCATATTTTAGTAGGCCTTTATGGAAGTAGACTGTTTGCCGTTTAAAGATACAGGGTATTTTAGCCCTCTTATTTGTGAGTATGTAGAACAAAAGGAGGCACTACGGTCCTTGTACCACAGATATCCCAACCTAGAGAATTTTAAGCAGCAAATTGTTGAGAAACGCGTTAGCTATCCCATAAAAAATAGAGCTGTTTTGTGTGGTGTATTGCAAAGGCAATATCAAAACATAGCTAAAAGCAAAGCTACAGAAGCTCAAATTTCGCTTCTATCATCCGAAAACACCTTTACGGTGGTTACAGGACATCAATTAAATTTGTTCACTGGACCTCTGTATTTTTTATATAAAATTATTTCGACGATCAATCTTGCCAAGGATTTAAAAAATAGGTACCCCGAAAATAATTTCGTTCCAGTTTATTGGATGGCTACTGAAGATCATGATTTTGAGGAAATCAATTACTTTAATCTTAACGGTAAAAAATTGCGATGGAACAAAAAAGTATCCGGCGCAGTTGGTCGCTTGGATACCGAAGGTTTAGATATTCTTTGGCACACATTTTCAAAGGAATTGGGAAAGGGAATGCATGCAGAAAAATTAAAAGAACTCTTCCGAAAGGCGTATTTAGAACACGATACCTTGGCCGACGCCACTCGTTTTTTAGCAAATGCATTATTTGGGGATTATGGGTTGGTAATTCTTGATGCCGATGACAAAGAATTGAAACAGTTGTTAGTACCTTATGTAACGCAAGATTTGTTACAAAGCACAGCACATACCGAGGTACGCAAAACCATTGACACCTTGTCGGCGATTGATGGGCGCTATACGGCCCAAGTGAACCCTAGAGCGATTAATTATTTTTACCTAAAAAACAATGTTCGGGAGCGCATTGTAGCACAAGACGGTATTTTTTATATCAACGATACCGATCAGAAATTTACAGAGGAAGCAATCCTTGGGGAGTTGCAAGATTATCCCGAGCGATTTTCACCCAATGTCATTACCAGACCGCTCTATCAGGAGGTAATTTTACCCAACCTCTGTTATATTGGTGGTGGTGGGGAAATTGCCTATTGGCTATTATTAAAATCGTATTTTGATGCCGAAAAAGTTCCATTTCCCATTCTATTGCTTCGAAATTCGGCTTTGGTCATTCATCCGAAGCAACAAAAGAAAATAGAAAAATTGAATTTGCATGTTTCAGATTTGTTTCTCAGTCAGGATGAGTTGATCCGTAAAAAAGTTCGAGAAATTTCAAAAATAAAGATCGATTTTACGCCGCAAAAAAAACATCTTGAGCAACAATTTAAACAACTGTACGATCTTGCCTCTCAAACAGACAAATCGTTTTTAGGCGCTGTAAAAGCTCAGGAAGCAAAACAACTAAAGGGCTTAGCGTTGCTGGAAAAAAGACTGTTAAAGGCCCAGAAAAGAAAACTGAACGATCATGTAGAACGAATTATCGCTATTCAAAACGAATTGTTTCCCAATGGATCTCTTCAGGAACGAAACCTCAATTTTTCGGAGTTATTCATGGAATGGGGAGACGACTTAATTCCTTTTTTAAGCGCCAAATTAAACCCTCTAGACTTTCATTTTTTAGTATTAAAAGGGCACTAGACCCTGCTTGTATGGAAATTTGACATCGGTTTGCAACTTCGCATCCTATTTTTGGTACTTTTAGATTAAATTTTTCTATATGCATAATATCGACATGGGTCTTATAGAAATGACATTAGATGTCATGAAATATGCCATTCACCGAATAACCAGTACGGCACCGGAATTGGGTCGCCCCAAACGGGAAGAAGAACTAAAAGAACTCGTAGGGGAAACCATAACCCCAAAAGGAATTGGCGGGGAAAATGCCTTTCAATTATTTAAAGATGTTTTGGTAAAAGCCACAGTACCCATAGACCATCCCCGCCATCTTGCCTTTGTTCCGGCTGCACCTACAAGGGCGGCTATTATGTTCGATTTGGTAACATCGGCCTCTAGTATACACGGGGCGTATTGGATGGAAGGTGCAGGGGGCATTTTTGCAGAAAATGAAGCCATGCATTGGTTGGTATCGCTTACCGGAATGCCCAAAGGCACGTTTGGGGTTTTTACCAGTGGGGGCACGGCAGCCAATTTATCAGCTATGGTAACCGCTCGAGAAAACTGGCGCAAAAACCCGGATCACGTGGGTGTGAAAGCCCTTATTTTAACCTCAAGCGGGGCGCACTCCTCCATTAAGGCCATGGCAAAGGTTATTGATGCCGATGTGGAGTTGGTAGAAACAGAAGAACGCATGACCGAAACCGATTTGCGTTTAAAAATACAACAATTAGAGCCTACACAACGCAAGCGCCTTTTTGCAGTGGTCGGTACGGGTGGTACAACCAACGCAGGCATTATCGACGATTTATCCGGGATTGCGAATGTATGTGAGGAAGAAAAGTTGTGGTTTCATGTCGATGCGGCCTATGGCGGCGGTGCCCTAGCAGCACCCTCGGTACGCCATCTTTTTAATGGTATCGAAAGGGCAGATAGTGTTACCATAGATCCACACAAGTGGTTGTTTTCACCCTACGATTGTGGTGCGGTTATTTATAAAGAACCAAAACTGGCCAAGGAAGCGCATGCCCAGCACGGTTCCTATCTCGATATTTTTAGTGATGATGGTGCGCATGGTTTTAATCCGGCAGATTATCAAATTCAACTCACCAGAAGGGTTCGTGGGCTTCCCTTATGGTTTTCTTTGGCGATGCACGGAACCGATTTGTACAGTGCCGCAGTAGAAAGAGGAATACAATTAGCCGAAATGGCAGGATCATTTATCGATCAAAATCCCCAATTAGAATTAGTGCGCAAACCCAGTTTGTCCTGTGTGCTTTTTCGTAGAATAGGTTGGTCTCCGGAAGATTACCGAAATTGGACCTACAGAAATCATCGCGACGGATTTTGTTTGGTAACCCCCACCAAATGGAACACTAATGGGGTGTCCGAAACGGTGTCCCGATTTTGTTTTATAAATCCGGATACTACAGAAAAGGATATTAAAGATATATTGAATAGCATGGCCTAAAGATAGTGCCTAGGGTACTACAATAGCACTTTGCCACATCTCTTTTGTTTTTGTGAAACGAATTCTTAGATGATGCGGTTTTTGTAGTTTTAAGTAATCGATGCTGTAGGGAGCCACTTCCACACTACAGAAATAATTTTTATCTGTCAAAAAAGTCAATTCAGTATCTGTATCCAAAGGAGCGCCCGGTGGCAAGGCTGCGGTATAATCTCGCTTGGCGTTCGCGTGCATAGTCTCCCAAATAGCCTTATGAGATTCCATTGCGTTATGGATATGCGCTATTCCGTCTATTTTTAATTGCAGAAAGGTATCGGGGTTGTACAGCAGCAGGGAAACCTTGTTGTTTTTTTTGATATGACGAATTTTTTCGGTTCGCATGTCAGTGTAGAAGATAAGGTTGAAATGTTCTGAAATGTCTCGAAGCACTACTGTTCTCAAGCTCGGAGCATTATGTGCATCCACAGTGCCCAGTGCCATAAAGCGAAAGGGATGGGTTTTTTGATGTAGGCTTTGCTGTAACGCCTCTTTTACCTCCTGTAGCCTTTGGTCTTGCATTGCCACTTATTTTGTATAAAGGTAAAAAATTATAAATTGAGGTAGGGTTTTTTAGAATGAAGTTGTTCTATAATAAAATTGCTGTGAAAAAGAAATACTATTGAAACCCGTTGTTCATTTTTCTTTGATTCCTTAAGTTTTGCCATGCCTTAAAGGATACATCGAAGAAATCGTCATTACTTCCTTCAGGATCGAGGCAACTAATGAAGATTTTAGGATTAAATAGGTACTAAATAAGCTAAATGCACAACGGGATATTGAATTATTAATTTGTTTGGTTGGTTTGATTTTTAGTTAAAAGCCCGGTTGGTTCCCGGGCTTTTGTTATTTAATGACGAAAGTTTGCTTATTAGGTCCTACTCCTTTTAAGGTGAGCGATTTCCATGCTTCAGGCAAAATCGGATTTTTTTGAACGATGCCTTCCTCTGTAATATCCAATCCACCGAAACCAAACAGTACCACTTGTAGCATGCCACCGGCACCTGTGGCAAAATAGGGGTTATCACTGGTTGCTGCTTCTGCTAAAGCTCCGAAAGGAGGGCGCTTATTGGGTTCATAACTTCGTTTGTACAGGCGGTACGCCTCCTTAGCATTGCCAAGACGGGCATAAATTACAGCAAAAACAGATTGTCCCATAGCGGGGCCTTCTTCAGCCAGTTTGGGTTCATAATAGTGAAGGTCTTTTAAAACGGTTTCTTTGTCGTTAATTATGGTCAATGGATAGGTAAGCAAGTTAACATCGGCCTGTTTTATGCGTTCACCGGCGTAGTTTTGATGTTCTTTGGTAGTGCCATCCGAAAATTTTAAAATAACGATATTAGAAGCCAATTCATTCCAATGCGGATTGGGCGTTTCACCAACCTCTTTTGCGGCCAACGTTGCAAATTGGAGTGCCGTAATGGCAGAACCGTTGGTAAAGGCATTGTCATCTACATTTGGCGCAAATTCATTGGCACCTACTACATTTTTAATGGAATAACTTCCGTCTGTATTTTTGGTACTTCGGCTTACCCAATAGTCCGCCACCTCCTTCATTAAAGGATAGCCTTTTTGAGTAAGCCAATCCAAATTTTTAGTTACCCGGTAATAATTCCAAAAGGCAATGGAGACATCGGCCGTTATATGATGCTCAAAAGTACCCGTTAAGGCCCATGCCGGAGTTGCTTCTTCTCCGGTATCATCACTTTCCCAAGGAAACATGGCTCCTTTATAGCCAAAATTGATGGCTTTTTCCTTTGCCTTTTCCAAACGATCAGAACGGTAATTTACCAAAGAACGGGCAATGTCCTGATTTAATAGGAGTAATGGAGGAAACATCCATAACTCGGTATCCCAGAAAATATGTCCGTTATAATTCTGGGAAGATAACCCCATAGGGGCTATACTTAAATTGGAGTCGCCTCGCGAAAAAGCGTACAAGTGGTATAGGGCCAAGCGCACATCCAATTGATCCTGAAGATTACCTTCAATTTCAATATCGCCTTCCCAGAGGGTGTTCCATAATTTTTTGTGTTGTTCTAAAAGTGCTTCTCTTGGGGTTAATAAATTAAAGATCACAAAACGTTCCGATTCCGTTTGGGGGTCGGCAAAATCCTGTGTAGTACACTCGGCTCCCGTCCAAGCAAATTCAAAAACTTCGTCCTTTTTTAAACCCATCTCAAAAACCAATCTATGGTCGTAGGCTGATGCCTTTTCGTGCACTAATTTGGGCCTCTGATGTTCTCTTGTAGAATTAATCGCATGCCAAATAAACGTGGCAGATGTGGCCACCGTATGTCTTTGGAGTCTACTTTTTGCCACGGTTTGTAGTATGGGCATTGTGGTCTCTAAATCTTCTAATACCCGAAAGGTGCTTATAGGATCTACATACTCTTCAGGCGTACTTATTTTACCGGCTGCCTTCAGTAAAATTGGCTTTAATGGAACCACTTTAATATCTACATAACCTGCATAAGGAATGTTGCGAAGCGCATATATAGTGTACGTAACCTTTGCTTTGTCTTTAAAGGTAAAAGAAGTCGTAAAAGCAGCGGTTTTCATGTCTAAAACCTGTTGCCAATCTTTTACATTTTGCGCCGTAATTCTTTCGCCATCAATTTCTACCTCCAAATTGGCAAAATTCATCCCCAATAAAATTTTACTTACCCCAAGTGGAGATTCCTTGTCGTAAACGTTATTAAGAATAATTGATTTGGTTTGAAAAGGCTTGTCCTCCGGAAGAATACCAATGCGTCCATTGGCAGTGACAATACCTGTATATTTTTCTACTTTCGAAGCACTAATGGACCAACCATCGGTCTGAGCCACTAAGATAAAGGGCAAGCATAAGGCAATGGTAAGTGCGGATCGCTTCATGGAGATTATTTTTTGCGGAATATTTGTAAATATACTTAAAAGATACTTTAACAAAATTTACATTTTACTATTTTTGCCCATGCAAAATAACGTCCTTATTTTAGATTTTGGTTCGCAATACACCCAACTCATTGCTAGGCGGGTTCGCGAATTACAGATTTTTTGTGAAATAAAACCCTTCAACCACTTGCCGGAAGACCTCTCCTCCTATAAGGCGGTGATACTCTCCGGTTCCCCTTTTTCGGTACGTTCAGATAAGGCGCTGCACCCCGATCTTTCAAAAATTAAAGGTATTAAACCCTTATTGGGTGTTTGTTACGGCGCACAATATTTAGCGCATTTTAACGGAGGTTTGGTGGCGGCGTCTAATAACAGAGAATACGGTAGGGCTAACCTTTCTTATATCAATAAGAACCATCTTTTTTTTGAGGATATTTCCGAAGGTAGCCAGGTTTGGATGAGTCATGCCGACACCATAAAGGAACTTCCTGAGCATACCGTTCGCTTGGCGAGCACTGATGATGTGGAGAATGCTGCGTATAAATTTGAAGGGGAAGACACCTATGGCATTCAATTTCATCCAGAGGTCTATCATACTACCGATGGAAAAAAAATATTGGAAAATTTTTTGGTAAAGATAGCCGGAGTGGCTCAGACATGGACTCCCGACGCTTTTGTAGAAAGCACAGTATCAGCTTTACAGCAGCAATTAGGTCAAGACAAAGTGGTGCTGGGATTATCGGGTGGCGTAGATTCTTCCGTGGCCGCTGTGTTATTACATAAAGCCATCGGGAAACAGCTCTATTGTATTTTTGTGAACAACGGTCTTTTGCGAAAAAATGAGTTTGAAGACGTGCTGCACCAATACAAAGACATGGGACTTAATGTAAAGGGTGTAGATGCTTCGGCACGCTTTTTGGAAGCTTTGGCAGGAGAAAGCGATCCGGAGAAAAAGCGAAAAATAATTGGGAGGGTATTTATTGAGGTTTTTGATCACGAAGCACATCTTGTTCAGAATGTAAAATGGTTGGCGCAAGGCACTATTTATCCCGATGTAATAGAATCTATTTCGGTTACAGGAGGGCCTTCTGCCACTATTAAAAGCCATCATAATGTAGGTGGACTTCCCGATTTTATGAAACTTAAAGTAGTAGAACCATTAAAAATGTTGTTTAAAGATGAGGTAAGACGTGTGGGAGCGAGCATGGGAATAGTGCCGTCTCTTTTAGGTCGACACCCTTTTCCTGGGCCGGGATTGGGTATTCGTATCCTCGGAGATATTACTGCCGAAAAGGTGGCCATTTTGCAAGAGGTTGATGCTATATTTATCAATGGATTAAAAAAATGGGGATTATATGATAGTGTTTGGCAGGCCGGAGCTATGCTTTTGCCGGTACAAAGTGTGGGTGTGATGGGCGATGAGCGAACCTATGAAAAATGTGTTGCCCTGCGTGCTGTAGAAAGCACAGATGGGATGACTGCCGATTGGGTAAATTTACCCTATGAGTTTTTACAAAAAACATCTAATGAAATTATCAATAAGGTGAAAGGAGTTAACCGGGTTGTTTACGATATTAGTTCAAAACCTCCAGCAACCATAGAATGGGAATAAAGATGCAGCACATAACGTTTATTACTAGAGTAGCACTGGTCTGTTTGTGGTTTTGTTTTTCTACGGTAACCGCCCAGCAATTCATCAGTCATGCCGTTAAAGAAGGAGAGACCCTTGAAAGTATCGCAAAACAGTATCGGGTTACGCCTTACAGTATTCTTTCTCAGAATAAAGAAATAAAACAAGGCACGGTCATAACTCCCAATACGATTTTGGTAATCCCTGTGGGGCAAATTACGGCTATAAATGCACCGATAGCTAAGCAAGAGGCAAGAAACACCAAAAAGTTCACCGAAACAACAGCCCAAGACGAACCTATTGGTTTTGGATCGCACAAGGTGCGCAAAAAGGAAACCATATACAGTATTGCCAAACGCTATGAGATTAGGGAAGACGACTTAAAGAAATATAATCGAGAACTATACGCCCAGCCGCTTAGTAAGGGGATGCTCCTGAAAATCCCAAAATATAAAACGGTGCGTACGGCTGAAAACGTGCTAAATGAAGCCGATTTAGAAACGTATGCTGTTCAAGAAAAAGAAACACGATGGAGTATTGCCCATAAATATGGTATAACTATCGATAGTCTTTTAAAGTTGAATCCGGAACTTGCGCAAAACAGCAATTATTTAGGTCTTGGGCAAATTCTACGGTTACCTAAATTAAAGGGGAGTACCCTTAAAGAGCAAGAAGTACAATTATACAACTCCTACACCATTCCAAAAAAGCAAACCTTTTATTCCATGCAAAAGGAGTTTGGGGTTACTTCGGATGAGATCATAAAACTAAACCCGGAAGTAGCGGAACGTGGACTTCAAGAGGGTATGGTTATTAGACTTCCTGTTAAAAAAACACCGAAGCTAGAAATTACCACCGATAATTTTATATTTTATGAAGTAAAACCCAAGCAAACTATTTTTTCGCTTACACGTGCCTTGGGCATATCTTACGCAGCACTTTTAGAACTTAATCCGGAGCTGGCAACAGGACTTAAAGCAGGTATGGTATTAAAACTACCCAAAGATAAAGCGAATGACTTGGAGGTGAAAAATGCCTTAATACTGGACAAGATTAACTTGGCAGATAGTATTAATCCTTTTAATAAACCTAAAGTACTTATCTTATTACCGTTCCGGTTAGATAAATTAAATTTAGCCGATACCGAAGCCACAAGAACTACCTTAGAAACAAGCAACGCCCTAAAATATAGTTTAGGATTGTATTCCGGGGCTTTGGTGGCGCTAGATTCTATTAAAAAATTGGGTGTTTCCGTAGATGTAAAAACCGTGGACACCGAATTAAGTTTGGCCAGAGTACGCACCATTTTGGCCCAAGAGTCGCTTAACGAACTCAGTGCTATTTTTGGGCCCTTAGATGGAAAATCCTTGCAGGAAGTAGCTGTAAAAGCCGAAGGTTATGATGTGCCGGTTATTGCACCCTTGTCTTCCAAAAGCGATATTAGTCTAGAAAATGTATTCTTTTCTTCAGCCTCTGAGGCTGTGTTAAGGGAACGAGTCTTGGATTTTGCTCGTGATAAATGGACAACCGAACAGGTAATTATTATCGCCGACGAAAAACACAAAGACGCACAGCAACAAATTTTAGCCACTTTCCCCAATGCTAAATTGGTACATTTAAAGGACAATTTATCGATAAATATTCAGGATTTCACCAATCTTTTGGCAAACGACAAGGAAAACTGGGTGTTTTTGGAAACGGATAATTTTAGTTTAATCTCAAGTGCCTGCTCCATTCTAAATTCGGCCATGAACACCGAGGTAAAAATTAAAATGTTTACAACAGACAAAAATAGGGCATTTGATAATGATGTGGTTTCCTCTACGCATTTGTCCAATCTACGTTTTACGTATCCATCAACCTTTTTGGAAGGATCTAACGACTCTTTTGTGAAATTGTATAAAAAACGATTTGGAATAGAACCCGATCGATATGCCGTTAGAGGGTTTGATATTATGCTCGACCTATTATTAAAATTAGCCTATAAAAACGATTTGTTTGAAGCGTCGCGATTCATAGGCGAAACAGCGTATTCCGGTAATAAATTTAATTACACCAAAGATAGCGTTTCCGGGTATTTTAATAAGGCCACTTATGTAGTAACCCTTCAAGACATGCAATTAAGTGAAGCAAAATAAAAACCTATGACTACTTCAAAAGTAACCTATACTGGAAATTTAAGAACCACATGCGAACATATAAGGTCTGGCGATTCTTTTATTACCGATGCCCCTGTAGATAATAATGGACTTGGACAAGCGTTTTCACCTACCGATACTGTGGCCACAGCCTTAGCAAGTTGCATGCTCACCACTATGGGTATAAAAGCGAGAGGGTTGGACGTGGATATAACCAACGCCACGGCCGAAGTGGTGAAACATATGGCAGCAGATCCTAGGCGTATCTCCAAGATAGAAGTGACACTTTTTCTTCCGGAAGCAATCTCTGAAAGAGATAGAAAAGTGCTGGAAAACACCGCCAGAACCTGTCCGGTATGGTATAGTTTGGATCCGCAGATAGAGAAAATAATCGAATTTAATTGGGTAGGGTAATACCACTTGTTTTTTGGACAATCTTCGTGATCATCGGACAGTTGTCTGCTCAGGAAAGCGAAGGTATACCATGGACTTCCGAGCGAAAGTTAGCATGGAGTGATTTTAGGGCTATACCTGAAGATAGGCAAGCTGTGGCCGCCATGACCGCAAGCGGTATTTCATATCAATTCGCTGCGGAAATGAGAAATGAGGATGAGGTGCACTTAACGTATACAGTAGATGCGTATTTCTATCCGGATAAATCGTGGTACCACCCGGCATTGGCCGATTCCCTTATTCTAGGACACGAACAACTACATTTCGATATTGCGGAGGTGTTTGCACGTAAGATGAAAAAGCAACTTTCGGAAACGCGTTTTTCTATGGAGGTAAAGAAGGAAGTGAAAACTATATATACTGCCATTATAAAGGAATTAAATGCGTTTCAAAACACCTACGATCAAGAAACGAATTACGCGAGAAACAAGGTGAATCAATTGCTTTGGGAACAAAAAGTACATTTGCTATTAGCATCGGAATAAATTAAATTAGACGTTTTAAATGACAAATCACCTCCAAAAAAAACACTTAATTATGAAAAATAGTAGCGTAATCATCGTGATAATCATCTGTTTTTTTGGGTTTAAAACCGACACAACTTTTGCACAAATGAGGGCTTCTGCGTTGCCGTCTATGGATATGATCCAACCGAATCGTTTAGTTCCTGGAGATACCGTTGCGATAGTGGCGCCATCCGGAGTGTTGCACAATAGAAAAGAAGAAATTCAAAAAGCGGAGGCTTTGTTAAAAGGTTGGGGGCTTCATGTGGTAGTGGGCAAGCATGTTTTTAAACAACATGGGCACTTTGCAGGAACAGATGCGGAACGGGCTGAAGATTTTCAAAATGCCATGGATAATCCTAATATTAAAGCGATATGGTGTGCGCGAGGAGGATATGGCACGGTACGCATTTTAGATCTACTAGATTATACGCAACTAAAACAACATCCGAAATGGCTGTTAGGGTATTCGGATATCACTGCGTTGCACAATCAGTTTCACAATCTTGGTGTAGAGACAATACATGCGATGATGTGTACCAGTTTATCCGATGATCCCGAAGAAATACAATATACGATAGACACCTTTAAGGATGCGATTTTTGGAGAGCCCTTGGCATATACCTTAAAAGGTTCTCCTTATAACAAGCCCGGTACTGTTTCGGGACCTTTGGTGGGAGGTAATCTAACCTTACTGCATACAATGTTAGGTTCTGATACCAGCATAGATATTTCCGGAAAAATTCTTTTTATTGAAGAGATTGGCGAATATGCCTATCACATAGATCGGATGTTACAAAGTTTAAAACGAGCCGGATATTTTGAAAATTGCAAGGGAATTGTGGTGGGCGATATTACCAAAGTAAGGAAAAATACCACGGAATTTGGCCGAACCATAGAAGAAATCATCCTAGATGCGGTAGCGGATTATGATTTCCCTGTTGCCTTTAATATGCCCGCGGGGCATGAAAAAGATAACCGTGCTTTAATTTTGGGTAGGACGGTGCAACTGCTGGTTACAAAAGACAAGGCTTCATTATCCTTTTAAATTTTTGTGTATCCGGAAAACTCATAAACTCAAAAAAAAACCACAGCCATTTGAGACTGTGGTTACTGTGTTACTACACAAGTATAGATTTATACATCGCAGATACCAACGCCTTCTTCAAGAGAAGCGATTTTATCTTCCCAAGTAGGTATAAATTCTTGAGCTACATACCCTTTATATCCCGTTTCTAAAATGGCTTTCATTATGGCCGGATAGTAGAGTTCTTGTGTTTCATTTATTTCATTCCTTCCCGGATTTCCGCCGGTGTGGTAATGCCCAAAATAGGAATGATTTTCTTTTATGGTTCTAATGACATCGCCCTCCATAATCTGCATGTGGTAAATATCATACAATAACTTAAAATTTTCTGAACCAATTTCTTTACACAACGCAACGCCCCATGCACTGGTATCGCACATATAATCTTTATGATCTACTTTAGAGTTCAGCAGTTCCATTTGAATAATAACACCATGTTTTTCTGCAAGAGGCATAATTTTCTTTAATCCTTCGGCACAATTTTTAAGTCCAACCCCAGCATCCATGCCATTGCGATTACCACTAAAACAAATTAGATTGGTATAGCCTTCGGCGGCCACACGTGGAATCATTTGGGCGTAGTCTTTTATTAATTCTTCGTGCAAGGTGAGATCGTTCCATCCCTTTTCTATTCCCATGCCCGCTCCCCAGCACATGGAAGCGTGAATATTGTATTTTTTCATCAATGGCCAATCTTCCGGTCCGGTTAAGTCCATAGCCTTAATGCCTAATTCATTTAGTTTTTTAAGAAAATCTTCCATGGGAATACTATTGTAGCACCAGCGACATACACTGTGATTAATGTTGCCTTTGCGATCTTTTGTTTCTGTTTTTTCGGTTGATTGTCCCGAGGCAATACCGGTGGCCAAAAATCCCACTGAGGCTACTGTTGTAGATTCAATAAATGTTCTTCGTTTCATTTCAAAAATTATTATGACCTTTAAAGGTAAATTTTTTAGCGCAAAAAATGGATGTTTTTCCCGATAAAAATAAATTAATAGAACTAGCCCATTACAAAATGCCCTTTGGGAAATTCAAAGGATGGTATTTGGTTGATTTGCCGGAGGCCTATTTAATTTGGTTTCAGCGACAGGGATTTCCGGAGGGGAAATTGGGACAGCTCTTAAAAGCGACGCTCGAAATTAAAGTGAATGAGCTGGAATACCTAATTCGAAAGATTCAAAAAGATTTTCCGTTAGATTAAGGGTGATATGTGTTTGCAATTTGTATTTTTGCTTGCGTTATGAACCCTACCCAACGCCCAATGCCTCAAACCAAATATATTTTTGTAACCGGAGGGGTTACTTCTTCGCTCGGAAAAGGAATTATTGCAGCCTCATTAGCCAAATTGTTGCAAGCTCGCGGTTACAAAACCACCATTCAAAAATTAGATCCCTACATTAATGTAGATCCCGGTACATTAAACCCTTACGAACATGGAGAATGTTATGTCACCGATGATGGCGCTGAAACCGATTTGGATTTAGGCCATTACGAACGATTTTTGAATGTGCGTACATCGCAAGCCAATAACGTTACTACCGGTCGTATTTACCAAAGTGTGATAGAAAAGGAAAGACGTGGCGAATTTCTGGGAAAAACGGTGCAGGTAGTGCCACATATCACCAATGAGATTAAGGAGCGTGTTCAGCTGTTGGGAAACAGCGGCGAATACGATATTGTGATTACCGAAATTGGAGGTACCGTAGGGGATATAGAATCGCTTCCGTATATAGAAGCCGTGCGGCAGTTATTATGGGAACTGGGCGATAATAATGGTATTGTAATTCATTTAACATTAGTTCCTTATCTTTCTGCTGCGGGTGAGTTAAAAACAAAACCGACACAACACTCGGTTAAAACCTTGATGGAAAGCGGTATTAAAGCCGACATCTTAGTGTGCCGCACAGAGCATGAAATTTCTGGTGATATTCGCGATAAATTAGCTTTGTTCTGTAATGTAAAACGCGAAGCTGTTATACAATCCATAGATGCATCTACCATATACGACGTGCCAGTACTCATGCAAGAAGAGGGCTTAGATAGCGTTACGCTTCAAAAACTAGCATTACCCAATGACAAACAACCCGATTTAACGCAATGGAAAGCTTTTCTTTCACGGCATAAAAACCCAAAAAGCGAGGTAACTATCGGACTTATTGGAAAATATGTAGAACTTCAGGATTCGTACAAATCCATATTAGAATCTTTTATACATGCCGGGGCAGAAAATGAAGTTCGGGTAAAAGTAAAACCAATTCATTCGGAATATATTACAGATCAAAATTTAAAAAAATCGATGAGCGACCTCGATGGTATATTGGTGGCTCCAGGTTTTGGGGAACGCGGTATAGAAGGAAAGATAAAGGCAGTACAATATGCAAGGGAACATGAAATTCCGTTTTTGGGAATTTGTTTGGGCATGCAAATGGCCGTAATAGAATTTGCGCGCAATGTGTTGGACTTAAAAGAGGCGAATTCTACTGAAATGGATGCCGCAACAGCGCATCCGGTCATAGGTCTTATGGAGGCTCAAAAATCGATAATACACAAAGGCGGAACTATGCGCTTAGGGGCATGGAGCTGCGATGTAAAAAAAGATAGTTTGGCTTATAATGTATATCAAAAAAACACGCATGTTTCGGAACGTCACAGACATCGATACGAATTTAACAACCACTATAAGCAGCAGATGGAAGCTGCCGGGATGGTTTTTTCGGGGATCAATGCGGATACAAAATTGGTAGAAATTATAGAATTGCCTTCGCACCCATGGTTTGTGGGGGTGCAATTTCACCCGGAATATAAAAGCACGGTGGCCAATCCGCATCCGTTATTTGTAAGTTTTGTTAAAGCGGCCTTGTTACATAAAAAAAAGCAAACTAAAGCCACTTTGTCATAAACCCATGAATTGGACTTATATTTGCCGTCAGAAAAACCAATCCCATCTATGCGCCACATATCGCCAATGGATAAGGCTGTAATATTATTGTAAATGGAAGAGAAAAAACTAGACATCAATACCATCATTGGTTTTGCGTTGATTTTTGGAATACTCATTTTTATGTTTTACCAAAATCAACCAACTGCAGAGCAGATTGAGGCAAAAAGAGTGCAGCAAGAGCAGCTAGATGCCGCACAAAAGGCAGCAAATGAAAATGTGGTTAAGGAAGCAGCACCAGAAATTCTAAACCCCAATGATTCTATCGCCGTGGCTACCTATAAGAACAGTATAGGTGCTTTTGGATACAATCCGCCTACAGAGGGCAACACCGTACTGGAGAACGAGTTAGTCTATTTTGTGATCAGTAACAAAGGCGGTCAAATTATAGAAGCCAAAATGAAAGGCTATACTACCTATGATTCGGTGCCGGTGTATTTGGTAAAAGGCGGCAACGCTAGTTTTGGGCTTACGTTTACTGCTTCAGATAATCGTGTTTTGCGAACTCAGGAACTTTTCTTTGAACCATCGCTTAGCCAATCTGGAGACAACCAAGTACTCTCTATGAAGGCCAAAGTTTCGCCTAATCAGTTTTTAGAATACCGATACGAAATAAAACCAAATGAGTATTTGGTCGATTTTACAATTCGTTCCGAAGGCTTAAACGGTGTTTTTCAAAGCAATCAGCCCATAGAACTGGAGTGGAAGTTAAAAGCGATACGGCATTCAAAAAGTATTCAATACGAAAATAGGTATACGCGATTAACATATAATCACGAAGACGGTAAAATAAGTAAGTTATCTGAAGGTAGCGACGACGAGGAAATAGGCACCGATATTAAATGGCTTTCATATAGGCAGCATTTTTTTAGTGCCATATTGGCCACCAATACACCCTTTGAGACGGGTACCTTAAATTCGGTAAACTTAGTTAAGGAAGAAAGTAAAACAGCAGGCTACACCAAAGAATATGCATCTCTGGTGCCTTTGAAAACAGCAGGGGGCGAAATCGCGTATGGAATGCATTGGTATTACGGTCCTACCGATGTAAAAGTGTTGGCCCAGTACAAGCAATTAGGCTTAGAAGATTCTATCCCCTTTGGATGGGGTATTTTTGGTTGGATTAATCGTTATATTTTTACCCCTTTATTCACCTTTTTAAGTGCGTTTATTCCGCATGGGATTGCCATTGTGGTCATGACCATACTAGTGCGTTTGCTTATGTCTCCGGTGACGTATAAATCGTATTTATCGCAAGCCAAAATGAAGGTGCTAAAGCCTGAAATTACAGAAATTAATGAGAAATTCAAGGAGAACGCTATGAAGCGACAACAAGAAACTATGAAATTGTACGGTAAGGCCGGTGTAAGTCCCATGAGCGGTTGTGTGCCTGCGCTATTGCAATTACCCATATTTTATGCATTGTTTATGTTTTTTCCCACTTCGTTTGCGTTACGTCAAAAATCATTTCTTTGGGCAGACGATTTGTCGTCGTATGATACCATTGCGCAATTACCCTTTACCATACCTTTCTATGGAGATCATGTAAGTTTGTTTCCTATATTGGCGTCGGTAGCTATATTCTTTTATATGATGATGACAACAGGCCAGAATATGCAAACCCAGCCGGGTATGCCTAACATGAAATTCATTATGTACCTGTCGCCTTTAATGATGCTATTTTTCTTTAATAGTTTTGCGAGTGGGTTAAGTTTGTATTACTTTGTATCTAACCTCATTACCATTTTTATCATGTTGGCCATTAAACATTTTATTTTGGATGAAAAGAAGATACATGCGCAAATACAAGAGAATAAGTTAAAACCCAAGAAGGAGAACAAATTTCAACGTAAAATGCGGGAGATGATGGAACAAGCCGAAGAACAGAAGAAGTTGGGGAAGAAGAAATAAATCGATCCTACGAAATAAATAGAAAAGCTCCCGTTTGCTGTTTGATGGCATTCGGGAGCTTTTTCAATAGGTTGGTTTGGTAAGATTTGGGATGTCAAAGATGCGCTAAACGCTAGTCGTAAAAAACAAATAGTTGTAAAGACGCTGTTTTTGTATGATAAACCTATCTTTTCTGTGGTGCGTAGTGTTGCTGTTTCCTACTTTACAGTCCCGGCTGTAAAAGGGAACTCCCCTCCAGAGTTTTTCAAAGAAGAAATTCTCAGTAGGGGAGCCCATCAACCAACCTAAGAAATTATCTTTTCTTATAAGGCATCCAGTACTTCTTGTGGCAAGAGTACTTTATTAACGACATGCACAACACCATTGCTGGTTTCCACGTCCGCCTGTATTACTTGGGCGTCAACTTCAGTTGCATCACCTATGAATACGCCTCCGGTAAGATTAACGGTTACATTTTCACCCTGTACCGTGGCAAATTCCTGGCCATCAGTTAAAGAGGAAGAAAGTGCTCCAGCGCCGGAAACCACATGGTAGGTTAATACTTTGGCTAATAATTCTTTTTCGGCAGCGGTATCAAAATCAGCTAAACTTGTGAAAGAAGGGCCTAACTCATCTAGGAGGGCTGCAAATGCCTCATTGGTAGGGGCAAATACGGTAAATGGACCATCGCCACTTAAGACCTCAACTAATCCGGCATCGGCTTGTATAAGGGCATCAACCAAAAGACTTAAAGCAGGTACCGACTGCGCTGTTTCCACTATATTTTGCGTGGCAGGAGGCGCTAATAAATCCAATACTTCCTGTGGTACCAAAACTTTATTAATCACATGTACCACTCCATTACTGGTTTCCACATCTGCCTGTATTACTTGGGCGTCAACTTCAGTTGCATCACCTATGAATACGCCTCCGGTTAGATTCACAGTCACGTTCTCTCCTTGAACAGTAGGGATTTCTTGCCCATCAGTTAAGGATGTAGAAAGTGCTGCAACGCCGGAAACCACGTGGTAGGTTAATACTTTGGCTAATAATTCTTTCTCGGCAGCTGTGTCAAAATCAGCTAAGGAGTTAAAATCATCCCCCAGTACATCCAATAAGGCGGTAAAGGCGTCATTGGTTGGCGCAAAGACCGTAAAGGGACCTTCGCCACTTAATACTTCCACTAAACCGGCATCTGCCTGAATGAGAGCCGCAACCAATGCACTTAAATCGTCTACACTTTGTGCAGTTTCTACAATATTTGCCTGTGCCGGCGGTGCTAGGGCATCTAAAACAGCTTGAGGTAATAACACTTTATCAATGATATGCACCACGCCGTTGGTAGCTTCCTCATCCGGGGCGGTAACTGCGGCATCGGTTTCAGTAGCATCCTGAATAAATACGCCTCCTGTTAAGCTTACGGTTACATTTTCACCCTGCACCGTTCCTATTTCCTGCCCGTCGGTTAAGGAAGTAGATAGCGCAGCGGCACCAGAGACCACATGATACGTAAGTACGTCTGCTAAAAGTTGTTTTTCTTCGGCGGTGTCAAAATCTTCCAGAGAATTAAAATCATCTCCCAGAGCGTCTAACAATGCGATAAATGCGGCATTGGTTGGTGCAAATACGGTAAAAGGGCCATCACCCTCCAGTACTTCTACTAAGCCGGCATCGGCCTGTACTAATGCAGCTACAAGCGAACTTAAATCGTCTGTTGCCGAGGCTAACTCCACAATATTAGAACCTGTTTCAGCAGGGGGTTCTGGGGTGGGTGGGGGCGTTGTAAAAGGTGGCGTTGTAGGGGGTGCAGGGTCATTGTCATCGCTACTACACGAAATTAAGAATAGCGATAAGATCATCGCAAAGATAAGGGTACCATTTTTAATAATTTTTTTCATTTTTCTAGGTTTAAATGCGGTTAATACTTGATTTTAATGATTAATACATCATTGTTGTTTAACGAATATATTAAAACATTCAACAATATGATTAATAAATCTTCAAAAGGTTACGTTTGTTTATTTATTTTAATAAAACTTTAACATAATTAAAACCGTTTTAAGAAGCGATGACTGTTTTGGATACAAAAAAAGCCGCCGAAAGGCGACTTTTGTCATTGTTTCTATGATGGAGGATTTTAATTATTCGTATTAGGAAGTAGTACCCTATTGGTGACATGAATAACGCCGTTAGAAGCTTGTAAATTTAAAACCACTAAATCGACATTTGGATTTCCTAAACCGTCTGTAAGACTAATGGCGGCACCCGATACTGAAAACCGCACGGAATCCCCTTCTAATGTGGGCGGGGATACCAAATTATTGGTAACGGATTGAGAGACCATATTGCTATCCGGTATAATATGGTGGTTTAGAATGGACGTTAATTCTTCCATTGCGGTGGTTGCCGGAACCAATAGAAATGCAGAATTTAAAGGAACGAAAACGGTGAAAGGCGCCGGAGCATCTTCAATTGAGGTTTGTAATAAGGAAATAAAATCGGGCTGACCGCTAGTCTTCATTGCTGCTTCCATGGCGGCTAAGTTCTCATCCAATACAATAAAATCGGCCACTGTGGCAAAGTCAATTACCGCATCAATCGGATGAAGTATTCCATTAGAAGCCTGTCTATTAGCACCTGAAGGGGTTATTTTGGCTCCACCATTAAACGAGATTACGGCAGAACCACTGCTATTTACACCTTGGTCTCCATTAAAAAAGACATTCAGATTCCGATCTTGTGAAATACCTTTAGCCAACGTGGTTACATAACCGGTTTTAAAGCCAATAAAATCGGTTGAACCAAATTGCCCCTCCAATACATGGTGTAACAAAAGTTGTTGAAGATTTTCGGTAGGAATGTCATCAATCCCCGAAATACCCATGCTGTTAAAATACGTTGTAAAGGCTGTATTGGAGGGAGCTAAAAGTGTGATAGGTCTAAGCGTTGCCAAGGTGGAAGCCAAATTAGTACGCTCCAAGGCGGTGGCAAGAAGCGAAAAATTTGGATTATCCGCTATCAATTGTACGATATTGTCTGATGGAATAGGAATGTCCGGGCCATCGTCGCTTGTACAAGCACTGAAAAGCAAAAAAATAGATGATAACAAAAAAAATATGTTCTGCGTTTTGCTGTTTTTGGTGAATAGGAGTTGCATGTAGTGTTTCATTTTAAGGTTCGTTTAGTTCGCCAATAGCGTAAAGTTTAAGGAATAAATTGCATAATAAAGTAAAGATACAATTTGTGCTCAGGGTTGCTTCAAATGCTACAATTTATTTCTATGTTTTCTCGAAACCACATTTCCTTTTCCCGTGTATGGCAAATGGCTTTGCGCCAAATACTAAGGTCTTCTTAATTCCTAGCTTTCAGCATTATCAAATTTCATATTTTTGTGGTAGCAATTAAAATCATGAAGGCTCATAATGGCGTTTAAAAAAAATAGCCATACAAATAAAGCTTGATCAAAGGCTTGAAGTTTTGTGTACAGATGAAAAAAGTGGTAGTTGGCCTCTCGGGAGGTGTAGATTCTAGTGTAGCGGCCTATCTTTTAAAAGAACAGGGGTATGAGGTGATAGGCCTTTTTATGAAGAATTGGCATGATGATTCTGTGACAATTTCCAAAGAATGCCCATGGTTAGAAGATAGTAATGATGCCTTAATAGTGGCCGAAAAATTAGGTATCCCGTTTCAAACGGTAGACTTAAGTGCCGTTTACAAAGAACGGATTGTAGATTATATGTTTCGGGAGTATGAAAAGGGAAGAACGCCTAATCCGGATGTGTTGTGCAATAGGGAGATAAAGTTTGATGTCTTTTTAAAAATGGCGTTACAACTTGGTGCAGATTATGTAGCCACCGGCCATTATTGTCGGAAAGGGATTTTGAAGCATGCAGACGGTTCGGAAACCTATCAGCTCCTTGCCGGGGTTGATGATAACAAAGATCAATCTTATTTTTTATGCCAGCTTTCTCAGGAACAACTTGCGAAAAGTTTGTTTCCGCTAGGAGAACTTAGCAAGCCGGAGGTGCGAAATATTGCAGCGGCAAACCAATTAATTACGGCAGATAAAAAGGATTCGCAAGGCCTTTGCTTTATAGGGAAAGTTAGGCTACCCGATTTTTTACAGCAAAAACTTAGTCCAAAAAGTGGTGTTATCGTAGAGATCCCTACTACATGGGACCAGTACCCGAAGGGGATGCATGTATTTAGCAACAAAGCCGAGGAGTTAGCGTTTTTATCCCGAAAAGCGGAGTACCAACCAACAGACGGAAAAGTAGTCGGTACTCATCAAGGTGCACATTATTTTACCAAAGGACAACGCAAGGGTTTGGATGTGGGTGGTACCAAAGAACCTCTCTTTGTTATTGATACCGATGTAGAAGAGAATGTGATATACACCGGTCAGGGCAAAAATCACCCGGGTTTATACCGGAAAACACTTTTTGTAGCCCATGATGAACTTCATTGGGTGCGTACCGATTTGGCCTTAGCTGTAGATGAAACTCTAGAGGTACAGGCACGAATTAGATACCGACAACCTTTGCAAAAAGCCACCCTTTATCGGGTAGAGGGCGGACTTTATGTAGATTTCGAGGCGCAGCAATCGGCCATTACCGAAGGGCAGTTTGTAGCTTGGTATATCCAAGACGAGCTAATTGGTTCCGGTGTAATTTCCTAACCTATGCAAAAGCTTAAAGGCACATTTCTTCTTTTGGTATGCTGCACAACGGCTACCTTTTCCCAAGAACATGCTTGGGTTTATTTTACCGACAAGGACAATGTTGATTTTGCACTAAATAACCCAATGAGTATTCTTTCGGAACGCGCTTTGCAACGAAAGGCTAAGTTTGCTATTGCAATTGATGAAAGTGATGTTCCCGTAAATGAAAATTATATAGCGGAACTCAAATCACAAAATGGAATTACTGTAAAAGCAAAGTCAAAATGGTTCAATTGCGCCCATGTTACAGGTGCCATTTCGGTTATAGAAGCCCTTAAAACCTTGCCTTTTATAGCTAGAATCGATTTTGCGGATAAGCGTTTAAATGCTAAGCAACAAGCGGTATTTTCGTATCGAAAGCTACCGGACAATCATACCGAAAAAACAAAACAAGTTGAAGTCAATTACAATTATGGAAGTACCGAAACTCAGGTAAAACAACTGAAAACCAATGTATTGCATGTGGCAGATTTTACAGGTGATGGTATTTGGATAGCCGTTATGGACGGAGGATTCCCAAATGTAGATCAATTAGGTGCTTTCGAACGTTTGCGATCGCAAAATAAGCTCTTGGGCGGTTACGATTTTGTGGATAGAACTCAGGATATTTTCCGATCTTCCGGCGATGGTCACGGTACCAACGTACTATCTGATATGGCGGGATTTATTGAAAATCAATTTGTAGGAACCGCTCCCGATGCCGCATATATTTTGTTTCGCACCGAAGATGTAGCCACAGAAACCCCGGTAGAAGAAAGTTATTGGGTAGAAGCTGCCGAACGGGCGGATAGTTTGGGGGTCAACCTTATCAACACCTCCTTAGGTTATAGTACGTTCGATAACCCGGCTTATAATTATACTCCGGCTCAAATGGACGGACAAACGACTTTTATCTCTAAGGGAGCTACTACAGCTACAGAAAAGGGCATGTTGGTGGTTGTTTCTGCGGGCAATACGGGAGCATCGGCTACATGGAACATTATTACGGCTCCAGCAGATGCCAATGTGTTTGCAGTAGGCGCGGTAAATGCCATGGGCAATTATGCCGGTTTTAGTTCCAGAGGGCCTAATGCCGATGGAAGGATAAAACCAGATGGCATGGCAATGGGAGTTAATGCTGCCATAATTACCACGAATAATTCCGTAGGAACTGCCAATGGTACGTCCTTTGCTTCACCCATTTTAGCCGGTGCCATGGCCTGTTTATGGCAGGCTTTTCCCGACAAATCCAATTTGGAACTAATGCAGTTAGTTCGTGAAAGTTCATCTCTTTATACCAATCCAACCAGTCAAATGGGGTTTGGAATTCCTAATTTTGAAACCGCTCTTAGCGCATTGGAACCTCCTGAAATACCTGTGGTTCCCCAAGTTCCAGAAATTTCAGATAATGCTACGATATTTATATTTCCCAACCCGGGAAACCAAGCTATAACTATTCAGTTAACAAGCACTTTAGGTGCGCATTTGGTTACTGTTTTTGATATTTACGGAAAGCTGGTTTTGCAAAAACAACTTACCCAAGGCGATAATGAAATACCCGTAGTACAACTGAGCAATGCATTGTATATTGTACATGTGGAGGGTTCGGAAGGAATTAAAAAATTTAAGTTTATCAAAAATTGAAAACAAATAGAATTACCCAACTTTTTGGCATTACATACCCTATCATTCAGGCTGGGATGGTTTGGACGAGCGGTTGGCGGTTGGCTTCGGCGGTTTCTAATGCAGGAGGTTTGGGCCTCCTTGGGGCAGGTTCTATGTATCCTGAGGTGCTGCGAGAGCATATCCTAAAATGCAAACAAGCCACTACTAACCCTTTTGGGGTTAACGTTCCTTTGCTCTATCCGGATATAGAAAAGTTGATGGAAGTTATTTTAGACTTAGAAGTGCCTACGGTATTTACTTCGGCGGGAAATCCAAAGACATGGACTTCAATTCTAAAAGAAAACGGCGTAAAAGTCGTTCATGTGGTTAGTAGCGTAAAATTTGCGATTAAAGCACAAGATGCCGGTGTAGACGCGGTTGTTGCCGAAGGTTTTGAGGCCGGAGGCCATAATGGAAGAGAAGAAACAACGACCATGACCTTACTACCTTCTGTGAAGGAAAAAATAGAAATACCGCTCATTGCGGCGGGTGGTATTGCTACCGGTAAAGCCATGCTGGCAGCCTTAGTATTGGGTGCCGATGGGGTTCAGATTGGTAGCCGATTTGTGGCCTGTACGGAAGCCGCTTCACACGCTTTATTCAAACAAAAAGTAGTAGAAGCAGGGGAAGGGGATACCCAGCTCACGCTAAAGGAGCTCACTCCGGTGCGACTCCTTAAAAATAAATTTTACCATGATATTCAAGGACTTTACGCCAAAGGAGCTGGTACAGAAGAACTGCGTGCTCATTTAGGCAGAGGTCGGGCAAAAAGAGGTATGTTTCACGGGGATATGGAGGAAGGAGAGCTCGAAATTGGCCAAGTGGCGGCCTTAATTCACGATATTAAGCCGGCGGCAACCATTGTCGCCGATCTCGTATCAGAATTCAACCGGGCGATAGACACTTTGAAAAAAATCTAAAATACCTACGCTTCAGAGCGTATAAGAGAAAAACTTCATACGAAATAAAATATGTACGTTTCTAACCTCGCTTTTGTTCTTATGTTATATTCTGTTAATCTAAGAAAATTATAGAATATTATTTTTATCTTGTCCATTCGAAATGATATCAATTTTAAATGGCAAATTATAATACTTCAGCAAAAAAAGAACATACCTACGACGCTATTGTTATAGGTTCTGGAATTAGTGGCGGATGGGCTGCCAAAGAACTTTGCGAAAAGGGGCTTAAAACCTTGGTCTTAGAACGGGGTCCTATTGTGGAACACGTAGTAGATTACCCCACTATGAATTGGGATCCGTGGGATATGGAACTCCGTGGTGGACTAACTCCGGAACAGAAAAAGAAGCATTATAAGAATGGGCGTTCCGGTTGGGTAGGTTTGGATACGGAGCATTTTTGGGCAGATGATGAGGCCAATCCCTATACCGAAGTAAAACCCTTTCTATGGCTCAGAGGCCACCAAATGGGAGGAAAATCCTTATTATGGGGAAAACAAACTTACCGATGGAGCGATTTAGATTTTGAAGCAAATGCAAAAGACGGTTATGGTGTAGATTGGCCTATTCGGTATAAGGATATTGAGCCTTGGTATACCTACGTAGAAAAGTTTGCCGGCATAAGTGGTGAAGCACTGGGACTTCCCCAATTGCCGGATAGTCATTTTCTTCCTCCTATGGAGCTTAATTGCGTTGAAAAACATGTTAAAGCACGTTTGGAAAAAGATTTTCCCGGAAGAAATTTAACCATCGGAAGAGTGGCACATTTAACTGAGCCTTTAAATGGCAGAGGTCAATGTCAGAACAGGAATCGATGTAGTCGAGGATGTCCGTATGGAGCCTATTTTAGTAGCAACGCAGTTACACTGCCGGCGGCCAATGCAACCGGAAATCTCACTATAAGACCCTATTCTATTGTGCAGTCTGTAATTTATGACGACAAAAAGGGCAAAGCAACAGGGGTGCGCATCATTGATGCAGAAACCAATGAAGATATTGAATATCAGGCCAAAATTATTTTTGTCAATGCGTCTACGTTGAGTACCACTCAAATTTTATTGAATTCTATTTCGAGCCGTTTTGAGAATGGTCTGGGAAATGACAGTGGAGAATTGGGTCACAACCTCATGGACCATACCTACCGCGTGGGTGCCATAGGGAAAGTGGAAGGGTTTGACGATAAATATTATAAAGGAAGAAGACCTAACGGTATTTACATACCACGATATGTAAACGTAGACGAAAAATCGAAATCGGACAAATTTCTACGAGGTTTTGGATATCAGGGTGGGGGTTACCGTGGTGGCAATGCAGCCAATATTGAAGCCTTTGGAGCCGAATACAAAGATAGCATCCTAAAACCCGGACCATGGGAATTTTTTATAACGGGTTTTGCAGAATGCCTGCCGTATCACGACAATCAAGTGTATTTAAACAAGGAGGTATTAGATAAATGGGGCCAACCCACATTGTCTATCGATGCCGAGTTTAAGGCAAATGAAAAAGCGTTGAACAAGCAAATTCAAGAAGATGCCGTAGTGATGCTGGAAAGGGTTGGGTTAAAAGACGTGATGGGCTTTGACAATGACCATCCACCGGGCTATGGCGTTCATGAAATGGGTACGGCAAGAATGGGTCGCGATCCAAAAACATCTGTGTTAAACGGATTTAATCAGCTACACGCAGCAAAAAATGTTTTTGTTACCGATGGCGCTTGTATGACTTCTTCCTCCTGCGTAAATCCGTCATTGACCTATATGGCTATTACAGCGAGAGCAGCCCATCATGCCGTTTCGGAGTTAAACAAACAAAATATTTAATGGCTATGAACAGAAGAGATGCACTTAAAAATACAGGTTTTTTGGCGGGAGCTGCGGTAGCCCTACCTACAATTTTTTCCTTATTGGAATCCTGTACAACAGAAAATAGGTTAGATTGGAAACCACTTTTTTTTACAGAAATTGAAGCAAAAACCATTGCAGGCGTGCTAGACACTATTTTGCCCAGAACAGAAACACCGGGAGCATTAGATGTGAAGTCAGATATTTTTATAGACAAAGTAATTGCAAAAACCTATGACGAGGCAGGGCAGGACAAAATGCGAAAAGACATAGCCGCTTTTAATACGTCATGTGAACAACAGTATGGCAACCCTTTCTTTTTGTTAAAGGAAGCAGACAAGATAAACGTGTTAAAAACCGCAGAAGCGAACTCGGGCAAGTTTAATCCCGGAATTTGGGGTACCACAGTAGGGGAGCAGGAGCCTATTGGGTTTTACAGAGCTATAAAATCTATGGGTATATGGGCGTATACCACTTCTGAGGAAATTGGGAAAAATGTACTGTCTTACGATCCTATTCCGGGAGCTTATCAGCCTTGTATTCCCCTTTCGGATGTGGGCAACCGTTGGAGTTTGTAGGGACAAAAATCTCAGTGAATGTTGTAAGGTTTACCTGCCGCTTACTTCAGTTTTTGTTTTAGGAAGCTTTGTAAGTCTTTATTGGAGCCGTAGAGCACTAAAATATTTCCTTCTTCCAATACATAATCGCCCGAAATAACCCCTTTAATTTTGGAAACTGTTTTCGTTTTTCCCAACAAGCTTTTTTCTTCCACTTTTATGATTACGGTAAGTGCTAGGATATTGAAGGTTTTTCTAAAACCTACATCGCGAACTGTTTTTCCTATATAGTCTTCCGGTACTTTGGCTTCTATGATACTAAAATCATCGTTGAGTTCAAAGGAATCTACGACGTTACTCAGACACAATTTTTTTGCCCATCGTTCGGCAGTTTCTTCCTCAGGATGCACAATTTCATCAACGCCAATGGCTTGCAATACCTTTTCGTGTAAAGGATTTATAGCACGACTAATTAAACGTTTTACTTCCAAATTTTTTAACAAAGCGGTGGTCATAACATTAGCGCCCTGATCTTCGCCAATAGCGACCAAAACAATGTCTGTTTCTTTTAGTGGCAGTCCCGAAACCGTAAATTCATCTGTGGCATCCATACAAATCGTATGAGAAATCTTTTCTTTATATGCATCTACCTTAGACATGTTGGTATCTATGCCAATGACTTCATTTCCTTGTTCGGTTAACTTTTGCGCCAAAGACGCCCCAAAATTTCCCAATCCTATGATAATATATTTCACACGAATAAATTTAAATTCAACATGTTACGACACTATATTAGACAACAGCTTCACAAATAACAATACGCAATACACCTTTTTAAAATATAATTTTTTACCTAGATTACGGGATGCATTCTACATCAACCACATCTTTCACTTAGTATAAATAGCAGTACGATGGTTAATTGATCGTAATTTCTTCTTTTGGATAGCTGTAATTTTTATGTTTTACTTTTTTAAATACGGCGATCACCAAAGAGAGCATGCTAATGCGACCCACAAACATAACAAAGATAATCACCATTTTGCCAATACTGCTTAAATCTGCGGTAATGCCTAAACTTAAACCTACTGTGCTGTAGGCAGAAAAGCATTCAAAAGCAATAGCCATCAACATTTTTTCAGGATCGCTTATAGAAATGAGCATAATGGCTGTGCCGATGACCACCAAGGAAAGGGAAATAATAGCAAAAGCTCTTTTTACTGTTATATCTGCAATTTCTCTTCTAAAGATTTCGATTCTAGATTTTCCTTTGGCAAGACTTAGGATATTGAGTGTGGCAATGGCAAAAGTGCTCGTTTTTATACCACCACCTGTAGATTGCGGAGAAGCCCCGATCCACATAAGCAGAAAAACCATCATGAGTGTCGGGAAAGTCATGGCTGCCGTATCGATGCTGTTAAACCCTGCGGTTCTAGGAGTGGTAGCACCAAAAAGTGACGTAACTATTTTTCCAAAACTACTGTGTTCTGCCAAAGTGTGATGATATTCCAAAATGTAGAAAGCAACGAACGCCACACTGGAAATGGTTAATGTGGTGACTAAGGTGATTCTACTATTAAGATTGAGCACCCATGGTTTGTAGATAATTCGCTTATCGAGCGAAAAAGAAAACAGCATAGAAATTTTATACTTTAAGTATCTCAGTAAATTTACCACAATAGGAAAGCCTAGCCCGCCAAGTACAAAAGTTGCGATAATTATTAATTGTAAATAATAATTAAACCGATAACCGGTCTCGTACATACTGTTGGTTAAGGTTGAAAACCCGGCGTTACAAAAAGCAGAAATAGCATGAAAAACGGAAAAGAACAGTTGTTCTGTTTGAGAGCCAAAAGCCTTGGCATCAATACTGCTGTATATTAAAATAGCGGAAAACAATTCAATACCAAAGGTGATAAGAATAATGTATTTTAAAGTAGAAAATACATCGCTCAATTTCCGAGAACTGGTCATGTCGCTTAATGTAATTTGATTTTCATAGGAGGTGCCTCCCCTAAAAAAGAAACTGAAATAACTAGCAAAAGTTAAAATGCCCAAACCGCCAAGCTGAATAAGAATCATGATGATGGTCTGCCCGAAAAAAGTAAAATGTGTGGCGGTATCTACAACTATCAACCCCGTAACACAAACGGCACTGGTAGCCGTAAACAAGGCATCTAGATACGATATGCCGCTATAGGTGGCATTGGGTAATAGTAATAGTAAAGAGCCCGCAAAAATAAGGATCAAAAAACTTAAAATGAATAATTGCGCCGGATTTAGGATGGTTCGCTTAAAATTTATTCTGAGTTCGGAAAACTCACGAATAAAGGTAAATAGCACTGCAATTTTTAGCCATATAGGATTTTCCAGAATGAGGTCGGTAGTAAATGGTACCCCAACAAATAGGTACAAATAGCAGAGCCAAAGCGTGAAACAAATAGAGAGTAAATCAAAAATAAAAACCTTGCGTTTTCGTAATAAGTTGTTTTTTAGATATCGCACCACGGTGGTAATGATACCCAAACCTAGAATAAGAAAGTAAAATCCGTCTAAAAAGGGTTGCGAGATTAGCGTTTGCGAAAATCCGATATTTGTGATTATAGCAAGGAGACCCACAAGTGAAATCCAAAATACGACTCGGTCCAGTTTCTTTAAGTTGATCCCTATATTTTTCAATATGCTTCCTTTGGATAACACCGATACCTTGTTTTAATAAGTAAGTTTGGTTCGGCTATTATTGAGTATAAAGAAAATCAAAAAAAGTGTAAACCATGAGTTTTTTAAAGAATAAAATGTATTAAAATGAGTGGGTGATGTAATGCTACAACAAACCCCTGGCTTTTATCTCCAAGTATTTATTTATGGTATTTATGGTTAAATCTTCAGGTTTAGTGAGTATGGTCTGTATGCCGTGTTTGCGTAGTTCGTTTACAATGAGTTTCTTTTCGTAGACGAATTTTTCCGCAATGGTCTGTTCAAATATTTGCTGCGCCGTTGTTGCTTTTTGTTCCGTAAATAGGGTAAGTTCCGTATTTTCAAAAAAGATAACTACCAGTAAATGGTGTTTGGCTAAACGCTGAAGATAGGGGAGTTGGCGATGCAATGCGTCCATTGTCTCAAAATTGGTGTAGAGTAGTAATAAACTTCTATGGTTTAGGCTGCGTTTTATTGCGATGTAGAGGGTGCTAAAATCTGATTCTGTAAAATTGGTGCTTAGGTTGTACAGCGTTTCTAAAATTAAGTTCATTTGGGAGCTTCGACGTTCTGCCACAACCCAATTTTCTATGCCATTGCTAAAAGTAAACATCCCCGCTTTATCTTGTTTTTTTAGTGCGATATTAGATACTACCAAGGTAGCATTAATAGCGTAATCTAGTAGGCTAAGCCCCTCAAAAGGCATTTTCATTACTCTTCCTTTGTCAATTACGGAATAAATTGGTTGCGATTTTTCATCCTGAAACTGGTTTACCATCAGCAGGTTTTTTTTAGCTGTTGCTTTCCAATTGATGTTTCGGATATCATCTCCCTGTACGTACTCTTTTATTTGTTCAAATTCCATGGTATGGCCTATACGCCGAATTTTTTTTAAGCCGTATTCATGCAAACGATTCGTAAAAGCCATTAAATCATATTTTCGCAACTGTAAAAACGAAGGATATACCGGCACTTCTGCACCCGTATCGAAGGTGTATCTGCGAGATACTAAACACAATGGAGAGCGTACATAAATATGAAGACTCCCAAAAGAATACACGCCCCGAGCTGTAGGTCTTAGCGTATAAGTGAATTGTTGTTGTGCTCCTTTTAAAAGTTGGGTTCGGATATCAAAATCGCGTTTTTGAAATTGATGGGGTAGTTCGTCTATTATTTTTAAACCTACCGTAAATAAATACGAGTTTACCACCTTTAGGTGTATCGTATTTACATCGCCATTAGATAGTTTGTCGGGCACTGTACGTTGCGCATCAACACGACCTTTTGACATAAAAATCATAAGAATATCTACCCCTAAAAGAATTAAAAAAAGGAAAAATAAGAGCTGTATAACTCCAAGAATATTGGGAAAGAAGTAAGCTAAAATAAAGCCGGTGATAAGGCTTATTAAGAACGTAAAAAACCGTTGTTCCAGAAAAATAGGTTTAAAATAGCGATTCATTCTATCTCGGTTTACAGACTAGTGTAGCGTTATATTACCTGGGGATTTCAATGGTTTCTAGGATTTGAAGCACTACCTTTTCCGTCGTATATCCTTCCATTTCTCGTTCGGGCGTAAGGATAATACGGTGCGATAAAATGGCGCCTGCCACTTTTTTAATATCATCGGGCGTTACAAAATCACGTCCGTTAATGGCCGCCAAAGCCTTTGCTGCATCCATTATGGCAATAGAAGCTCTTGGGGAGGCTCCTAAATACAGATTGGCATTGGTCCGCGTATGGTGTACCACAGCCGCAATGTATTTCATAAGATGTTGTTCTATAATGATTTCTTTAATAGTATTTTGATAAGCGGCAATTTGTGAGGCAGAGAGCACAGAAGTAATAAGGGTTTCATCTTCCTGATGCTTCTGTTGATGCTTGCGTTCCAAAATCGAGACTTCTTCTTCTAGGGTAGGGTAGTTGACTTTAATTTTGAAGAGGAATCGGTCTAATTGGGCTTCGGGCAGACGATACGTTCCTTCTTGTTCTATGGGGTTTTGCGTAGCAAAAACTAAAAAAGGAGGTTGCATAGGATATTCTACACTATCTATAGTGATCTGCCGTTCTGCCATAGCTTCAAACAAGGCTGCCTGGGTTTTCGCCGGAGCACGATTTATTTCATCAATAAGAATAATGTTCGAAAAGATAGGGCCTTTTTTAAATTCGAAATCAGACGTTTTTACATTGAATATAGAAGTGCCCAAAATATCACTTGGCATTAGATCGGGCGTAAATTGAATACGACTAAACGCAACATCCATAGTCTTTGCCAATAGTTTGGCAGTTACCGTTTTGGCCACACCGGGAACCCCTTCTATCAGGGAATGTCCGTTGGCGAGAATAGAAATAATGAGCAATTCTATCATTTCGGTCTGTCCTATAATGACCTTTCCCAGTTCTTTTTTTATCTGAGCTACAGCATGTTGGAGCTGATTTAAATCAATTCTATTACTAAATTCTAGCGGTGTATTTTCCTGTGTGTTCATTGTATTGTTTAAATGAAGTTATTTTTTTGTTGAGGGCTATGAGGTCTTCTACCGAATGATTTTTCTTAAATTTTAAATGCACTATAAAGTCGATAAGATTTTTGGTTTCTGCGGTAGACTTCCCCGATTTTGCAGCCAAATCCTGAACCGTTTTTTCTGAGATGCTATGGGTGTCAATAGTATAGGTACTTCTAATAAATTCTAGAAAATAGTTCGTTTTTTTTTGGATAAGATCTGAGTAGTCTTTATGCTGATAATACAAGTTACCCACTGTTTTGGCAAAGGCTACAGAAGAATTTTCTAGGGGTAAGCGTACTGGAATAATACGCTGCTCCCGTTTACTTTTAAAAATAACAAACACTAAAAGGGTGACAATAGTGAGGTAATAGGCCCACTTTAAGGAAGTCTGACTAAGTACAAAACGCATGGGCGAAGTAATTACGATTCTGCCGGATTTTTTATAATTGTCCCAATATAAAGAGCGATGTTGTAGATAGGAAAAGGAATGTGCCACATAGTCTTTATTTCCATTTAGCAAATAATAATTGGAATAGGCTTGTGGCATGGTATTTAAATAGAAATTACCCTTTCCAAATGTCGTTCTTATAAAGTTTACTTCCCTTGCCATTTCTTTTGGCCTTCCAGATAGCAAATCGTTTTGGTCTTTTGCGAAGGTAATATGCCCCAAAATAGTCGATTTTAGGGTGTCTAGTTTCGTAAAATGGGTTTTATCTTGTCCTTTGGAGTAGGTGTGTTTTATCGATTTAAAAGAGGGATTCGTTAATGATAGCGTTACCGAATCGGTAGCAAGACGATACTGCGATTGGACCGCTAGGCCTAGAGTGTCGGATAAGTACGATCCAAAATCCGTAGCGGCAATAAACACGTCGTTGCCTTCAGCAACATAGTGTAGCAGTTGTTTGGTCTCTTGATCATCAAAAGAAATTTTATCATTAATACACAAATATGTGCTGCGTTGCTTGGACTCCATTTTTTGCAATGTAATGTAGACCGATTCGTCTACACGGGTAACCGTGGTATTGGGGAATAGGGAAGACAGTTCGTTAAAAAGCACAAAGCAGCCAAAGGGAATCTTATCGGTGGCGGTGTACGACGGTTTCCAATTAATAGGTTTGGGTCGTACCACCTCGGTAATCATAATACCAAACAGCACCAACGTAAAAATCCCTATAATGATTTTTGATCGTCTATCCACGTTTAATGAGGTAAATTGTTTTTAAGTGCAACAAAACGCAATTGTGCCGTTTGGTACTTGGTTTCGTCAATTTCTTGTTCTCCATACCAAATGTAATCGTAGAGGTAAGAGACTTCCTTGAATAAAGGTTTTAAAGCCGTTTGGGTAATTTCGTTTTCGTAATCTGTATTTGTTTTTTCAAAATGCCATGCAATAAGCTCTTTTTGAGACAATAGCTTTAGTGTTTTTAAGTACTGATACCGTATGGCCAATCGATAATTCTGTTGGGTTACAGCATCCGCAATTAGGGTATCTAAATCTAAATTTTCGATGTGCGTTTCGGAAAGGATTACATCCATTATGGGCGTCGCTTTTTTTGTAAATAGAGCATTAAAATGCTCGCCAATTAAAAATTTTACCAAAAGATACAGGGCCAATAGCCCAAGTAGTAGGTATACCACATATTCCAGTACGTTTGCTAATACCGGCGAAATAGTAATCCCAAATGCGCGTTGTAGTCCCTTAAAAACCCAATCAATAAATTGTGCTATGGCGTTTTTTGCTTCTCCATCGTTACGCTCATAATTAAAAGTACCGTCGGTGTATTTTTTGTCAAAATCTGTATCAAAAGCTCGTAATTCCTGAATTGCGGTACGATCTTCTTTTAAAACGACAGTGTCTTTTATTTCTTGGCAAAATCCAATAGTAACCGTACTAAAAATAAAAGCGAGGAATGCAATTTGTTTCACTATTCTAGGTTTCCGATTTGATCTATCTTACTTCGTGCATGGGTGTTATACAATTTTTCGTGTAGGCTGTAGTATAAAATTCCATTTACAAATTGAGAAAGACATTGAGAATACATAGAAATAAGTAGCACCATACAGGTACCCAGCGTATAAACTATGGTAGGTACCATTCCCGACGATACATCTACATCATTCTCTACCACATGAAAGGTATACACACCCAAAAGAATTCCCGGGATAATTAAGACAATAAAAAAGAGAATGCCATTAAGAAGTCCCAATACGAAGTTAACCCCTACAGATTTCCAAAAATTTTTAGTTACCAAATTCCAGCCTTCACCAAAAGCTTCGGAGACCCCTTTATTTTCATTAAGCAAACAGAAGAAGGACACGCCGAACCAAGCCAACACAAAAAATAAAAGGATATAATAGGCAAAAACACCTACCAATGGTATTATAGCCAAAATGATTCCGACTATAGAAACCGCCATATAGATGCCAATCAACAATACAATAAATAGAAATATAGACCCTATTTTTCGCGTAAAGAAATTCCATACTTGGCGTTTATCAAAATGATTTCCTTGTAGGGTTTCATATTGTATCATGTAGGCAGCCGCCAAACTGTAATTAAGTAGTGCTACAATCATAAAAATAATAACAAGAAGGATGCCACCTACTACCAAGTAAATATAATACGCCTCTTCTCCACCGGACATCGTACTAAAATCTTGTCCAAAGTCATAATGACCAATAAGACCAAGAACTCCAGATACCAAGAGGTAGCTTACGACCAAGAGTCCTATCAAAAAAATACCGTTGTAATTTAAGAATACATTGGTGAAATTTTTAAGGTTCTGCTTTAGAAATTCGAAATAAGTGGTGATGATATCACCAAAGTCCCGATTCACTTTAAGTTCGATGTACTTCTGAGCCGTATTTTTCATTGATTTTTGGTACTAAGGTTGGAAATATAACATAATAAAATAAAACAAGCACCAACGAGCTTCCAATGATTAAAAAGGCAAGCCAAGCTGGCATTTCGGAATATCGGGTAATAAAACCTTCTATAAACCCCGCAATGATAAAAAAAGGAATGGTACTTACCACAACTTTTAGTCCGTCTTTTGCGCCTTTCATAAAGGATAATCGGCGTGTGTAGGTTTTTGGGAACAAGATGCTATTGCCCATAATGAGGCCTGCACAGCCCGCTACAATAATTACGGAAATTTCAATGGTTCCGTGGAGCCAAATTTGCTTATTGGCTTCAAAAAATACGCCTTTAGTATAGAAAAAAGTACTAAAGGCACCTAGCATTACACCATTACTAAATAGAATATAAGCAGTGCCTATACTGGTAATTACGCCAAAAGCAAAGGCTAAAAAGGCAACGCGGATATTATTGATGGTTATCCCCAAAAAAGTACCTATTTCGCTTCCACTGTTATAAATGGCTGTGGGATTTCCGTTTTCAATATTATTCAGGGTTTCATTTACGTACGCATCGCCCAAAATTAACCGAACAAAAGAGGCGTCATGTAAGGCAGAAAGGCAGCCTATGCCTGTAGCTACAGCAAAAATTAAAAAGGCTACCCCCAAGGTTTTTAAATGCGATCCAAAAAACAATGGAAATTCACTAAGCCAAAACTCAACAATCCTATTTCCAGATTCCTTTTTATTCTTATATATTTTTTGATGCACCTTAGCCGTTAGCGAATTAAGGTACAATAGGGTTTTACTTTCTGCGTAATAGGTTTGGGCGTAAGCCAAGTCATTGGTGAGCTGAATGTATCCATTGGCCAATTCATCGGGGGAGATGTTGGAATTAAAATGGATGGCTTTTTCAAATGCGATCCATTTTTCCTTATTTTGCTTCACAAAAGCGGCCTCACGCATAGTACAAATTTAAGGCAAAAATAAAAATAGTATTCCTATGTCTGTTCTTCAAATTAATACAACGCAAAATGTACATTTAGATTATAAAATTGTGAGTATTGGGGAGCGGATTGTAGCCTTTTTTATAGATGCTTTTATGTTGTACCTCTATGCGGTTCTAGTAAATGTGCTGGGAACTGCTCTAGGTGTTGTTTTTGATGATCATTGGACACAACGCGGGTTGCAAGCCCTAATTTTTTTACCGGCAATGTGTTACAGTTTGCTCATGCATAGTTTTTTTAACGGGCGTACCGTAGGTAAAATGCTCTTAAAGATGCGGGTGGTTCGGTTAGATGGCTCGCCGGTACATTGGTCTAATTATTTGGTAAGATGGATGTTGCGCCTTGTTGATATTTGGCTTTTTATAGGTTCTATAGGTTTATTATCAATCCTTTTTTCAGAAAAAAGACAGCGCTTGGGCGATGCGGCTGCCGGAACAGTAGTTATAAGCACCAAACAAAATACCACCATTTCCCATACCATTTTAGAAGAGGTGCAAGAAAATTATATTCCAGTGTTTTCCAATGTAACCGAACTTACCGATAAGGATGTCCGATTGATAAAGGAAACCTACCATATCGCCAAAAGTACTAATGACTACAAAACATTGAAAATGTTAAGAGTTAAAGTAGAAAGTTTGCTCAATACCAATTCGGATTTGTTTGATGTACCTTATTTAGATACCGTCCTTAAAGACTATAATTTTTACACTCAGAAAATGTAAGATGTTCTATTTTATTGTAGATATTTTAGGAACCATTGCTTTTGCGATATCGGGGGTTTTGGTGGCCATGGATAAAAGATTAGATCTTTTCGGGATCTATAGTATCGCTTTTGTAACAGCCGTAGGGGGCGGCACCTTGCGGGATATTTTATTGGGAAATACACCGGTGCTGTGGTTAACAGAAATAACTTACATGATTGTAATTCTGTGTGCTGTTATTTTTGCCATAGTATTTCGAGAAAAAGTAGCCTATTTAAGAACTTCTTTGTTTTTGTTTGATACTATCGGGATTGGACTTTATACCATGGTGGGTATCGAAAAGGGATTGGCGGCAGGATTATTACCTGCGATGTGCATCGCCTTAGGCGCCATTACTGCCTGTTTTGGTGGAGTAATCCGCGATATATTGTGCAATGAAATCCCTGTTCTTTTTAGAAAGGAAATTTATGCCATAGCATGCATCCTAGGTGGTGTGGGGTATTTTTTGCTAAGACACCTTCCCTTTGATGCCAACTATGCCTATGTTGCAGGCATTGCAATTATAATCAGTATTCGACTATTGGCCGTTAAATTTGGGATAACGCTACCCAATATCTATAAAAACCGGAACTAATTTTAACCATGGGGTATTGGTGATTTTTACGAAAAAAACTGCCGAATATCTTGAAAGGAACTTTGGCTAAAAAACAGAGGCCGTAGTTTAAAAGACCTAAAATTTGCTTATTTTTAGTCCTAAGGGGTGTCACCAAAGACGTCTATAATTTTCTGTAAATGAAAGATTTTCTTATTTTCTTTTTTATTATTTCTAGCGGTGCAACTGCCCAAGACATGCCAAAAAATGATGCCGACACCCAAGCTTTGTATCAACTCATAGAAACTTATGCCTTGGCGCGGGAACAACAGGATTCGGTGCTTCTAAAATCCATTCTTACGGAAGATATAGATCAATTGGTTTCTAGTGGGGAATGGCGCATAGGTCTATCCGCTGCACTTTCTGGGATGCAACAAAGTACCAGTACAAATCCCGGTAGTCGAAGTCTTATAGTGGAGAAAATACGATTTTTAAGTGCAACCACCAGCCTCATCGATGCCCTGTACGTGATTACACAAACCAATGGTGCAGAGCGTCGTATGTGGAGTACTTTTATTGCGGTGCGCATGCAAGACCGATGGAAGATTAGTGCCATTCGGAATATGCTGCCTACAGGGCGGTGATAAGTAGATTGTGCTATGGACGAAGAATGGGTCATATGGTATTGGTATTATCGATAATTTAGATCGGGCAGGTGCTGGGCTTTAAAGCAAAAAGTGTAAATTAGCATTCTTAAACTAAAAAAAAATGGCTACTACAAAGATCACAGTAAACAATAACGGTTCTCTCATAATAGAGGGCGATTTTGAAATAAAAGATAAAGACGGAAACCTTTACGATTTGGGGGGTAGAGACAAATTAGGGCTTTGCCGTTGCGGATTTTCTAAGAACAAACCATTCTGTGATGGATCGCACCGAAATCACTTTGAACACGATGCCATCGCATTTGCCCTACCCCCTAAAAAACAGTAATATTTTTTAGTGTAGACATCGGAATAGGTAATTATAAAGGTTGTTTTATGCCGTTTTAAAGATATGTTTTTCGGCAGTTCTGTTTTTCTTGCTATTCTAATGGTGTTTCGTGCAACAACTCCATACCCGTAGATGATCTGGGCTTAAAACCGGGCCAGTCCTTTTCGTTAGAATCCGGGGCGATACTAAGATAGACCTCAAAATCCTGTTTTTTTACATATTTACCTAGAAAAGCGGTAACAAAATGCTGGTTTATATTGTTTATTTTTCGTTGATCCCATGTGGGATCGGCATAGCGGTAGTATTCATCTAAGTGTAAACCAGATTGAAGCGATTCTGCCGGAGGAGGATTGGGAGCCGTGTTATGTCTGGCATTTTTGTAGGTAAGCAAATATCGGTCGGCGTTTACAGCCCCCGTATATAGCGCCTTAATTCCGTTTTCATATCCCGAAATATCATCTTCGCTTCCGGCAACGAATAGGGTAGGGGTTTTTAGTCCCTTTAACCCTTCGGCATCCCAAACACCACGTTCCATTCCCCAAGGGGCGAAGGCTACCACCGCTTTAATTCTAGGGTCTGTTTTCTTTTGATATGTCGAATTACTTGCGGCGTGCATACCAATGGCGTTACTGCCACCGGTCATGCCTACCGTAAATTTGGTAAACGCATCGCTGTAGCCTGCACCGGCTACATTGAGTACCCCAAAGCCACCCATAGAATATCCAATAATAGCCGTGTTGTTGGTATCTATAAATCCTTTTAAAGGGTCTTTGCTAGAGGGTTTTCCAAGATCTTCCATAGCATTCAACACAAAGCGGATATCCAAAGCACGGTTCAGAAGGGTACTTGTAAAGGCGTTGGCATCGGCAAAAGTAGATTCGGTATGATCTATTGCAACAACAACATATCCCTTAGAGGCTAAATTTTCGGTTAAATAGGTCATTAAATAACGCGATCCCACATAGCCGTGCGACACTATAATCAAAGGAAGAGAACCGTCTTTGGTCATTGGAACGGCATCGCGTAGGGCACGTCCTTTAAAGGTAAAAGGAATTAAGGGTCGTAAGGTATCGCCTCGAGTACCCATGACCTCCTCATAGGTTACTAAAGGTGTGGCACCCTCAGGGATCACGGCAGGGTACCAAATTTCAACGGTAATGGGTCTATCGTATAAAGGATCTTTGCCCTCTTTAGAATTTAAGATGTCTATTTGTCCTTTATTTAAAAGATGCATTGTACGCACCCCAATTTCGTATGCCCCACGAGCCGACAATTCAGGAGCATCGGGGAGTGGGTCACCATAAAGAAAATCTTGAGCCGCACATGGGGCGACTAGGACTAAAGAAATAATAAAAAAGAAAATAGCAGTACTTTTTTTCATGAGAAACAGGGTATATTTTTTAAATGTACCGAATAAAAGGGAAAGTGGAAATACAAAAACCAACTTTTTGATAACGCCTTCTAATTAAAATTATCAGCACATGCAATTGGCAACCCATTACAATATGACATTGCCCTATTTTTTTAAGTCTTTGGATTATTTTCTAGAATCGAGATCGGTACTCAAAATTAGTTAAGAAATCGCCTCTTTACTTGGTATACTTTGTCCGCATGCCGGACAATGATCCGAAGATTTTTCTTTGCGAAAGGCTTCAGAAAAACCAGAGGCAAGAATCCCTGTAGGCAGTGCTAAAAAGGCAATTCCTATAATGGCAATGACCCCTGCCAGTAGCTGCCCCATTGGAGTTACCGGATAAATATCACCGTAGCCCACCGTGGTTAAGGTTGCTATACCCCACCACATGGTTTCGGGAATACTTGAAAATTTATCGGGCTGCGATTCATTTTCTACATAAAACATGAGGGTAGAAGCTATTAATAAAAGGAATAAGGTAAGCATCAGGGAAATGACAAGCTCCTCTTTCTTTTGTTTGAAGACCATTCGTATGTCCGCAAGCGCATCAACATATCTTGTGATTTTGAAAAGTCTGAAGATGCGGAATATCCTAAGAATGCGCAACAATCTAAGGTCTACACCCAGCAGCGGAAGGAAGAAGGGAAGGATGGCCAACAAATCAATGATTGCAAGTGGCGTAAATGCATAACGGACGTTTCCTGCAATCGGTGTGCTGTATTTGGGGTTCAGATTTGCGGTCCACACCCTTAACACATATTCAATGGTGAATACGAAGACAGAAAACAGTTCAAAAATTTGGAAACCTGTGCTAAATTGTTGCGCAAGTGAGGCCACAGATTCCAAAACAATGGCCAAAACATTGAGGACGATCAAAGAAATAATAAAAACATCAAAATTATAACTTGCACTGTTCGGTTTGTCGGAAACCTCTAAAAGAGTGTACACTTTTCTTTTAAAACCCATAGCTGTTGTTATTAGTTTTTTTGATAAGATTATCAAAATAAGGATTATTCTATCACTTCGGCATTTAAAATATAAATGTTTTGCGAAGGCCAATCGCCTTTGTCCACAGGTTGTTGGTTTATGAGATCTACGACATCCATACCATCAATAACCTTCCCGAATGGAGTGTACTCCCCATCCAGATGATACGACCCCGGTTGGGTAACTACAATGAAAAATTCGTAAGGAGAAGCCAACATATGCGGATTGTCTATTTCGCTACTTGGCATGGAAATGGTGCCTCGATGATGACGATGGCCTTTTCGGGTATCTGGCGGTAACAAGTAGTGGCCAATTTGCGCCCTTTTTTTACCTACCTCCTTGGTATCGGCATTTCCACCCTGAATGATAAAATCCTTTACAACCCTATGAAAAAGGGTATTATTGAAATAGCCCTTTTTGGTAAGATAAATAAAGTTAGATTTGTGATACGGGACATTGTCAAACAACTCTAGGGTAAAACTTCCTAGGTTTGTCGTGAGCTTTACCTTGTTTTCCGTTACCGTTTTGTGATAGTTAAAGAAAAAGTCAATGGCATTTTCTTCGGTAAGCACAAATTCGGGTTCACGTTCTTCTTCTGTGCTTCCGGGGGGATCAGATACTACGGTATCTTGCTGAATAGCAGCTTTAACGTTAGATTTTGGAGGCTCACTGGTATTGTTTTTGCAGCCTAGTAGCAAAATTAATAGTATTATTGCAACGTATGTACCTACCTTTAAAGTCATGAATTTTGATGATTTTTATGCACTAAGTTCAAAAATAAAAAATCTGCCACTTCCGGGCACTACAGCGCACTATAAAATGGTGCCACCCATCCGTATGGCCGAAATGGAAAAGGCATTACAAAAGGGAGTAACTCCAAAAAAAGCCGGCGTCATGGCGCTTTTTTATCCTAAGGAAGACCGCCAAACCTATTTATTGCTTATGTTGCGAAAAGCGTATAATGGCGTGCATAGCAATCAAATTAGCTTTCCAGGCGGAAAGGTTGAGCCCGGGGATATCGATTTGTTGGCTACGGCCTTACGAGAAACTCAAGAAGAGGTTGGCGTACCTCAGCGTGGGGTACATGTGGTTCGGTCGCTTAGTCAAGTTTATATTCCTCCAAGTAATTTTAGTGTGCAACCGTATTTGGGACTCTATAAAAAAACGGTACCTTTCCGGATTCAAAAGGAGGAAGTAGCAGCCTTGGTCGAGGTGTCTTTGATCGATTTTTTGGATGATGGTAAAGTCATCAAACAAAATTTAAGCACTTCTTACGCCTCCAATATTTCGGTGCCGGCTTTTCATTTTAATGGTTATATTGTCTGGGGAGCTACAGCAATGATGCTAAGTGAAGTTAAAGAGCTCTTAAAACAAGTTTTATAAACTACCTATTTTGTAATTTTGAAAGGAAGCAACAACACCTATGAGCTTATTTAAAAAAAATCCCTTTGGCCACAGCTTATTGTTGAAAAAATGGCTCATTCGTATCTTGGCATTAATATCGCATCAACGTTATAAAGGTTTTAATAAATTGGAGATTGAAGGATCTGATATTATTAGAAACCTTCCACAAAATAACGTGTTATTTGTGAGCAATCATCAAACCTATTTTGCCGATGTGGTAGCCATGTTTCATGTTTTTAATGCCAGTCTAAAGGGTCGAGAAAACTCTATAAAAAATTTAGGATACATATGGAATCCTAAATTAAATATGTACTACGTGGCGGCTGCGGAAACCATGAAGAAAAGTCTTTTAACCAAAATCTTGGCGTATGCTGGCTCTATAAGTGTAGAGCGCACCTGGCGTGCTGAAGGCAGGGAGGTGAACCGACAGGTAAAAATGAGCGATATATCTAATATCGGGATGGCGTTACGCGACGGGTGGGTCATTACCTTTCCACAAGGAACTACAACGCCTTGGAAACCGTTGCGCAAAGGCACATCACACATTATCAAAAAATACAAACCTATTGTGGTACCCGTGGTCATCGATGGGTTTCGACGTTCTTTTGATAAAAAAGGGTTGCGTATAAAGAAAAAGGGAATATTACAGTCTATGGTCATTAAGGAACCCTTGGATATAGATTATGACAACGAAACAGCAGAATCTATCATTGAAAAGTTGGAATACGCCATTGAGCAACACCCTTCTTTTTTAAAGGTAATTCCCCAATCCGAGTTAATGGCTCTAGAAGCAGAAAACCAAGAGCGCAGATGGAGTGCTAAAAAAAGCTAAACTTCAAGTTGCTGTAGTTCCTTATAATTTTTTTTCAGTTTTCTTAGCAGCAGCCCATACAACAAAAAGTACACAACACCCATTACTACGGTAAGGAATACACCTATAACTCCTATAAAGGCAATTAGCGTGGTCTTTAGTTTCTCGGGGGCTATGTTTTTGGTCCTTTCTCCAAGCTCAAAATTTTCCACAAAATTGTCATTTAAATAAATGCTTACCATAAAAACCCCATAGGAAATAACGATCATAGAAAGACAAAAAAGCACGTAATGCTTTACGGTTCTTCGGGTTTTAAGAATATTAGAAAGTAGTTTTTTAGCATTGTCTAGGACCGAAATTTCTCGATAGCGTTTATAAAACTGAAACATAAAGAAAATAACTACGGTATATTGTATGGCAGTTAGGATCATAAAAACATGATGCAAGCCCATTTCCTCATAAATTTTCATGCTATTTCGAACAGTCGGCACCAAAAAGAGTAAGTGCGGAAGAATAAACTCAATAATACTGATATAAAATATCCAACGTACTATGGACGACGATTTTCTCAACAACATTGGATAAATATCGCTTTCCGAAAATTTTGGATAATTTTCTTCATTGCGCTGCCAATCCTTTTTTAATAATTCCAATTCATCCATCATGGGAGCCTAAGGATTTAAAATAGTTCTTAATTTGTTTTTTATTCGGTTCATTTTAACCCGTACGTTTACCTCCGTTAAGCCAAGTGTTTCCGCAATTTCCGGATATCCCTTATCTTCCAAATAGAGAAATACCAAGGCTTTGTCAATATCACCTAGTTGTTTTACCGCAGTATATAGCAGTTTTAATTGTTCCTCCTCAGTTTCGTCGTATTCGTCTACTTTTATTTTATATAGTACCGAATCATAATCGGTTGTGGCAATGTTTCGTTTGTTTTTTCGATATAAGGTTATAGCTGTATTCAGGGCCACACGGTACATCCATGTACTGAATTTGGACTCCCCTCGAAACTTGGGGTACGCCTGCCAAAGCTGAATCGTTATCTCTTGAAACAAATCCTTATGCGAATCTTGATCATTGGTATACAGCGTACACACCTTATGAACAATATTTTGATTGCTCTCTAGCGCTTTAACAAAATGATGTTCCAGTTCCTTAGTCAATCTTTTGGCTGGTATTTGTGTATATAAGTAGTATTTTCTATTATTTTGTTACACCATGATAAAAAAACCGACGATGAAAAGTGGTAGGATACAGGCCACGTTCTAGCGGAATAAAGGTCTTTGAAAAAACTGTACCTAGTGCCCGATAAGGATGATAATCATTTTTTACCATGTCGCTTTCAGGGCTACGACCAAAGCAGTAGCAACGCTGGCAGTAAAGCCCTTTTAGGCCTTACCACATTTTATTTTCTGTAGTCTAAGGCTGGTGCCCTATCACCCAATAGCGGTGTATACACAAAATTAGCGCCCCTTCGTTCTACAAGCTCTTGCTTGGCCTTACTTACCATATCTTTGTTACGAAACAAATCAATAGCGGTAAGGGTCAAGGTTTTTGCAGCCACCATCATCCCTTTGCGTCCAATGGAGGTACCTCCTGCGGCGACTGCCTGCCAACTGTGCGCGGCAGTGCCTGGCACCCAAGTAGCGGTAGAAAGCCCTGCTGTGGGCACCGCAAAGCTCACATCACCCACATCGGTAGATCCGTAAGCTTTGGCTTCTGTTTTATAAGGTTGTACATTTTTAACGGTGGCAATATCTGTTTTTTCTGCCCCTAAACTGGCACTTATTTTATTGGCGAAAGCCAGCTCTTCTGGGGTATAGGTAAAACCGCCCACCTTTGTGAGGTTGTCATGCATAAGTTTTTGTAACGTAAGGTTGGGCAACAATTCATGAGTGCCGCCAATCATTTCATAATCCATACGGGTTCCTGTGCCTATAGCCGCTCCTTCCGCAGCGTTTACAATACGATCAAAAATATCGATGACAATATCTCTGGTATTGTGTCTTGCATAGTAATACACTTCAGCAAAGTCGGGCACTACATTGGGTGCTTTTCCACCGTTGGTGATCACATAATGGATTCTAGCCTGCTCCGGAATATGTTCGCGCATCATATTTACCATGTGGTTCATGGCTTCTACACCATCCAGCGCAGATCGTCCTCTTTCGGGTGCTCCGGCGGCATGTGCCGACACTCCGTAGAACCGAAATTTAGCCGATTTATTTGCCAGGGCAGCACCGGCATTGGCTGCATTTTGTGAACCGGGATGCCAATGTAAGGCCACATCTACATCATCAAAAAGACCTTCGCGCACCATATATACCTTTCCAGAGCCGCCTTCTTCGGCGGGGGTGCCATAAAAGCGAATGGTGCCTTTAGTGTTGCTAGCCGCCATCCAATCTTTTACAGCTATAGCCGCCGCTGTTGACGCTGTGCCGAAAAGATGATGGCCGCAGGCATGCCCCGCGGCTTTACCGGCCGATTGTTTTTCTGCTACCGCTTCTTGGGAAAGACCGGGAAGCGCATCGTATTCCCCCATAATGGCAATTATGGGTGCACCATTGCCATATTCTGCAATAAAAGCGGTGGGTATACCTGCAACACCTTGCTGTATTGAAAACCCGGCATTACTCAGGGTACTTTGTAGGAGTGCTGCACTTTTTTCTTCCAAATAGCCCATTTCTGCAAAATCCCAAATATTTTGGGCAATATTGCCGTAGGTCACACTTTGTTCATCCAGTCTTTTCAATACATCATCTACTTTTTTTTGAGCCATAAGTGGCACAAAACATAGGGCTAACAATAAGGTAGTCAGTAAAGTTCTCATAAGAATCAATTTAAGTATTATAGGTTTTTTATTGCATTAAGCTACAGCACAAAAAAACGGTAAAATGCACACATTTTTTTATCTTGGTTACGTTTTAACACACTTCAATTTAAAGATTCCCAAACCCTTGGGGTCGGGTTTTCCTATTTACCGCTCCTTTGGAGCGGTCGAAACTGCCTTTTTGCCGTTTCGGCTGAGGTAAAATACAAAATTTCGGTTTTTGGCCCAAAGGCCAAAATGAAACCGGCGAAACCCGTACTGAGCGCAGTAGAAGTATACCCCTATGGCTTGCCTCGGGGATAGTCAGTTTCAAGAATTTTTTTATCAATTTGGAACTCTATTCCTAATTGTTAGAGGTCATTTCAATTTATTAAGGCCTGTATTCGTTGCGTGCTACGAATACTTTTCTATTCCTCAAAAAACCAAATTTCCTTTTCATGTTTAAATATAAGATAAAGCCACATTATATTCTGCCATAATGCTGTGAATGTTTACATTTGAACTAAAAATTTTAAATGAATGTTCCGCAGTCCAGTTTTCCAAGAGTAGTGATTATCGGTGGTGGTTTTGCCGGAATTTCTCTGGCAAGAAAATTGAGCAAGCAAGAAGTGCAAGTGGTTCTGTTAGATAAACACAACTACCACACCTTTCAACCTTTATTATATCAAGTTTCTACCGGTGGGTTAGAACCCGATTCCATAGCGTATCCCATTCGTAAAATTTTAAAAGATTATCCCAATTTTTATTTCCGATTAGCTCATGTAAAAAAGATTAAGCTGAACGATAAAACGCTCATCACCTCCATTGGTGAATTGCGTTTTGATTATTTGGTTTTGGCCACGGGATCTGTAACCAATTATTATGGGAATGCCGAAATAGCCAAAAATAGTATGGCAATGAAATCCATACCGCAATCGTTGAACCTCCGAAGCCTTATTTTGGAAAATTTTGAACAGGCTTTGTTAACGGATCAAATGCATGAAAGAGATGCTTTGATGAATTTTGTAATTGTAGGAGGTGGTCCCACGGGAGTGGAGTTGGCTGGAGCCTTAGCGGAAATAAAAAAGGGTATTTTGCCAAAAGATTATCCCGATTTGGACACACGCCGAGTACAGATAAATCTTATACAGTCTAGTGACCGAATATTGAATGAAATGAGCCTACAAGCCTCTAAAAAAGCCGAAGATTTTCTAGAACATTTGGGCGTTCAGATTTGGAAAAACACTCGGGTTACAGGCTATGACGGCAAAACCGTTACGACCATGACCGATCTCACTTTTGATTCGGCTACATTAGTATGGGCTGCGGGTGTTAAAGGTGCCACAGTGTCTGGTTTGGACGCCGAAACACTATTGGCAGGGGGCAATAGAGTAAGGGTAAATGTTTTTAATCAAGTTTTAGGGTATGAGCATATTTTTGCAATTGGTGATATTGCAGCAATGGAAAGTGAAAAGTATCCTCGCGGACACCCAATGATGGCGCAACCGGCGATGCAACAAGGCACGCAATTGGGCGACAACCTTATTCGATTATTAAAAAACAAACCGATGATTCCTTTTGCGTACGTAGATAAGGGAAGTATGGCCACGGTGGGAAGAAATAAGGCGGTAGTAGATCTAAAACGGTATCGATTTCAGGGTGTATTTGCTTGGTTCGTTTGGATGTTTGTACATCTTTTTTTTCTCATAGGATTTCGAAATCGTATGGTGGTATTTATTAATTGGGTGTACAATTACATTAGGTTTGATAGGGAAGCCCGCTTAATCATTAGACCCTACAAGAGAAATTACAGCCAGTTTAGGGACTAAAAGGTAAGGTGTGATAGAGTACTATTTTCGGGGATGATAGGTGTTTAAAACCTCTATTAAATAGGAGCGATCTAAATGCATGTAAATTTCTGTGGTCGTAATGCTTTCGTGCCCTAACATCAGTTGAATAGATCTTAAGTCGGCTCCGTTCTGCAATAAATGAGTGGCAAAGGAATGGCGTAAGGTGTGCGGACTAATGGTTTTGTGTAATCCAATTTTTTCGGCAAGCCGTTTAATGATTGTAAAGACCATAGCCCGAGTTAGTTGTTTGCCACGACGGTTTAAAAAGAGGATATCTTCAAAATTTTTCTGCGCTTTTTGTTTCGCTCGTATCGTCTGAACATAGCAGATTATATACTTTTTATTGATAGCACTAATAGGAACAAACCGTTGTTTATCGCCTTTGCCTTTTACTTTAATAAAACCTTCTTCAAAAAATAAATCAGATAGTGCAAGCCCGGTAAGTTCTGAAACACGCAAGCCGCAGCCGTATAGCGTTTCTAAGATGGCACGGTTGCGTTCTCCTTCGGGACTGGACAAATCGATGGCCGAAATAAGTTGGTTTATTTCATCCTCGGATAAGGTATCTGGTAATTTTCGTCCAATTTTTGGAGACTCCACCAAATCCATAGGATTGTCTTTGCGGTAATCCTCAAAGACCAAATAATTAAAAAACCCCTTCAATGCCGATATAATACGGGCTTGTGTTCTGGGGTTTAGGGTTTTTGAAATTTCATAAATAAATTGTTGTACCATTCCTTTGTCTATGGCAACGGGACTAGGTGCATTTTTATTGGATTCCAAAAAAGCGATGAGTTTGTGCAAATCCAAGCTATAGTTCGTAATAGAGTTATGAGAAAGTCCCCGTTCTATTTGCAGATAATGCAGGTAGTCTTGCAATGCTTGTCGCCAATTCATACCTCAAAGATAGACCAATTGTGTTTTAATAAAAAGAGAGTCTAACATTTGCATTGTGTACGGCAATACCCGTTCAGGATACAACTTCCACGGCGGTGTAATTCTTTTTTCTGACAATTTTTTTAGATACTTTTACGAAATCATCTCGGGTATCATTGAAATTGTAGTTGAAAAACTCAAATTCCGAGCTCAGAACCTACCTGAATGGGGTAAGCGGGTAGGTATTAAAAAAGGGAGCTGTAGTAATCGATGTGAATAATTAATAATCAATGATTTGTAAATATTTGTGTTGATAAAATAGCCCTAATTATTTTTTAATAATCGAGGGCGATGTTTCCTTGAATGCACCGTAGGTGGGCTGAAAAACAATAAACACAAATACATGAAACGAGCCATGCTATAAAGTGCAACACACAAGAGAGCGTATTGGCGAGTTACATTCCTGTGCTGAGGGCAGTCGAAGCATGACCGATAAAAGAATAAATAGAAACACATGAAATTAATAATTATTAATGGTCCCAACCTGAATCTATTGGGAAAAAGGGAGCCTGAGGTCTATGGAAGTACCACATTTCAGGATTATTTTACACAGCTGCAATTTAAGTTTAAAACAGTGCAATTAGAATATTTTCAGTCGAACATCGAAGGAGCACTTATAGACAAGATACAAGCCGTTGGTTTTTCATATGACGGTATTATTCTTAATGCGGCGGCGTATACACATACCTCGGTGGGCATTGGTGATGCCGTAAAAGCCATAAGTACGCCGGTTGTAGAAGTGCATATCTCCAATACGTTCAAGAGAGAAGATTTTAGACATGTTTCTTATATTTCCAGCGGAGCCAAAGGGGTTGTGTTGGGTTTTGGACTTCAGAGTTATGATCTGGCCATACAGAGTTTTTTATAGTTGTATGTGAGCCATGGGTGGGCTTTTTTAAATTAAAAATGTACAATAGTTTCTCGTTTCCTCCGTTGCATTCTAAACCCTAGACGATAATCTAAAATTGGTGAAATGAGATATCAATGGCTTATACTGTTTCTTCTTTTGGGTTCCTGCAGTCGTAATGATTCGGATAATGGAGCGAACAATCTACCCGATACGTTTACGGTACGCCTCACCAATGCATTTCCGGAACTTCGATTTAGCCGCCCTTTGGATGTGCAAAGCCCTGATGATGGAACTAATCGTATTTTTGTGGTAGAGCAAAGAGGGCGTATCTTGGTGTTTCCAAATGAAACTACGGTACCACAAAGCACCGTTTTTCTTGATATAGGTAACAGGGTAGATGATAGCGAGAACGAAATGGGATTGTTGGGTATGGTTTTTCATCCCGATTTTGCAACTAATGGCTACTTTTATGTGTATTACAATACCTCCAGAAATACCACCGTAGTATCCCGTTTTAGTGTTATGGAGACTGATGCTAATAATGCCGATGCAAACAGTGAAGTCATACTACTTCAAATACCGCAACCGTTTACAAACCACAATGGAGGGCAATTGGCATTTGGACCGGATGGATTTCTGTATATTGCTGTGGGCGATGGTGGTTCTGGCGGCGATCCGCAAGGAAATGCCCAAAACCGAGAGAATCTTCTCGGATCAATACTTCGGATAGATGTCAATGGCATGGACGACGGTCTCAATTACGCTATTCCGCCCGATAATCCTTATGCAGAAAGTACGGTCTTCCGAAGGGAAATTTTTGCGTATGGCTTGCGCAATCCTTGGCGCATGAGCTTCGACGTAGAAACCGCTGCATTGTGGGCAGGCGATGTTGGTCAAGGCGAACTTGAGGAAATAGATATTATTCAAAAAGGGGCAAATTATGGTTGGAATTTTTTGGAAGGTACCGCTTGTTTTTCGGGCAATGAATGCGATACAGAATCCTTAGTGCCGCCCGTGTTTGAATACACTCATAATGCCGGAGATGTATCCATTACCGGAGGCTATGTGTATCGGGGAAGTCTGTTGCCCCAATTGCGCAGTCATTACATTTATGCCGATTTTGTATCGGGTCGCATTTGGGCACTTGCCGTGAATGGCACTTCGGTAGGTAACAATGAATTACTTTTGAATAGCGGATTAAATATCTCCTCCTTTGGTACAGACAACCAAAACGAGCTTTATATATGTAGTTTCGATGGGGCTATTTACCGATTGAATCAGGAAACAAAGTAAGCCCCTACTATTTTAGAATGGGAGTTATTGGTTTTAAATACTTTTTATCGATGTAAAATGTAGCAAACGGAAGGAGTGCAGCTCCAAATAAAATTAAAAATCGTTTAATCCCCCATCTTTTTTCAATACAAACAAGAACGGCCAAAGCCACATAGGCTACAAACAAAAAGCCATGAGCATATCCGATATAGATGTTGGGTTCTTTTATCTGAAACCCGTATTTTAAGGGCATTCCAACTCCAAAAAGGAGCAAATACGAAATACCCTCCAGAATGGCTGTAATTCTAAACGCTTGTAACATTGCTTTTTGGTTTTTTCGGAAGAATTTATAAATGGATGACCTCTCCGTAGGCATCGGCTACGGCTTCCATAACCGCTTCACTCATGGTAGGGTGCGGATGCACTGCTTTTAGTATTTCGTGCCCCGTAGCTTCTAATTTTCGCGCAACAACGGCCTCCGCGATCATGTCGGTAACACCGGCACCAATCATGTGGCAACCGAGCCATTCTCCGTATTTGGCATCAAAAATCACTTTTACAAAACCATCTGAAGCGCCACTGGCTTTTGCTTTACCACTTGCCGAGAATGGAAATTTACCCACTTTAATATCGAGTCCTTTTTCACGCGCTTGTTTCTCCGTAAGCCCCACAGAAGCAATTTCTGGTGTACAATAAGTACAACCCGGGATGTTGCCGTAATCTAAGGCCTCTACATGCATTCCGGCTATTTTTTCTACACACAAAATACCTTCGGCAGAAGCCACATGCGCCAAAGCTTGCCCCGGTGTTACATCGCCAATGGCATAGTACCCGGGGATATTGGTTTGGTAATAATCATTCACTACAATCTTATCCCTATCCGTGGCAATACCTACTGCTTCCAGGCCAATATTTTCTATATTTGTTTTGATGCCAACCGCAGAAAGAAGAATGTCCGCTTCTACTATTTGTTCCCCTTTGGCGGTTTTAACCGTAGCTTTTACACCATCGCCCGATGTATCTACCGAAGTTACTTCGGCAGAAGTCATAATGGTAATTCCACTCTTTTTAAAACTGCGCTCCAATTGCTTGGAAACATCTTCGTCTTCCACAGGAACAATATTGGGCAAGTATTCTACCACCGTAACCTCGCTGCCCATGGCATTGTAGAAGTAGGCAAACTCAATACCAATGGCACCACTACCAACGACAATTAATTTTTTGGGTTGTTTCTCCAAAGTCATCGCCTGTCGGTATCCAATTATTTTTTTTCCGTCCTGAGGAAGATTGGGCAATTCTCGGCTTCGGGCACCGGTAGCAATAATGATGTGCTGCGCGCTGTATTCCGTTTCTGTACCGTCTTCTGCTTTTACAGCTACTTTTTTGCCGGACTTTAAAGTGCCATGCCCCTTAATAACTTCGATCTTGTTTTTCTTCATTAAAAACTGCACGCCCTTACTCATACCATCGGCCACATTTCTACTGCGTTGTACCACGGCAGTAAAATCCTTGTCTACACCATCTGCTTTTAGCCCATAGTCGCCTGCATGTTGTAAGTATTCAAATACTTGAGCTGATTTTAATAGTGCTTTGGTAGGAATACATCCCCAGTTAAGGCAAACACCGCCTAAACTTTCCTTTTCTATAATCGCTGTTTTAAAACCCAACTGAGAGGCTCTAATGGCAGTAACATATCCACCAGGCCCACTACCCAAAACAATAATATCGAAAGTGCTCATAGTTATTTTTATTTGATCTTATATCGTGCGGGGCAAAAATACAAAACCAAACGTAAAGGAGGTAATAGTATTTACATTTTAAAAGAAGGTGGTTCAAAAAAAAATCTGTTTTGGAATAAAATTGTTCCTATGGGGTAGGCACAAATTGTAGTGCGGCACCATTTATACAATGCCTTTTTCCGGTCGTATTGCGGGGGCCATCGTCAAAAACATGCCCTAAATGTCCCCCGCAGGTGGCACAGTGCTCTACTATGCGTTTGTAACCAAGGTCATAATCCAGATCATAGGCCACATTTCCGGGAATTTCCCTATCAAAACTAGGCCATCCGGTACCGGAATCAAATTTGTACTCACTTTTAAATAGTGCTGTGCCGCACGCAGCGCAAGCATAAGTTCCTTTTTCTTTTATATTTAATAATGGGCTGCTAAATGGTGTTTCGGTGCCTGCTTTTCTAAGGATATAAAATTGAATATCGGTAAGCTGGTTTTTCCATTCGTCCTCGGTTTTGGTAATGGCGAATTGTTTCTTTTCAGCCGTTTTTTGGCTCGTCAAGTCTTCTTTTTCCTGAGAAACGCCTTTGCAACCAAAGCACACTATTAAAAGATATAAGCTGATATTTTTTAACATTGAAATCAAATTTAATTACATCCCATCTGTAGGGCCAATTTGCACCCTTTTGTTAAAAAAAGGACTTCTGTTCACAGCGATGAAGAAGTCCTTTTTTTTGAGCATCTCATGTGCGTTTCGTTTAATTGCGATTAAAACTTTTTAATGTCTTGCTCTTTTATATTTAAAGTACCCATTAGGGCATCGAGATTAGAGAAGTCAACCTTGGCGCTTTGTGAAAAATCGGCAGGCACCACAGCAATCCTAAAGATTTGGTTCTGGGTATCGCCGGGGGGTAAAGTGCTTAAATCAAAGTCCGATTCCATAAAAATGTTGACATCCAAAAAGGTATGGTCAAAATTGTATTGCAAAAGACCTTGATCTAATATCCGAGTTTGGGGCAGTAAGCGCCATACATCTACCGGTTGTCCGTTACCATCTTGGGTTTGTTCAAACAAAATAAACACCAACACCAAATCCGATTCAAAAACTTCTATGGTTTGGGGAAATTCAAAAAACAATGAATAATTGTTGGCTGCCGAAAAATCCCCTTCAATTTCTAATACCTCCCCCAAAATATTAATTCCGTCTTCACCGTCTAGTCCATCGCGACCGGGAGGCCCCGGAGGTCCGTCAGATCCATCACAGGCTATTAAAAATAAAGCTAAAAAAGGGAATGCAAATAACGCTACGTTTTTCATGAATTTAATATTAAGATTAGTAAATATATCTAAAAGAATTTAATTCTATCTTTAAGCGCTTTTCAAAAAGCGTTCCACTTTTTTGAGAATGCGCGTTGAAAATTTAAAATAATCGTCAATTGAGCTATTTTATAATGGTTTTTAACTAATATCAGAACCCTACAACGTTATAGTTGAAATATGATTGTGATAATGTTTTATTATTACCCTTTAATGTTCTTTTTTTGTAAGTCCATTTCAATAACAAGAGAAATATGATTACCAATACCGAACTTGAATATAAAGGAAATCTATACCCTAATACGATTATTGATTATCGTAGGGATACAGATCGAATTTATTTTACCACCGAAAACGGTGTGATTTTAGAGCTTACCATACTTCAAGATACCGCCTTGCGGTTTCGCTACGCTACCGAGAATTTATTTGAACCCGATTTTTCTTATGCGATTAGCGACGATGCAAGTAACGGCTACAATCATTTGGAAGTGATTGAAGCAAGTACAGAATTTTGGGTCGTTACTGAAAAGCTAAAAGTACTGGTCGACAAAAAGACGCTGCGCATACAGATATCCGATTTAGACGGACATATTATTAACGAAGATGAGCTGGGTTTTCATTGGGAAGAAAATTATGAGTACGGTGGTAATACCGTAAAAATGAGCAAAATAACCCAATCTTCGGAAAGTTTCTACGCTATGGGCGATAAGGCCACACATTCTAACCTTAAAGGAAAACGGGTCAACAATTGGGCAACCGATCAATATGCTTTTGGAAAAGATCAGGAACCTTTATACAAAGCTATTCCATTTTATGTGGGACTTCACAATAATATGGCCTACGGTATTTTCTTTGACAATACTTTTAGGACGCATTTCGATTTTTCGCATGAACGGCGTAATGTAACCAGTTTTTGGGCAGATGGTGGCGAAATGAACTATTATTTTTTCTATGGGCCAAAAATGCCGCAAGTCGTAAAGGCATATACCGATTTAACCGGGAAACCGGAGTTACCGCCTTTGTGGGTCCTTGGATTTCATCAGTCCAAATGGAGTTATTATCCCGAAAGTCGGGTAAAAGAAATAGCCAATACTTTTCGGAAATTGAAGATACCCTGTGACGGTATTTATTTAGATATTGATTATATGGAAGGCTTTAGATGCTTTACCTGGAACCACAACTATTTTCCAAATCCCAAGAAAATGGTAAAGGAGCTTACAGATAGCGGCTTCAAAACCGTGGCAATTATAGATCCGGGAATTAAAATTGATAGTGATTATTGGGTCTACCAACAAGCCAAGGACAATGATTATTTCTGTAAAAGAGGTGATGGGCCTTATATGCGTGGTAAAGTATGGCCGGGAGAATGTAATTTTCCAGATTTCACGAATCCTGAAGTTCGGGAATGGTGGGCAGGCCTTTACAAGGATCTGATCGGTGAAATTGGCATCAAAGGGGTTTGGAATGATATGAACGAACCTGCAGTAATGGAAGTACCTACAAAAACTTTTCCTTTAGATGTACGCCATGATTATGACGGCCATCCATGCAGCCATAGAAAAGCACATAATGTTTACGGTACACAAATGGCAAGAGCCACCTATGAGGGCGTCAAGAAATTTTCGTATCCTAAACGACCATTTGTTATTACGCGTTCTGCCTATTCAGGCGCACAACGCTACACGTCTACCTGGACTGGAGACAATGTGGCCACATGGGAACATTTATGGATTGCCAATGTACAAGTGCAGCGTATGTGCATGAGTGGCATGTCGTTTGTGGGTTCGGATATTGGAGGTTTTGCCGAACAGCCCAATGGAGAGCTTTTTGCCCGATGGATACAGCTGGGGGTGTTTCACCCTTTTTGTAGAGTACATTCTAGTGGCGACCATGGCGACCAAGAACCTTGGTCTTTTGATGATGAAGTAACCGATATTGTTCGTAAATTCATAGAACTTAGGTATCAGTTTTTACCTTATTTGTATACCATGTATTATAAATATGCCAAAGAAGGCGTACCTATGATACAATCGTTGGTTCATTATGATCAGGAAGATACCCAAACCCACTTTAGAACAGACGAATTTATTTTTGGAGAACAAATTCTAGTATGTCCGGTACAAGAACCCAATGCCAAAGGCAGGCGTATGTATATTCCAAGAGGCAAATGGTATAATTTTTGGAATGGGGAAGTCATTCAGGGGGGTATGGAAAAATGGGTGGTAGCCGATATTGATAAGATTCCGTTATTTATTAAAGAAGGAGCTATTATTCCGAAATACCCCATACAACAATATGTAGGAGAAAAGGAAATTACAGAACTCATTTTAGATGTGTATTTTAAAATAGGTATCGAAAACTCTTCGGTCTATGAAGACAGTCAAGACGGTTATGATTATAAAAAAGGGCTTTACAGCTTACGGAATTTTAAGTTAAGAGGAAAAGAAAACGAACTCATTCTACAACAATTTAAAGACGGTTCCTTCATCACCTCCTACAAAAAATTTAAACTCCGCTTGCACGGTCTACCTTTTAAGATTAAATATATTGAGGTGGACAATGAAAAGGTCAGTTTTTCTGAAGTGAAATTGAACGGCAGCAATATTATTGAAGTAAATAAGGATTTTACCGAATTGCATATTACAGGAAAGTAAAATTTTGTAATTTTCCGGCACTAAAAAAGTAGTCATCATGAAAAGAATTCTTGTAGTTTTGATCGTTTTATTCGGCGTTGAAGGATGTAAGACCAATCCGTTTACCGGAAAAAGCACACTTAATTTCATGTCCAATAGTCAAATTTTTCCCTCATCTTTTGCGCAATATGATCAGTTTCTGGGTGAAAACAAAGTTATAAAAGGCACACCCGAGGCCGAAATGATCACTCGCGTAGGGCAGCGGATTGCCTCAGCGGCAGAACGATGGTTAAATTCCAACGGGTATCCCGGGTATCTAAAGGATTATAAATGGGAATATAATTTGGTAGATGATAAAAACGTAAATGCCTGGGCTATGCCAGGGGGTAAAATTGTATTCTACACCGGCATTCTTCCTATTTGTAAGGGCGAAACAGGCGTTGCGGTGGTTATGGGTCACGAGGTAGCGCATGCGCTTGCCGACCATGGTGCCCAGCGCATGTCTGCGGGCACGTTGCAACAGTTAGGCGCCGTGGCAGGGAATGTAGCTATAAAAGATCCGGCGACTTTATCTATTTTTAATCAGGCCTATGGTGTAGGTTCGCAAGTAGGAGTGATGCTGCCTTTTAGTCGAGGTCATGAAACTGAAGCTGATAGAATTGGGTTGCAAATTATGGCTATAGCCGGTTATAATCCCGATGAAGCCGCTGAATTGTGGAAAAGGATGAAGGCGAATAGCGGAGGAGAAGCTCCCCCGGAATTTATGAGTACACACCCATCTAATGATACGCGAATTGCAAATCTTACGGCTTGGGCGCCGGCCGCAAAGCAAGAAGCAGCCAAATTTGGGGTTACCTCTTTTAAATAATGGTAAAATATACACTATTTTATATAAAAGCTGTTTCTGTTTCGGGGCAGCTTTAATTTTTTAGGAATGGCACAGTTTCCCCCCATCAAAGGCAGTAAAAAATTGTTGAATGCCTGGGCTTTTTACGATTGGGCCAATTCCGTGTACAGCCTAGTAATATCCTCGGCCATTTTCCCCATTTTTTACGGTGCGCTTTTTAGAGCGGCGGAAATTGAAAAAATACATGTTTTTGGCAGAGAAATTGCCAGAGCACCTTTAATCAGTTATACTACTTCTCTTGCTTTTGTGTGTATTGCCATTATAACACCTTTACTGTCCGGAGTGGCCGATTATTTGGGCAACAAAAAAATGTTCATGAAATTTTTCTGCTACCTAGGCGGGTTTTCTTGCATTGGTTTGTATTGGTTTTCTTTGGAAAATATTTATTTTGGACTGCTGTGTTACTTTTTTGGATTGGTTGGATTTTGGGTAAGCTTTGCCATCAATAATTCATATTTGCCAGATATAGCGTATCCGGAACAACAAGATCGTATTAGTGCGAAGGGTTTTTCTATGGGTTATGTCGGCAGTGTTATTTTGCTGCTCCTTAATTTGGCGATGGTTTTGTATCCACATAGTTTCGGTATTACCTCCGATGAAAGTGGCATTACCGAACTAAAAGCCATGAAATATTCCTTTATTACTGTGGGGATTTGGTGGATGATTTTTAGTCAGTACACCTTCTATAACCTACCTAAGGGAAATAGGAGAGCGGGCACTAAGGAACGTGTTATCCTAAATGGCTTTAAGGAACTCCAAAAAGTTTGGCAACAGTTGGGTAACGAACCTACGTTGAAAAGGTATCTCGGTGCTTTTTTTGTGTATAGTATGGCTGTACAGACCGTAATGCTTATTGCAACTTATTTTGGGGAGGAAGAAATACATTGGGGTTCAGATACCGAGCGTACGATGGGACTAATAATCAGTATTTTGGTCATTCAGTTGGTGGCCATTCTTGGGGCAACACTGACTGCAAAGGCGTCTGGTATTTTTGGGAATATAAAGACGCTCGTAGTAGTGAACTGCCTATGGATACTGATCTGTATTTATGCCTATTTTGTGATAACCCCAACCGGTTTTTATATCGCTGCGGGTTGTGTGGGCTTGGTCATGGGAGGTATTCAAGCCTTATCTCGTTCTACCTATTCTAAATTTATACCCAATACCATGGATACCACTTCCTTTTTTAGTTTTTACGATGTTTCCGAGAAAATAGGGATCGTCATTGGGACTTTTATGTATGGGTTTATTGCTCAAGTTACCGGAAGTATGCGCAATGCAACCTTGTTTTTGGGTTTGTTTTTTTTGATAGGAGCTTTTTTATTAACTAGAGTGCATAAAAAAAAGAGAACTGCGTAGTTCTCTTTGAAGCGATTTAAAAAAAAAGCACTTGCTGGTCACGTTTTTCAATCTAAAGATTCCCCGACCCAAGGGTCGGGGTTTCCTATTTATCGCTCCTTTGGAGCGATCGGAACTGCCTTTTTGCAGTTCCGGGTGAGGTAAAATACAACATTTCGGTTTTTGGCTCAAAGGCTAATATGAAACTGGCGAAACCCGTACTGAGCGCAGTAGAAGTATACCCCAATGGCTTGCCTTGGGGATAGTCAGTTTCAAGAAATTTTTTATTGAAGGTTCGATGTCTTGCTATCCCTTCGAGATTTTGCCTGAGCCAGACGATTTACTTTCCAACCTCTCCGGATTACCTCTGTACGTAATATTCCCCGAGCCAGAAACATGGGCTTTAAGCGATTTGTTAGACGTTATCCTCACATCTGCAGATCCTGAAATAGATACGTTTACATGATCGGCATCTAAATCGAAAGCTTTTAAATCTCCGGAACCTGATACACTAACGCTTAATTCTTCTGTGCGTCCGCTGAGTTGTACATCGCCAGAACCCGATACGGTGGTGCTAAGAGTTTGCGCTTCCACGCGCAAAGAGACATTGCCGGAGCCTGAAACATTCGTTCTAAAAGTATTCGCTTTTAACATTTTGTTTGCGACTATATCACCGGATCCCGAAAGACTCACCGCATCGATACGTTCTACAGGTACGGTAACAAAAACCGTATTTTTCCAACCAGATGGCTGTAGGGTAGCACCCTTCTCGACCTTAATGGTTAATTTTCCGTTTTTTACCTCGGTTTCAATATATTCCAGTAGATTTTCCTCTCCTTTCAGGGTTATTTTCCCTTCTTTACCTTCAACCAATTCCACATTAAACCACCCGGCAACTGAAACCTCATCGTAGTCTAATGTGTTCCGTTCTATGGAAACCACATTTCCATTTCCTTTAATTTTTTTGCCCCATTGTCCATTAGCCATAGTAATGACAAGGAGCGTAAATCCCAATAAAAAGCTATTTTTCATGTTTTTGTTTTTAAGTATATTATTCATAAGGTAACATTGTTTGTATCGATTCAATTTAAAGATTCCCCGACCCAAGGGTCGGGGTTTTCCTATTTATCGCTCCTTTGGAGCGATCGGAACTGCCTTTTTGCAGTTCCGGGTGAGGTAAAATACAAAATTTCGGTTTTTGGCTCAAAGGCTAAAATGAAACTGGCGAGACCCGTACTGAGCGCAGTAGAAGTATACCCCTATGGCTTGCCTCGGGGATAGTCAGTTTCAAGAAATTTTTTATTTAATTTTTGGTGAACGAAATGCCACCATAATTGCTTGTGATAGCTATCGATTTTTCCGAGTTTGGTTGTCCGTAGTACCCTTTGTAATAATGGTCATTGGATTTTTCTTGATGAACGCTCATTTCAAAACTATCTTTTCCACTAACGCCGGCATAGCGGGTTCTAATTTCAAAATCGAAATAATAGAACGGACTGTATCCAATTTTAACATTGGTGTAGTTGGTGGTTAGGCGCACGTTTCCGGCCTCCGGGGTTAATTCGTTTAACCGGATAGATCCATAATCCGATGAAATAGCTACGTTTCCACGTACAGTTCCCAATTTAACATTGATGTAATCTCCGTTGCCTTTTACATCAGTAACTGCACCAATATCGATATTGCCATAATCACAGGCATACTCCAGATTTTCCATGTGTACCACAGTAGAATTGGTATAATCTGCCCTAAGCAACAAATCTCCCGCCTTTTCAATAGTAAAATCAGAATAATCTGCATTAATTTCACCACTATGAATATAGCCAATGCTGGATTTAGAAGTGTAATCAAAGCTCAAACTATTGCTTCTTCCTCTGAGTTCCCCAATTTCCAAACGACCGTAATCACAGCTTATTTTAGCATGCCCATCAATGCGATCCAATAAAATACTGCCGTAATCATTGCTGAGGTTAACACTATTTTTTACAGGTATTTTTATGGTGTAGTTAATCTGCATATTGACAGTGCTGTTGTTCCAGTTCCACCCCCAGCTCTTGCTTTTGGAGAAGTTAGTTTTTGCAGATACCATGCTACCACTATTTTCGAAGTCGATGTTTATTTCATCTAATTTTTGCTGCACCCGATCTTCATTATTGCCGTTGGTTTTAATGTGTACCTCAATCACAACCCTATTTTCATTCCAAGAAGTAATATGCAGATTGCCATAGCTATTGCTTACTTTAAGGAGCGCATCGGCATTGACAGAAAATTCTTTTTTAACGGTTTTTTCTTTCGTAAACTTGCCTTTTAAGGTGCTGTCATTACTCCAAATCGTCATCGGTATGGTAAAGAGGAGGAGTAGAATTTTATTAAATAATATAGTCTTCATCAGCATTATTTTTGTATGTTTTTATGGTTTCTATCTTTTTTAAGACATCTTTTACTAAATCTATTCTCGTTTGAAAATTGATAATCATGGCACTCAGAATAAGTTTACTGTTACCGCCATGAACCAAATCTTGCTCCAGCGAATTATAATCGTTCTCTAATTTTTGAAGCATTACTAAGGTATCTTCAATAATTTTTTGGGTTTCGGGCGTGCTTTCGCTTTTCAGTTGCTTTACCTGATCGTTAATAAGATTGGCGAAATAAAACTCGGTCTTAGAAGCCTCGGGCGAAATTTTAGCTACCTGATCTTTTACGGAATTACCCAAAAAATAGAAATAACTCCCGGATAGCAATACGGCCAATGAAGCGGCAATAGATAGGGGTTTCCACCACGTATTTTTACGTTTTTCTATGGAACGTATTCTCGCATCCTTCTCCAGTTTTATTAGGAATCGCTGTGCGTGTCCGGCAATGGGCTCCTCAACATCAAATTGACTTTGTAACGTGTCAAATACATCGTCTAATTTGTCTTTTTTCATGTGTTCCATTTATATTTTTAAATCGGTCATGTTTCTACTGCGCTCAGCACTGGAGTATAACGCGCCAATACTCATTCTCCTGTGTGTTATACTTTTAAGCATGTCTCGTTTCATTTATGGCAAAATACTGTAATATAATGCTATAGCTTTGTTAATATCGGTTTGTACCGTCTTTTTTTATAGATGCCCTATACACACTTATCGTATTACATAGGTATGAGTTTGCGTCTCAAACTTTCCTTAGCTCGCGAAATCAAAGTTCTGCAATTGGCATAGCTCAGGTTCATCACCTCGCATATTTCTTCGTAATCATATCCTTCAATTAAATGTAAGGTCAAAGAAATTCTGTAATTGTCTTTTAAAGATTTTAGGGTTTCCAATACTTTTTGAGCCTTTAGTTCGGTACCCTCCTGATCTGTAACAATTCCTTCATTATCTTCGACCCTATAAAGCACATCATCTAGGTCTACTTCGTTATTTCTTTGAAGTTGTCGATAGTGATAGATACTTTGGTTTATTACAATGCGCTTTAGCCATGCGCCAAATGCAACTTCACCTCTGTAACTGTTCAATTTTGTAAATGCTTTTAAAAAGGATTCCTGCATAACGTCTTCGGCATCGGCACTGTTTTTTACGATGCGTATGGCAGTATTGTACATGGCTTTGTAATAGCGATGGTACACTTCCATTTGTGCACTTTGCTTTCCCTCACGGCAATTTTGCAATACAATATCAATATGTTCTTTTTTGTGGCTCAAAAAGGGATTGGTTTGATGTAATGATGAAACAATGTCAAGATTGTTACAGTTTTTTTATTTTTTTTTGTGTTGGCACAGGAATTGCGTTTAAGGTATGTAAAAAAAAGCTTGCTTTTAATGAATAGCCTTAGATAAAGGCGATTAAGAGGCAGGGAAATATGAACTAAATAAAGTCAGCTGTACATTAAGTGACAGAATGACCGATTATATAGCTATGGGAGATTCTAAAATTTCAAATTTTGACAATATGTCTTTGCAGGTAATCGATGAAGATTCGGAGTTAATACCCTTGTTGAGCCCTGAGGACGAGGAAGAGATGAATAATGAGGGCTTGCCGGAAACATTGGCAATTTTACCTTTGCGCAATACGGTACTATTCCCCGGGGTAGTTATCCCGATTACAGCCGGCAGGGATAGATCTATTAAATTGATTAAGGATGCCAACAATGGCACTAAAGTAATTGGCGTGGTTTCGCAAAAAAATGAAGAAACCGAAAACCCGGAAATAAAAGACATTAATACCCTAGGGACGGTAGCCCGAATTTTAAGGGTGTTACAAATGCCCGACGGGAATACTACAGTGATTATTCAAGGAAAAAAGCGTTTTGAAATCGCCGAGGTGCTTACCGAAAAACCCTATATGACGGCTACCGTACGAGAGGCGGACGAAGAGCGCCCCGACGTAAATAGCAAAGAATTCTTGGCAATTATAGAGTCAATTAAAGAACTTGCCTTAAAAATCATTAGAGATAATCCTAATATTCCTAGTGAAGCTTCCTTTGCTATTAAAAATATACAAAGTAATTCGTTCCTTATCAATTTTGTTTCTTCCAACTTAAATTTAGAGGTAAAAGATAAGCAAGAGCTTTTGGAGATTAACAATCTTCAAGAGCGGGCTTTGGCTACCCTAAAGTACATGAATGTGGAGCTACAAAAACTGGAACTCAAAAACGTGATTCAGTCCAAGGTGCGAAGCGATATGGATCAGCAACAAAGAGAGTACTTCTTGCATCAGCAAATGAAAACCATCCAAGAAGAATTGGGCGGGGTTTCCTATGAAGAAGAAGTAGATGAAATGGTAGTGAAGGCCAAAAAGAAAAAATGGAGCAAAGAGATAGCCGAACATTTTAATAGGGAGTTGGCCAAAATGCAACGCATGAATCCTCAGGTGGCTGAGTACTCCATTCAGCGAAACTATTTGGATTTATTTTTAGAATTGCCATGGAATGAGTTCTCAAAAGATAAGTTCGATTTAAAAAGAGCTGCCCGTATTTTAGATAGAGATCATTACGGATTGGAAGATGTAAAGCGAAGAATTATTGAATATTTAGCGGTGCTAAAACTAAGGAATGATATGAAATCGCCCATTCTTTGTCTGTACGGGCCTCCGGGTGTAGGTAAAACGTCTTTGGGAAAATCGGTAGCCGAGGCATTAGGAAGACAATACGTGCGTATTTCTTTAGGCGGACTTCGAGATGAAGCAGAGATACGAGGACATCGCAAAACCTATATAGGTGCTATGCCGGGGCGTATTATTCAGAGTCTTAAAAAGGCGGGTAAGTCGAATCCTGTTTTTATTTTAGACGAAATCGATAAACTTTCCAACAGTTATCAGGGTGATCCCTCTTCGGCTATGCTAGAAGTATTAGATCCGGAACAGAACTACGAGTTTCACGATAATTTTCTGGAAGTAGGCTATGACCTTTCTAAAGTAATGTTTATTGCTACGGCCAATAGTCTTTCGTCAATACAACCTGCATTGTTAGATCGTATGGAGATCATTAACGTTACCGGCTATACTATTGAAGAAAAGGTAGAGATAGCCAAAAAACATTTACTGCCAAAACAATTGAAGGAACATGGCTTAACGGATGCACATTTGAAAATTGGAAAACCGCAACTGGAAAAAATTGTTGAGGGCTATACCCGAGAATCGGGAGTTAGGACTTTAGAAAAGCAAATTGCAAAAGTAGTACGGTATGCGGCCAAGTCCATCGCTATTGAAGAAGCATATAATAGCAAGGTTTCTTTGGAAGATGTGGAGAAAATATTGGGTCCTGCACGCATGGAGCGCGACAAATATGAAAATAACGATGTGGCAGGTGTGGTTACCGGACTTGCCTGGACGAGCGTCGGTGGCGATATTTTATTTATTGAGTCTATTTTATCCTTAGGCAAAGGCACCTTAAATATAACGGGTAATTTAGGAAAGGTGATGAAAGAATCGGCCACCATTGCTATGGAATACATAAAATCCAATGCCCAAGAGTATGGCATAGATCCCACTGTTTTTGATAAGTATAATGTGCACATTCATGTTCCGGAAGGAGCCACCCCAAAAGACGGCCCAAGTGCGGGTATAACCATGTTAGTTTCTTTGGTTTCTTTATTTACGCAAAAGAAAGTAAAAAAGAGTTTGGCCATGACTGGCGAGATTACCTTAAGAGGTAAAGTTTTGCCTGTAGGTGGTATCAAGGAGAAAATATTAGCAGCCAAAAGAGCAAAGATAAAAGAGATTATTCTTTGTGAAGAAAACAGGAGAGATATTCAGGAAATTAAACCCGATTATCTTAAAGGGCTTACCTTTCATTATGTTACTGAAATGAAAGAAGTGGTGGCTATAGCTTTAACGAAAGAGAATGTAAAGAATGCTAAAACACTGTAGCTACCATAGAATGTCTTTAATCTAAAGATTCCCCGACCCTTAGGTCGGGGTTTCCTATTTACCTCTCCTATGGAGAGGTCGGAACTGTCTTTTTGCAGTTCCGGGTGAGGTGAAATACAAAATTTCGGTTTTTGGCTCAAAGGCCAAAATGAAACTGGCGAAATACCCCTATGGCTTGCCTCGGGGATAGTCAGTTTCAAGAAATTTTTTATTTTCTGTCCTTCAAAAAGTATCGAAACTGTTTATTTCTCTCTATTTTTAGCACATGGGAAAAATCACCATCGCCATAGACGGGTATTCGTCTACCGGTAAAAGTACAATAGCCAAACAGTTGGCCAAAGCCTTGGGCTATATCTATGTAGATACAGGCGCTATGTACAGGGCGGTAACACTTTTCGCCTTGCGGAATAATTTTGTGGGGAATGAAAGAGACAATATTGAGGCGTTAGTGCGATTATTGCCTAAGATCGATTTAAAGTTTCAATGGAACGAATCTCTGGGTTTTTCTGAAATGTACCTTAATGGCGAAAATGTAGAACGGGATATTAGAACATTGGCCGTATCTAGATATGTTAGTAAAATTGCGACGATAGCACAAGTGCGCTACAAGTTGGTCGACATGCAAAAAAAAATGGGTAAACAAAAGGGCATTGTCATGGATGGCAGGGATATCGGAACCGTAGTTTTTCCTGATGCCGAACTGAAGATATTTATGACGGCATCCGTTGAGACCCGTGCCACGCGTAGGTACAAAGAATTGTTAGATAAAGGAGAGAAGGTATCCTACAAAGAGGTGCTTAAAAATGTACAGAATAGGGATTATATTGATTCGCATAGGGAATTTTCGCCTTTAAAAAAGGCACCGGAAGCTATCGAGTTCGACAATAGTGATATGGGACTTGAAGAGCAGTTTGAGCGGATGTATGGCTATGCGCTAAGAGTGATAGAAAAACAAAAAAAGGGAGCTTAAAGCTCCCTCTTTTCTTTTGTACAAAAGGCTATCTATAAACATTTCGAGACGTTCCGTAATAGCTATCTTATTTTTAATACCACACGGAAACGCCTTGGCCCTGTTTCAGTAGCTTAATTAGTTGGGGATTACCAACACTTGATCGGGATGTATCACATCCGGATTTTTTAAGATACCAGTGTTAGCCTCAAAAATCTTTTTGTATTTCATAGGATCGCCGTAGTATTGTTTCGCTATTTTACTAAGCGATTCCCCACTTTTTACGGTGTGTCTGTGAAAAACAGAGGTGTCGGCAACCGTTATGTTTGCCTGTATGTCTGCTGGGTTTTCGCCACCGATTTCTTTGATTTTGTCCCAAATCAAATTCTTCTCATATGGGGTACCGGCTTGCCCTTTCACTTTTAACACTCCGCCCTCTTCGGTAACGTTGCCGTCTTTAATACCCAGTTGCTCGCCAAGGCTTAAAACACCTTGGTATTTTGCTTTTACACTCATAATTTCACTTTTTAAACGGTTAATATTTGTGCCGGTAAGATACATATTATTCATAAATTTTATCGGGAACAGCACAAAATAATATAAAATTTGCTAAGCTGCTTTAAATTAGATTTGTAATGCCATTTTTTAATTGTATTTTTGCACTCCTTTTTAGCAAAATCAAGAGGAAAAGGGAAAGAAAAATATAAAAAACAACTTCTGTAGTTATTGTTTAACTCTTGTGAAACTACAGAATACAAATCTTAGATCAGCAAATGGCTGAAGACAAAACAAGCGCCGAGACAGTAGAAACTGTAGAAGCAGCAACAGCACCAAAGGTAGAAGTTCAAGAAAGAAATCCTCAAGAGTTTTTAGAAGCTTTTGACTGGGATAAATACGAGCAAGGCATTGAGCGTGTGGACGAAACCAAATTAAAGGAATTTGAAACCTTAGTATCCAAGAATTTTGTAGATACCGTAAATGAAGAGGTGGTAGAAGGCACTGTGGTATATCTTACTGATCGCGAAGCAATCATAGATATCAATGCAAAGTCTGAAGGCGTTATCTCGTTGAACGAGTTTCGCTACAATCCCAATTTAAAAGTGGGCGACAAAGTAGAGGTGCTCATTGATATCCGTGAGGATAAAAACGGACAATTAGTATTATCGCACAGAAAAGCGCGTACCATCATGGCATGGGATCGTGTAAATGCCGCTTGCGAAAAAGAAGAAATTGTTAATGGTTTTGTAAAGTGCAGAACCAAAGGAGGTATGATTGTAGATGTGTTCGGTATAGAAGCCTTCTTGCCCGGTTCTCAAATAGATGTGAAGCCTATACGCGATTACGATCAGTACGTGGGTAAAACCATGGAATTTAAAGTCGTTAAAATAAATCACGAATTTAAAAACGTAGTGGTTTCGCATAAGGCCTTAATTGAAGCCGATATCGAAGAACAAAAGAAAGAGATCATTGGGCAGCTCGAAAAGGGACAAGTACTAGAAGGTGTGGTAAAAAATATCACATCCTACGGTGTCTTTATTGACCTTGGTGGCGTAGATGGCTTAATTCATATTACAGACCTTTCTTGGAGCAGGATTAATCACCCCAATGAAGTAGTAGAATTAGATCAGAAGCTAAATGTGGTTATTCTTGATTTTGACGATAACAAATCTAGAATTCAGTTAGGTTTAAAACAACTAGAGAAACATCCATGGGATGCACTAAGTGAAGACATTAAAATAGGCGACAAAGTAAAAGGTAAAGTCGTTGTTATAGCCGATTACGGTGCGTTTATAGAAGTGGTAGAAGGGGTAGAAGGCTTAATTCACGTATCAGAAATGTCATGGTCTACACATTTACGTTCTGCTCAAGATTTTGTAAAAGTAGGAGATGAAGTAGAGGCTGTGGTGTTAACATTAGACCGGGAAGATCGAAAAATGTCGTTGGGTATTAAACAACTCACACCCGATCCTTGGACCGATATCACAGGGAAATATCCGGTAGGTTCTAAGCACAAGGGAATTGTACGGAACTTTACTAATTTTGGTGTTTTCTTGGAGCTAGAAGAAGGAATTGATGGTTTAATTTATATTTCCGACCTTTCTTGGACGAAGAAAATTAAGCACCCTTCAGAATTTGTAGCCGTAGGAGATACCTTAGAAGTAGAGGTGTTAGAATTGGATGTAGATGGCCGTAAATTAAGTCTAGGACACAAACAAACCACAGAAAATCCTTGGGATAAATATGAAGCTGATTTTGCCGTGGGTACAACACACACTGCAGAAATTGCGGAAATTGTAGATAAAGGAGCTACCGTAAACTTTAATGAAGATATTGTTGCTTTCGTACCTACCCGCCATTTGGAAAAAGAAGATGGTAAAAAATTAGGTAAGGGAGAAACTGCCGAATTTAAAATTATTGAATTCAACAAAGAATTTAAACGCGTAGTAGCCAGTCATACGGCAATCTTTAAAGAAGAAGAAGAACGCATTGTAAAAGCGGCTACGAAAAAGGCCGCCGCCTCTGCCGACGAAGCCAAAACTACATTGGGCGACGCCAATGAGCAATTGCAGGCTTTAAAAGACAAAATGGAAGCCAGTTCTAAAAAGAAATAAAGGCGTACGTTTTTGTAGTAAAGTAAAAACCCGAACAAAACGTTCGGGTTTTTTTTTGGTATTACCTTTCAAAGCTAGCTTCATACCAAAAAAAGGGATGCTACAAATAAGACGAAGCCAGCCAAGAGTAATACAAAATAGAATGGGGATCACAAAAGGCCATCACCCATAGTCCATATATTTCGTAAGAGTTCCTTTTATTGGTGAGAATTCCCTATTTTTGTACATCAAAAGAGTAGGTCTCATACTATGGGTCAAAAAGTGCTGCTTTCCTCCAAAGAAATTCATATCATACTTAATCGTCTGGCATGTCAGTTATTAGAAAATCATTTAGATTTCAAGAATACAGTGCTTATCGGTATTCAGCCTAGAGGAATTTTTGTAGCAGAGCGTCTTGCAAAACTTTTAAAAACAGAATATGGGGTGGCTAATGTACCCTTAGGATTCTTAGATATTACGTTTTATAGGGATGATTTTAGACGAGGTGATAAGACCCTTGAAGCCAATAAAACGCATATCGATTTTTTAGTGGAAGATAAAAAAGTGGTTTTTATAGATGATGTATTGTATACCGGTAGAAGTATACGGGCAGCACTCACGGCCATACAGTCCTTTGGTAGACCATCGGAAATAGAATTGTTAACCTTAATAGATCGGCGGTTTAGCCGGCATTTGCCCATACAACCCAATTATAGAGGGCGACAGGTAGATGCCATAAACGAAGAGAAGGTAAAGGTAATGTGGAAAGAAAACGATGGTAAGGATGTGGTTTATCTGGTAAATAAATAACCCATGAGTGAACTTAGTGTAAAACACTTGCTAGGCATAAAATATCTTTCAGCAGCAGATATAGAACTCATTTTTGAAACTGCTGATCATTTTAAAGAAGTCATTAACCGATCTATAAAGAAAGTACCCTCACTTCGGGATATAACCATTGCTAATATATTTTTTGAAAACAGCACGCGCACCCGCCTGTCTTTTGAATTGGCAGAAAAAAGGTTGTCGGCAGATGTGGTCAACTTTTCGGCTTCGCAATCTTCCGTAACGAAAGGGGAAACCCTTATTGACACCGTTAATAATATCCTTTCTATGAAGGTGGATATGGTCGTGATGCGGCACCCTAACCCGGGAGCCGGTATATTTTTAGCGAAAAATGTAAATGCAGCAATTATTAATGCCGGTGATGGGGCACATGAACACCCTACACAGGCGCTATTAGATTGCTTTTCAATTCGGGAAAGATTGGGCGATGTGGCCGGAAAAAATGTGGTCATTGTGGGCGATATTTTGCATTCTCGAGTGGCACTCTCTAATATTTTTGCGTTGACTCGTTTAGGAGCCAATGTTAAAGTTTGCGGGCCAAAAACCTTAATTCCAAAACACATAGCGTCCTTAGGGGTGCAGGTAGAAACGAACCTTCGCAACGCACTGAACTGGTGCGATGTGGCTAATATGCTTCGAATACAAAATGAACGCCTGGACATTAGTTACTTTCCCACTACACGCGAATACACTCAGCAGTACGGCGTAAATAGAGCGTTGCTAGATAGTCTAGACAGGGAAATTGTGATTATGCATCCGGGACCTATTAATAGAGGAGTAGAAATTACCAGCGATGTGGCCGACTCAAAACAGTCCATCATTCTACATCAGGTAGAAAATGGAGTAGCCATTCGTATGGCCATTATATATTTATTAGCGTCTCAAATAAAATAAAGAAGGTATGATTCTAGACAAAGACGGTGCAACCACCATTGTTTCTCAAGAAAATGTCGCTTTATGTAAATTTATAGAAAATTTTAATAAAGCCTATCCAACCATTAAAAACGATCATATTATCGTAAATCTTTTCTCTTTTTCAAAATTAGCGAGTAGCGATCTTTTGGAGTTCTTTCAGCTTTCGGAAACCCATAAACGGGCAAAGAAATCTTTTGTTTTGGTTGCAAATAACGTAAGTTTTAACGAAGTTCCCGATAGCATTACGGTGGTGCCAACCCTTCAGGAGGCAAAAGATATTATAGAGATGGAAGAAATAGAAAGAGATTTGGAACTATAGAAATTTGTGAAGTTATCTATATTAGGCTGTTATGCCGCGACACCAAGAACCTTAACCAATCCTACTGCGCAAGTGTTAGAGATGGGCAACCAGCTGTTTTTAATAGATTGTGGTGAAGGCACACAAGTACAGTTGCGAAAAAACAAAGTTAAATTTTCTAGAATAGATCATATTTTTATTTCGCATTTGCATGGCGATCATTTTTTTGGTCTGCCCGGCCTTATTTCCACGTTTCGACTACTGGGACGCGAAAAGGAAGTACATATATATGGACCAAAAGGCATTAAAGATGCCATTACTTTATTTCTGAAACTTGGGGACTCCTGGACCAACTATCCACTAATTTTTCACGAACTAGAATCTAACGCTTCCGAGCTTATTTATGAAAACAAGAAAATTACAGTGCATACCTTACCCCTGCAACATCGGATTTACACCAATGGTTTTTTGTTTAGTGAAAAATTGGGAGAACGTAAATTAAATATAAATGCAGTAAAAAAATATCGCTTAGACCGGAGTTATTTTCAACAAATTAAGCGAGGCGAACATCTTATTCTGCCTAATGGTACGTTGTTGGCTAATTCGGAAGTTAGTTTGGATCCGGTACCACCCAAAAAGTACGCCTATTGCAGTGATACAGCGTTTGACATGGCGCTGGTTCCTCTAATAAAAAATGCCGATGTGCTATACCACGAATCTACGTTCTTAACATCGGAGTCAAAGCTGGCCGTTAAAACAAAGCACGCCACAGCCAAGGAGGCAGCTCTTATTGCTAAGGCAGCCGATGTGGGGCAGCTTATTCTGGGACATTATTCTACCCGATACGGCAGCATAGAGCCCTTTAAAGAGGAAGCAGCAGCAATTTTTCCTTCCGTGGTTTTGGCCGATGACGGTAAGGTTTTTCAATTCTGATAAAGGGGTTAACTTTTTAAGCTCGTTGAAGTCTCAATGTAGTATAAATTAGCAATTTAAGACCAAATGTGTGGCTTTTTTTGTCGAAATAACTACCCGCTGATGCCATAAGGGCAGGTGCTACGCTTTCATAAAAACGTATAGGAACCTTTTGGGTTTGCATTCTTTTGTGCAACTTTGTTAAAAGGTACATCAATCACAGTATAAACATGCAAAAAGATTTAGGAAATTACAGGAAAACCTATAGTAAAAGTGCGTTGGTGGAGGAATCTATTTCGGATAACCCTATGATGCTTTTTCAACAATGGTTTTATGAAGTAGAAGCCGCCGACGGTGTGGACGAGCCCAACGCCATGTCGGTGTCCACCTTAGGGTTAGATGGATTTCCTAAGACACGGGTGGTATTATTAAAAAAATACACTTTTGAGGGTTTTATTTTTTACACGAATTACGAAAGTGAAAAGGGGAGGGCCATCGCTAAAAATCCGAAAGTCTGTCTCTCTTTTTTTTGGCCCATAATAGAAAGACAAATTATCATAAAAGGAACTGCTGAAAAGATTGCAGAAAATTTATCCGATGGGTATTTTGAGTCCAGACCAGAAGGTAGTAAATTAGGAGCCATTGTTTCTCCCCAAAGCCAAGTGATAGCATCGAGAGAAGTACTGGAAACAAAATTGAAAGAATTGGAAATGGCACATCAAAACAAACCCTTAGAACGTCCTGCACATTGGGGCGGCTATTTGGTACGCCCGCAGTCAATGGAATTTTGGCAAGGCCGACCCAATCGGCTTCATGATCGTATTAGGTATACCTTGCAAGAAAATTTAGATTGGAAGATAGAACGACTTGCACCCTAATCGTTTGCCAGACTTACCATCGTTTTTAAAAGTTGGCTACACCAATTATCAATGCTTTATAACAAATTGTATAGATGAAATGCCCATGTAAAATAGTGACACACCGGTGTATGATTGTCATAGGGCGTTTCAGGAGATCGATTTAATAATAATAAATATAAATACATGAAAACGATTATACTCGTACGACATGCCAAATCTACTTGGGATTATCTGGTAGATGATGTAGATCGTCCACTGGCAGAAAGCGGAATAAAGGATGCCTATCTTGTGGCTCAAAGATTTCACCTACAAAGCACTAAAACGGATGCGGTCTATTCCAGTCCGGCAGCAAGAGCCCTAATGACAAGCATGATCTTTATGCGCGTACTTAACTTTTCATATACTTCCTTTTCTGTTGCAGAAGCGTTATACGATTTTTCGGGAGAGCGTGTACGTCATTTTGTTAAAAATTTGGACAATACTAAAAATACGGTAATGCTTTTTGGTCACAACCATGCCTTTACCGAATTGGCCAATTTATGGGGAAATACCCCCATAGAAAATGTGTCTACTGCCGGCCTAGTACAAATTAATTTCGAAGTTGACCATTGGAAATCCATAGGTCAGGGCAGCACTACAACCACTTTATTTCCAAAACAATTAAGATGATGCACAAAACAAAATATCAATATATCAACAGGGAAATCAGCTGGCTGCAGTTCAATGAAAGGGTCATGCAAGAAAGTGCAGATAAAAATGTGCCTTTAATAGAACGACTCCGTTTTTTAGGTATATTTTCTAACAATTTAGACGAGTTTTTTAAGGTGCGCTATGCCACGGTAAAACGCATCGTAGAGGCCGGAAAACAAGGAAAAAGTGTATTGGGTGGCGAGATAGCCAAAGAATTGCTAGATCAGATCACAAAGGTGGTTATTAAGCAGCAGGCCGACAGTTTAACCATCCTGGGGACGATCGAGAAGGAGCTCGAAAAGAAAAATATCTTCATGATCAATGAGCGTGAAGTTAAAACGAATCAGGAAGAATTTATAAAAACATATTTTAGGCAGAAAGTTAGCCCTGTGCTCATGACTATCATTTTAAATGATTTGGCAGATTTTCCCATGCTAAATGATACTGCCGCCTATTTAGCCATTCGAATGATGCTGAAAAAAGATCCGAACAGCATGAGTCGGAAAAGGGAAATACGGTACGCCTTAATTGAAATTCCCAAGGGTATAGATCGCTTTGTGGTATTGCCTGTAGAGCATAACAAAAATTATATTATGTTGCTCGATGATTTAATCCGATTTAATTTGGATAGTATTTTCAATATGTTCGAGTATCAATCCATTTCGGCTCATATGATAAAAATTACTCGTGATGCGGAGTTGGATATGGACAATGATCTCAGTAAGAGTTTTATCGAAAAAATATCGACCAGCGTAGAGCACAGACAAATAAGTGACCCGGTACGTTTTGTGTATGACAAGGCCATTGGCAAAGATACCCTACGTTTCTTAAAAGAGAAAATGGATATTACAGATACCGATAGTGTAATTCCTGGAGGGCGCTACCATAATCGAAGAGACTATATGGGATTTCCAAGTTTGGGGCGGCAAGATCTATTATATGCTAAAATAGATCCGCTTCCGGTAAAGGGATTAAGCATGGACGGAAGTATTTTTGAATGTGTAGCCAAAAAGGACTATATGCAATACACCCCGTATCAAACGTTTTATTATGTCATAAAATTTTTGAGAGAGGCGGCACTAGACCCCAAAGTGCGCACTATAAAAATAACCGTCTACCGATTGGCAGACAACTCCCAAATCGCAGCCTCCCTAATCAATGCGGTAAAAAACGGAAAACATGTTACGGTGCAGATAGAACTACAGGCTCGTTTTGATGAGCAGGCCAATATACAATACGCAGAACAGTTACAAGCGGAGGGCGTGAAACTCATTTTTGGTGTTAGAGGGCTAAAAGTCCATAGCAAAATTTGCCTTATAGAGCGTGAAGAATTGGGTGGGCTAAAACGGTATGGGTTTATAAGTACGGGGAATTTTAATGAGTCTACCGCCAGAATTTATACCGATTATACCTTATTTACTGCCAATGAAAATATTTTAAGGGAACTGGGAAAAGTGTTCGATTTTTTTGAAACTACATATAAAATCAATAAATACAAACACCTTGTTGTATCCCCGCATTACACCAAAAGCGTGTTTAAAAAATTAATCAATCAAGAAATTAAAAATGCCAAAGCCGGAAAGCAGGCTTATATCAAAATTAAAATGAACAGCTTTACTTCATATAAAATGGTCGATAAGTTATATGAAGCTAGCAATGCCGGGGTGAAAATACAACTTATTATAAGGGGTATCTGTTGTTTGGTACCGGGTGTGAAAGGAATGAGTGAAAACATTGAGGCTATTAGTATTGTAGACAAATTCTTGGAACACCCTAGGGTTTTTATTTTCTGTAATGATGGTGCGCCAAAAGTGTATATTTCCTCCGCAGATTGGATGACCCGAAATTTGGATTACCGCGTAGAGGTAGGCTGTCCTATATACGATGAAGACATAAAGCAAGAATTGATCGATGTTTTTGAGCTTACTTGGAAAGATAACGTAAAGGCTAGGGTATTTTCCGACAAGCAGGATAATGCGTACCGACAGGATCATAATCCGAAAGTGCGATCTCAGTTTCAAATTTATGAGTATTACAAGGCCAAGCTAGAAGCGTAGGGCACTAATTTGTGGACAATTTTTTACGGAACAAAGAACGAAACTAAAGTTTAGACCATTGAAAATAAGGAAGTTTGCAGCCATAGACATCGGCTCTAATGCCATACGGCTGTTAACACATAATGTGATAGAAGAGAAAAACAAGCCGGTACGGTTCAGAAAAAGTAGCCTCGTAAGGGTTCCGGTGCGTTTGGGAGAAGATTCGTTCACTATCGGGGAAATTTCGGAACGCAATACCAAGCGCATTATAGATACCATGAAAGCCTTTAAGTTGTTAATTGAGGTACATGGAGTAGAGAAGTTTAGAGCCTGTGCAACTTCGGCGCTTAGGGAAGCCAATAACGGTCTGGAAATCATAGCCCGCATTAAAAACGAAGCAGCGATCGAGGTAGAAATCATTGATGGGAGAATGGAAGCCGAAATTATTGCTTCGTTCGACTTGAGGGAATTGTTGCAAAAGGAGCATTCGTATTTGTATATTGATGTGGGCGGCGGTAGCACGGAGTTTACTATTTTTTCTAGAGGTAGGTTGATTGCCAGTAAATCGGCAAAAATTGGCACCGTAAGATTACTAAATGAAGGGGTAGAGCAGCGCAACTGGATTAATCTGGAACATTGGATAAAGGAATACACCCAAAATTTACCCGAAATTTCGATTATTGGTTCGGGAGGAAACATTAATAAACTGCATAAAATGTCTGGTAGAAAATTGGGGGAGCCATTAACCCACGCATGGCTTAAGGGACAATTGCAATTTTTAGAAGGATTAACGTATAATCAGCGGGTATCCGAGCTCGGTCTTAATCCGGATAGAGCAGACGTGATTATTCCGGCCACTAAAATCTATGTTTTAGCTGCAAAATGGAGCGGGGCTAAAAAAATACACGTACCTAAAATTGGACTTTCAGATGGCATAATTAAGGCATTGTATTTTACCGGAAAATAGGTCGTTGTGCTATCTTTTTTAGTATCGACCTAGAATAGCTACCCATGAATACTTTCTTTTTTACCTAAGTCTTTCATAATGTTGGCTTCAAAGGTTAAAAGCGCTTGCCATTTGGCATCTACATCGTCCCGATCTCCGTATTGTCTTGCAAACTTTAGAAAAAGCGTATAATGACTGGCTTCGCTTATCATCAATTTATGGTAAAAATCAGCCAACTCCCTATCTTGTAATTCTTCAGAAAGCAAACGAAATCGCTCACAACTTCGTGCCTCAATAAGTGCTGCGTACAATAGGCGATGCACGAGCTGTGTGGTTCTGCTACCACCTTTTGGGAAAAACTTTAGAAGAGACACTACATATTCGTCTTTGCGATCTCGTCCTAAGCGTTTGCCGCGGGCCAAAATACGGTCGTGTACCATTTTAAAATGACCCATTTCTTCCCGTGCCAACGCAATCATTTCTTCTACCAAATCCGGATACTCCGGAAAACTTACAATAAGTGAAATAGCGGTGCTAGCGGCCTTTTGCTCACAATAGGCATGATCTGTCAGAATCTCATTTACATTTTTTTCCACAATGTTTATCCATCGCGGATCGGTAGGTAGTTTAAGGCCTAGCATTTGTTTTTAGAGTTAAAGATCAAGATCAAATTCTTTTTTTAATACATCGATATTTGGATTCATTTCGCGCAATTTCTGATATTTTTCTTCAGGTGTAAACGCATATTTTTGCATCGTTTCCTCGTTTACGCTAATCTTTAATTTTAGGAAATGATTATGCAGTTTTTCTTTTAAAAATACCATGAGATCGTGGTGCTCCCGTTCCACTTCTTTCTTCATAGTGCTGTTGGGCAATTCGATCCAGATCGTGGTTTTGTCAAGCAATTTCGGAACATCTGCGTGCAGGTTCGAGGCTAATATTTTTCTTCCGTCAGTTTCTAATTTTTCTACAAACTCCGCCCAATAATGCTGCATATCCACTTCTGAAAAAGGGGAATTTGGAAGATTGTCCTCCTCAACGATGACCTCTATTTTACTGAGATGATGTTCTTTTTTAGCCTTTAAACTCGACAATGATAAACCTGATATACGTTGGTGTGCTACGGGCATATTGGGATGTTGTACCGGGGTATTTTTTTCTTTGTGAGGTAGTGCTTCGCTATTCGTTACTTTTGGCGACGCACTCGGGATTGGCTTTTCCGCATGGGATATAAGAGGAACCGTCACATTTTCCGGAATACGATTTTCTTTTGAAAGGTAGGTATCGTTTTTTGGTACCCCGTTACCCCCTGTACTCGCTTTTTGAGAAACCGAAGATTTTGTCGCCGACGGTATTTTGTAATGAGAGGCAGGAATAATAAACTCGGTATTGCCCTGATAACGCCCTATAGGTTTAGGGTTTTTTTTTTCTCCCTCAAAGGTGAGAGAGGCTAATTTCATTAAGGTTAACTCTACAAGTAACCGTTGATTTTTACTGGTTTTATACTTTAAATCGCAGTCGTTAGCAATGTCGAGAGCCTTTAATAAAAATTCGGCCGATGTTTTAGCGGCCTGCTCTAAATAAGTGTTTTGAGTTTCACTGCCTACCTCTAGTAAGCTAATGGTGTCCTTGTATTGGCACACCATTAAATCTCTAAAATGGCTTGCAAGTCCTGTTATAAAATGGTGACCGTCAAAACCTTTTGCCAAGGTCTCGTTTAACAGTAGAAACAGGGCGGGAATATCATTGGCTAGGATAAGGTTGGTGGTCTCAAAATAGGTGTCATAATCCAGTACATTGAGGTTTTCGGTTACTGCTTTTCGGGTAAGTTTTGTTCCGGAGTAACTCACCACACGATCAAAGATAGAAAGCGCATCCCTCATGGCACCGTCTGCTTTTTGGGCAATGATATGAAGTGCTGCTTCTTCCGCTTCAATACCTTGGTTTTCTGCAATATACTTTAAATACTCGGCAGCATCTTTTACTGTAATACGTTTAAAGTCGAATATTTGACATCGGGAGAGAATGGTAGGTATAATCTTGTGTTTCTCTGTCGTTGCCAAGATAAAAATGGCATGCTTGGGCGGTTCTTCCAACGTTTTTAAAAAGGCATTAAACGCCGCGGCCGAAAGCATATGCACCTCGTCTATAATGTACACCTTATACTTGCCAACTTGGGGCGGTATCCGCACCTGATCTGTAAGACTTCGTATATCGTCTACGGAATTGTTAGAAGCCGCATCCAATTCGAAGATGTTGAACGCAAAATCTTCTTCCGGATGTTCTTGCCCATCCTGATTTATTTTTTTTGCCAAAATACGAGCACAGGTTGTTTTTCCCACGCCTCGAGGCCCACAAAAAAGGAGTGCCTGAGCCAAATGGTTGTGTTCAATGGCATTGAGCAGCGTATTTGTTATAGCCTGTTGCCCCACTACATCGGTAAATGTTTGAGGTCTGTATTTTAAGGCAGATACTACAAAGGGTTCCACAAGGCTCTATTTAGTACGGACAAGTAAAACTGTCGCTGTGTTGCCTACAAATATAAAAATAGCATCCCATTAAGAAGTTCATTTAACCTATTTTAAAGAAATTTTTATCAACAATTGGCGTACTTTTGCAAGAAGCAGGTCGCCTTATCGCTGCAACCGAAATTTTATGTAGGCTGTGGAGGAAAGTCCGGACACCAAAGTGCAGTATAGCGGGTAATACCCGTCGTCTTACAGGTACCGAGCATGTCTCAGAATCTGGCAGATAGGACAAGTGCAACAGAAAGAATGTACAGGTAATGCTGTAGTGAAATCAGGTAAACTCTATACGGTGCAACGCCATGTAAATCAGTGTTCCAAACCCAATTTTAATTGGAGATTTCGGAAAAGGGCTGCACGTCCGAGCTGAAGGGTAGGCGGTTAGAGGTAGGTGGTAACAACTATCCCAGATAAATGATAAGGCTCGACAGAATCCGGCTTACAGACCTGCTTTTTAGTTTTTCAAGACTTCGGGATTCACAATATGCGGCACTTTCTGGTTGCTATAAAATGCAATAATATTGGCTGCGGCCATTCTAGCCATTTCATTTCGGGCTTCTATGGTGGCAGAACCAATATGCGGCAAAACACAGGCATTCTCTATTTGTAATAGAGGATTGGTTGAACGCATCGGTTCCGGGTTTGTCACATCTAAACCTGCACCCCAAATGGTTCCTTGTTGCAAGGCTTCAATTAAATCGGGTTCATTATGAATACCACCTCTGGCAGTATTAATAAATAGGGCATTCGGTTTCATTAGGCTAAAGGCTCTTTTATCAAAAACGCCTCGAGTTGCCTCGGTTAGGGCAGTATGTACAGAAAGAACATCGCTTTGCGCTAATAAGGTTTCAAAAGACACATATCGGGCATTTAATTGTTTTTCCGCTTCTACGTTCCGGGTACGATTGTGGTATATAAGATCCATATCATAAGCGCCTTTGCAACGTTTGGCCATTTCCATTCCAATGCGCCCAAGGCCATAAATGCCCAAGGTTTTTCCTTTAAGTTCTAATCCTAAATGTGCATTGGGCTTAAAATAGCCCCAATCGCCTTTCATTATGGACTTGTGCATGAAAAACATTTTTCTCGAAGTTGCAATCATGAGTCCGAAAGCCGTGTCTGCTGTAGCATTGCTCATGGCTCCGGGTGTATAGCCAATGGCGATTCCTAGTTTGGTGGCTTCAGGGATATCAATATTGTCATAGCCTACAGCAAACTGGGAGATGATATCTAAATGAGCGCAATTTTTTAGAAACTGGGCATTCAAGTTGTCGGATAAGGTGCTAAAAATAGCGTTGTGTTCCTTTGCTTTTAACTCCAACAAGTGATGGGGCATAGGGTGTTCTTCATCCCATTCTGTAACGCTAAGTCCTGCTTCCCGTAATAATCTAGCTCCTATTTCCGGAAATTTTCGGGTTATTAAGATTTTTTTGTTAGCCATGAAATTGTAGTTGATTACACTTGCTTTTTTTAAGAATGCTTAAAAGCATAACTGAATGTATTAAAAATTATGCTTATAATTTCCGTGGGATTGTTTTTTGTAGTGATAATTCCATTTTTTATTCTTTTAACGACTAAACTTTTTTTATTTGTATTAGATTTTCTAATATCTAGTTCGTTAGAACTTCTAAGGAAGTTTTACTTCTGTCTTTTTTTATAACTTTTTGAGAAGGATTCCAAATACTTTCCGTTTTGTTCTCAGGATCCATGATGATTAGGTGTAGCCATTCATTTGCAATAAGAGAATGTAAGGTATTGTTTTTATCTAAAATTTTATTTACCCGTATCGTAGGAGCTTGGATGATTACCGTTAAACGTAAGGGTAAGTGATAAGGAGTATCGGACTTGTTGTATAAGGATTCAGAAGGAAGCCCCATTTTAAGATCTCCACCATTACCTTGTACTACACCAAATTTCCCCGTTATGTTATGTGTGGTTTTAGTTCCTCCACCAAATTTTTCATTATCCACTGTCGAAAAATAATAGTGGTTGTTTATCCATTGGGTCACCACCATAGGGCCTTGCATTATGGCTTCTAATGCGCTACCATCATTATCCATTTTCCAATTATAAGAATGTAAGAAGGATCGACTATTTAGATTAATTTTTCGAGTTAATTTCCGAGGGGCAATAATAAAGCTTGCATTTTTGGCCAACCCCCATTCTGGTCGAGTTTCTCCCCAGTTACTTGCTTTTTTTTCGGCAAGTGCCACACTTTTGTTTTTTACACCCAATCTTTCTTGAGTGGCCGTTAGTTGCACTTTATATAAAATTGCTTGAAGTGCTTTCAGTTGGGTTTTATGAGATAGAGGGGTACAAGAATCAAACAGTAAAATTTCATCTGTTGTAGTATTATGCTCGGCAGCCACAAAAAAAGTACTTTCTGGAATAGGAATGTTAAATTCTTTTGAAAGAAGTTGTCTTACTTCTGTTTCATTAGCCAATTTTGCCAACATTCTAGCATTATGCCTTCCGGGTCTAGCTGCACATGCTCCGCAGTCTAGGCTAGAACCAAAAGGATTGTTGACAGATTGGCTACCGTGGCCTACGAACACCACTAAGGGCGCAAAATTTTTCCAACCCATAAGTTTAAAAGCGGATTTGACTATGACCGCCTTTTCTGAAAGTGGTATAGAAATTTCAGAATTGTGTATGTGTATAGAAGGTTCACAAATTTCCTCCAAAGATATTTGTTGTTTTTTATTCCTGCGATATAAAGTTTTGTAAAGTAGGGTTCGTATTAGGATGCCGATTGCGTAAAAGAACCCCGCTCCTTCTACAAAACCAAAAGTAGAGGGTAACATATTTTTCATTCGCTTTAAGAAATAATTCCAAAAGCTATGTATCTCAGTTTTGCGGTCTAACATCTTCTTTCTAACCTCATAGTCTTTTTTGACTATTTCATTAACCGCATAGCAAGAATCTAGTATTGGGGGACACGATTTTTGCGAAATACCGGTCTTTAGATTTTGATAGTCCATTGGAATCCCAAAAAAGCCGGCATAGCCAAAAGTCTCGTAAGGCCCCTTGGATTCCACGTGCCTCCTAATCAACTCAGACCGTGTATCTATGCAGAAAACCATTTGGACTTCCGGGGACCTATCAGCCTGCTTTTTATGAACATTGATAGATGAATTTTTAAGGCTTGTTAAGAGTTCTTTCTGCCAACTTTTTTCCCATGCGCATAACCAAAGATATTGAAGTTCTGTCACTTGAGATTTGTCATTTGCGACAACTTGCTTTATTCTAAAATTTAGCCCCATTTTCTTGCTCGTCCATAATCGAACGGCAAGGTAATCTTGTAATTCAATGGGTGCCTTTTTATGCCATTGAGGGAGGTTTTTACTTCTGTATTTTATGTAACCCGTCCAACCTGATAGCGCCGACAGATGAAGTTTAAAAACTTCAATAATTTCCTCATCTGAAATATTTTTTAATAATCCTTCAAGCACTTCTTCACTTGTTTTAGGGATTTTTGTGTGCTTTGTAGCACCCAGACTTTGATCAAACGGAGCAAGTTTTCTCCAAGCTTGGTAAAACCCTTTCGATTTATAAGGCATTTGCCATTCCGCCAAGCCTTCATCCATAAAAGCGCTAAGCCATTTCACCAAATAACGATCCAAATCATGATCGGGGTTCTTCACTTGTTTGGAAGTTTCCGCTTCCATAAGGTCTAAATAGTATTCGGGGGTGTTCGTATATCCTTTTTGTTTTAGGATTTGACATAGTATATAACTATTAATATGGCCTTTTTCTAGTGCATTTCGGTACACGGGTGCTTTTGGAAAAACGGTAGCATTAAATAAATCTTTAGCGTTTTCTGAAGCATTATAAAATGACCTTGTTTCATATCCACTTAAAGGGTTGGAAGTTACAAAAGAATATAAGGGCCAGGTATACCCTATACATTCTGATGCCTCTTCAATGAGTAACTCAAATTTTGTTTGCGTCATTGTATTTTATTTTTATACATTAAGATAGATTTTTTATGAGGAAGTGAAATATTTAGAAGTTTTACATAGAGCCATGGTAATTTTCTGTATATGCCAAGTTTCATTAGAAAAAAGCCAATAAGAAAGATGAGACCAAAACCAATTTGTAAAGTGGAAATTGATTTAGATACTTCGATAACATTAAAGCCTTTTAAAGTCAGAGTCGTCAAATTATAAAAGAGCGCATAAATGACTATTCCTGACATAAAGAGCACTGGGGGAAATATTATTTTTTGCCAAACATTAAATGTGCTTTGTTTTACAATGTTGTAAGTGATTTGTCCGACAGTTATTGAAGCGATTAGCGTTAAAAGAATTCCGCTATCCCATTTCAGGCCTTTGTAGGTCAGTTGAGCGAAGCTATAGGCACCCAATAGGCTAAAAATAATAACGATTATTCCTTGATACCATTTAATATGAATTTGTGGCGGGGTTTTTGGGTTAAGTTGTTCTATTTCATTTCCATTAGACAGAAAGAGGGAGGCTTTGTAAAAGCTATGTAAGATTAAATGCGTAATGGCTGCATTGAAAAACCCTAAACCACATTGCATAATCATAAAGCCCATTTGTGCAATGGTAGAACAGGCCAACCTTTGTTTAACGTTGACTTGAATAAGTTTTATAAATTGGGCTAAGATTGCCGAAAGACCACCCAGAAGTAAAAGAATGTCTAAAGTATTCGAGGCTATAATTAGGGGCGCTACTATAGTAAGTAATATTCCGGAACCATTTACAAACCCTGCGTGCATTAAAGCGGATGCAGGTGTAGGTGCTGTCATTGAAGAAAGTAACCATTTGTGAAACGGAAAGATGGCAGATTGAACAAGGGCAGCGGTAATAATGCAAAGTGATGAGGTAACTTTTATAAATTGGGGTATTTCATCAATATTCAACATCAAATCACTAATAAACAGACTATTGTTAAAATAGGCCAATAGTAGTAAACCAATAGTTAATAGGAAGCTTCCAGCTACAAAATATTGGACTGCAACCCTTTTTGACTCTCTCGCCTCTCCCCAATTCGTATCCATACCAATTAACTTCGAAATTAGGAGTCCCATAAGAAACCAGCCTATTACTAATAGAATTACATGGTTGGAAATTATGAAAAAAAGAACTGCCATAATAAATCCAAGGCAATGTATCATAAATCGGGATTTTTGTTCCGGATCTTTAAAGTAGGATTTGGCGTATGTACATATAATGGCACCAAGAAATGAAATAGTTGTACTTAAAAGAAGGGTAAATCCATTAATTCTGATAAAATTATTCCACTGCCAATCTAGATTTTGAGGGAAATACGTAATAATTATACAGAGGTTGCTGAGAAATACTAGCCAAAGTAAAACCGAGATCAACCCGGATACATATGTTGCTATTGAATCGCTAAACATTCTTTTAACAAGTTTTTCTGGCGATGTGGTCATTGTTTTAATTTTTGAATTGTTCTTGATTATCGGTGTATACAGATCGTTGTTTATTTACTTTTCCTAATAAGTTAATCGTAACTAGCATGGAAATAATGCAACAACTGACTATAATTTGTTCTAAGAATATAGAATTATTAAAATAGAATAGCCCAATTAGCACGATCATCAAGGCAATACCGAGTAGAGAAGGGAAAATGTCTTTTATATTTTGCATTTTTTATTAAATTTAGGATGAGTGTACTATGAATGATTTAGAATTTTTAAGCACTTTCATAATTTTAAAGGAGTCTATTTAGTCTAAAAAGTTTATCTCTAAAGTGCCATTTATCAAAATTTTAGCTCCTTGGCCTCTAGCCTCATTAAAAATGCTGCGAGCTGTTCGTTTTTCTTTCTCCAATTCTTGGATTCTGTTGTCTAAGCCATTTGTTTCGCTTTGATGGTTACCCTCCCAAATTTGCAATCGCTGTATTTTATGGAAGTTTATTTTTTCATCAATTAAAGCCATAATTACATCATTGGCCTCACTAGGAGTAAAGGTGCCATCCACCAGTTGAATCGTTTTTTTGTTTTTTTTAATCACATCTTGCGTTTCCATAATTAATCGATTTTTTTAAATTTTACTATGCAAAGATTATATATAATAATTATTAATTTTTATTTATATTTATAATGATAATCATTATTAAAATTTATGAATTACACTTTACATCAGCTTCAAATATTTCTTAAAATATGTGATTTTCAAAGTATTACTAAGGCCTCAGAGGAGTTGCATCTAACCCAACCGGCAGTGTCTATTCAGTTAAAAAATTTTCAAGATCAGTTTCCGATCCCACTCACCGAAGTAGTAGGAAGAAGGCTTTATGTTACAGATTTTGGTAAAGAAATAGCACTTTCTGCCGAGAAAATAATAAATCAGGTTCATGAAATTAATTTTCAAACTATAGCTTATCAAGGTAAACTTTCTGGTCGACTCAAAATTTCAGTAGTTTCTACGGGAAAATATGTCATGCCCTATTTTTTGTCCGATTTTATGAGGCAACATGATGGTATAGAACTTAATATGGATGTTACCAACAAAACCAGAGTTGTAAGTAGTTTGGAGCAAAATGAAGTAGATTTTGCCTTGGTTTCCGTACTTCCACATAAGTTACAGGTAAATGGGGTTGAGTTAATGCCTAATAAGTTATTTTACGTAAGCAGTTATGATCTTGAAATACCCAATAGAGTTTCAAAAAGATATTTGTTTGAGAAGCTTCCTTTAATTTATCGAGAACCTGGTTCGGCCACAAGGAACGCCATGGAACTATTTATAGAGGAGAATAATTTTAGCGTAAATAAGAAAATGGAACTAACGTCTAACGAAGCAGTAAAGCAAGCAGTGATATCTGGTTTGGGGTGTTCTATTATGCCACTGATTGGCATTAAAAACGCTTTGAAAAGTAAAGAGCTTAGAATTATTCCTATTCAAGGACTTCCTATTGTAACTACGTGGAATTTAATTTGGTTAAAATCCAAAATTCTTTCACCGGTCGCAACGGCATTCTTAGATTATTTATCTGGTAATAAAGAAGAAATAATTCAGAATAAATTTAATTGGATTAACGAAAATTTAAGCGGTCAATGGGATTAATATTTTAGGTAAACTCATGCAACTAGCTTAAGGTTTTTAAAAAAGGGAATACTCTATTGCAAATATAACCCTTAGAATCTAAATGAGTTTTAGGCGTGTGCAAAGAAGCTAAAAACACTGTTACTGTATTTTCTACTTTGTGTAAAATGCGGTAGATGAGCAAGGTTCATGTGTTTGGAGTGTTCTATTACTAACAATCCGTCTTCTAAAAGGAGTTTGTGGTTAAAAACATGAGTAGCTATTTTTTCAAAATCCTCTAAAGCCATATCGTAGGGCGGATCGGTAAATATGAGGTGGAAGGACTGCTCTGTGTTTTCAAGAAACTGAAATACATCACTTTTTGTTACCGCTATTGAAAATCCTAGGGCTTCCGAGGTTTTTACAATAAATTCCACACAACCGGGGTCAGCATCAACTGCTAGAATTTTTGAAACTCCTCTTGATGCAAATTCGTAGCTAATATTGCCCGTGCCTGCACAAAGATCGAGTACATGAAGATCGGGAAAATAAAAACGGTTGTGTAAAATATTGAATAAAGCCTCTTTAGCCATATCGGTAGTGGGGCGTACGGGAAGTTTTTTAGGAGCTAAAATGCGCCTTCCTTTATGTGTTCCGGAAATAATGCGCATTAAAGAGAATTTAAAACGGCAAAATCTATACTGTCCTGATCTTCACTTCCAAGCGGATAGGTGGTGTGGGTAGGAATAAAAATAGAAATCTGCTTTAGATACGCACAGCAACAAGTGTAGATGTCATCATCTTCTTCAATAGTTCCAAATAGTTTTACGATAGTTGTTTCGGGCTGCAATTTTAACTGTTCTAGCGTAAACAAAATATAGTACAAAAAGTCATCTTTGGTCTCAAAATTATGACTGTTATACAATACTAGTTTTTTTCCCGCAATAAGGGTAATATCCATTTGGTTCTCCAGCACATGTACATAACAAATGGTGTCTTTGGTGGTTGCGGGTAGGTTTAATAATGATTGAATGAGTACAGTGCCATTATGTACAAAATCGAATTCGCCAAAGAGGTCGTATATATAGTTATTGATATTGACGAAAGGGATGTACACATTCATCATATCGTGGTTTTCGATCTCATCATAAGCCAAGTGGTCATTCGCTAAAATTTTGGTATTGAATTTTAGATAATTGGCCAGTTCTTTTGGGTCGAAAAGAGATTTGGGTACTAAACTAAAGAGATTGTTACGATGCACCACTACAATTTCGGAAAAGGAAACTTTTTTGATATTGTTTTTTTCTAACAAGGATTTTAAAGTCTTCTGAACCTCATAAGGGGATAACTCTTTTTCGAACCTGATATTTTCCGAGGCCAATATGGTGTTTCCTATGATATCTAGCACACAAAAAGAAAGTCCACTCAAGCTAACTTGAATGGACAACTTGTGATAATCCGATGGGAAATCTCCCTTTTTATTGAATATCTCCTTTTTTGTCATAAATGGGGGGCCAGTTGCCACTTGTACTTACATCGTTCAAGGAACCAACTTTAATTTCGCTACCGTTAACTTCTTCTACATTTACTTGGGCATTTTCCTTAACGAGAAGATCTTTCGGTTGGTCATAAAGAACTACATCTTTCTTAACCTTAGCTTCAAAAACAGATGCTTTATAACCACCTTTGTCCAAGATTGCAGATTTCATTTCAAATTTTTCACCATTAGGAGCAAAAGGCACATTCATCATCGTCTTGTATCTGTCGTCTTTTTTAAACAACGAATCTTTTACAGAAACAAACCCCAAAGTGTCTATAATCTTTACTTCCTTAAGCATGTCAATACCATAGGCTTTATCAAACTCCATATAGGAAGAGTCACGCTGTTGCGTAATAATATATCTTCCGGTATCAATAAAACTAACCAACGCATTAAAATCACTTGCAAATTTACCGTTTACGGTTTTGTAAGCTTCTTGAGCGTTGCGAATATCTTTTAAAGAAGCCACAACCTTAGCAAAACGTTCTTGCTTTACATTATTAAATTTTATGGGCGCATTTACAGAGTTGTAAATAAGATATGCAAATAAAATGCTCAAGGCCCAAAGTACTAATTGAATAACGGTCTTCATGTGATTTGTTTTAATTGAATTTAGTGGTTATGACAAATCTACAATTTTTTTTTTATCACAAAAGGTTTTGTTGCAAAAATCATGATTATCTTTGAATGCCTATGGAATCTTTCACTGCCTCCTCTTTCTTTAAAGTTTTACAAGATAAATTTCCGCATCAAACCACTGCACAACAAGCTGTAGCATTAGAGAAAATTGCACAATTTGTAATCGCTAAGAATACCGATTCCCTCTTCTTGCTCAAAGGATTTGCAGGTACCGGGAAGACTACGCTGGTAGGTACGTTGGTGGCGAATTTATGGCAGACAAAGCAAACTGCGGTGCTCATGGCACCCACAGGGAGAGCGGCAAAGGTGATGTCTAATTACGCCAAGACACCAGCTTTTACCATTCACCGAAAGATTTATTTCCCGAAAACGCAGCGCGGTGGTGGGGTGCAATTTGTATTGGCGCCCAACAAGCACAGGCATACGGTTTTTATTGTAGATGAAGCGTCTATGATTCCGGATACTGCAACGGATTCGAAATTATTTGAAAACGGTTCTTTGTTAGATGATTTAATTCAGTTTGTGTATGCCGGGCATCAATGCAAACTCATTTTAATTGGCGATACGGCACAGTTACCTCCGGTAAATGTATCCTTAAGTCCGGCATTGGATGAAAAACTATTGGCACTCCATTACCATAAAGAAGTGATCCATCTAGAATTGAATGAAGTGGTGCGCCAAACCGAAGATTCAGGTATTTTGTGGAATGCCACACAGCTAAGGGAACAACTCAACGGTCATTTTTCGGATGCTTTTCAATTTTATGTGAGTTCCTATACAGATATTGTCCGCCTTGTGGACGGTACGGAGATACAAGAGGCTATAAATGATGCCTACGCGCAAAACGGAAAAGAGGAAACCGCCATCATTGTGCGGTCTAATAAGCGGGCCAATTTGTATAATGAAAATATACGAAATAGAATTCTATTCTTAGAGAACGATTTGTCGGTTGGCGATTTTATGATGGTAGTGAAGAACAACTATTTTTGGTTAAAATCCAGTTCGGAGGCTGGTTTTATTGCTAATGGTGATATTATTGAACTATTAGAAATTTTCGCAATAAAAGAACTTTACGGCTTTAAATTTGCCGAGGTTAAAGTAAAAATGGTTGACTATCCCGGTCAGAAGCCTTTTGAAACGACATTACTTCTAGATACTATAATGGCCGAAACACCTTCGCTTTCCTATGAAGATGGAAATAGGTTGTATACGGAAGTTCTAAAAGATTACGCCCACGAAAAATCAAAATACAAACAGTTTTTGGGCGTAAAAAGCAATCCCTATTTTAATGCCTTACAGGTGAAATTTTCGTATGCCATCACCTGCCACAAATCGCAAGGCGGACAATGGGACACCGTTTTCGTGGAGCATCCCTATTTGCCTAATGGTGCGGATATGGAATATTACCGATGGCTTTATACCGCAGTTACCCGGGCGAAAAAAAAACTGTACCTTATTGGATTTAAAGATGATTTTTTTGTTGATGGGGAATAACGTAATTTAGCTTAAAGAACTAGATATGACCTGGGATACGCTTCTCAGTATTTTTTTGGGTATAGGATTGGCTGCCTCTGTGGGGTTTAGAGTGTTTTTGCCCTTATTTGCGTTAAGTTTAGCAGCCTATGCCGGTCTTTGGCCACTAAATGCACAGTGGCAATGGTTAGGAAGTTTGCCCGCTGTTATGGCCTTAGGCGTTGCCATGTTGGCAGAAATAGGAGCCTATTTTGTACCATGGGTAGATCATATACTAGACACCATAGCCTTGCCCTTGGCAGCCCTAGCCGGTACGGCCATTATGGTGGCTACAGCCACCAATATGGATCCTTTGGTTACATGGTCTTTAGCCATAATTGCCGGTGGAGGTACTGCTACCGCCATAAAAAGTGCGTCGGCTACCGGAAGATTAGCGGCTACCGGAGTTACGGGCGGTATGGCAAATCCCATAATTTCCGGTGTAGAAACAGGTACCGCCCTAGTAGTCTCTACAGCATCCATTTTCGCTCCAGTTTTGGCAGCTATCTTGGTCTTGTTTATTTTTTTTGCACTGGCATGGATCTATAAAAAGGTTCAAAAAAAGACGTAATATTTTAATCCTCTATTGACGCTAATGAAAATTATTTCTATGATTCCGGCTCGCTTTGCCGCATCCCGATTTCCGGCCAAGTTAATGCAGGACTTGGGCGGTAAGCCGGTTATTGTACGGACCTACGAGGCGACTCAAAATACCGGACTTTTTGATGAGGTGTTTGTGGTTACGGATAGCGAGCTCATTTACAATACCATTATTAAGGAAGGCGGAAAGGCACTTATGAGTCTAAAGGAACACGAATGCGGTAGCGATAGAATTGCAGAAGCAGTGGCACCGATGGATGTGGACATTATCGTTAATGTCCAGGGAGATGAACCCTTTACCGACCGGAAAAGCCTGAAATCTGTGCTGGATGTTTTTGAAGAAGATACGCAAAAGAACATCGATTTGGCTTCATTAATGGTAAGAATCACGGACTGGGAAGAAATTAGTAATCCCAATACCGTAAAAGTCATTGTAGACCAACAGCAATTTGCACTTTACTTCTCCCGTTCGCCCATTCCATATCCGAGAGCCACGGATGGGAATGCTACGTATTACAAACATAAAGGTATCTATGCCTTTCGAAAAAGTGCGCTCATGGATTTTCAACGGCTGCCCATGCTGCCTTTAGAGGCCACTGAAAAAATTGAAGCGATACGGTACTTAGAGTATGGAAAAAAAATTAAAATGGTAGAAACCGATGTTTTGGGTATAGAAATTGACACCCCGGAGGATTTGGAAATGGCCAAGAAAGTATGGAAATAAATTTTAGTAACATAAAAGTAATAGGTTTTGATGCCGATGATACCCTTTGGGTAAACGAAACCTATTTTAGGGAAGCAGAGGATACTTTTGCCTCCTTATTAGAACAGTATGAAACCAAAAATCAAATAGATCAAGAACTCTTTAAAACCGAAATTAAAAATTTGGAGCTATACGGCTACGGCATTAAGGGTTTTATGCTATCTATGATAGAATCGGCACTGGAGATTTCAAATAATAAGGTATCTCAAGCAACGTTATCGAATATTTTGAATCTAGGAAAAGCCATGATCGCTCATCCTGTGGAACTTTTGGAAGGGGTAGAAGCGGTATTGCAAGCATTGCATAAAAAATACAGACTCATTGTGCTTACTAAAGGCGATTTGTTAGATCAAGAACGAAAGCTGGAACGATCCGGTCTTGCACCTTATTTTTACCATGTAGAGGTTTTAAGTGATAAAAAGGAAGAAAACTATTTAAATTTGTTGAACCATTTGGAAATTGAAGTTTCAGAGTTTTTAATGCTGGGAAATTCGCTAAAATCGGATGTGTTGCCTCTCATAAATATTGGTGCCAAGGCGGTTCATATTCCCTTTCATACCACATGGCTTCACGAAGAGGTACCACCTGAAGGTCGAGGTAATGGGCATCTTACGTTAAACAAAATTTCAGATATTTTAAAATACCTGTAAGCATCGAATTTATGAATTTACATCAACAACTACATCAACAGTCTATGCCGCAACCGAAACGAATGGTATACAAGAATTTCCCCATGGTACCTAAGGTCGTCTTTGGTAAGGGTAGTTTTGATCAGCTAGACGCTATTTTGTGGCCTGTAAGAAAACATTCGGAATCCCCTTGCATCTTTTTAGTAGACGATGTTTTTGAAGGTACAGCCCTAATTTCGAGAATTCCAAGGGTGTATAACGATCAGATTATTTTTATTTCGGCGTTGGAAGAACCCAAAACAGCGCAGGTAGATGCGTTGGTGCAAAAAATAAAGGAGGAGTTTGACGAATTACCCTCCGGAATTATAGGAATTGGCGGGGGTACCCTTTTAGATTTGGCTAAAGCGGTTGCGATAATGCTCAATAATGCAGGAAAGGCACAGGATTATCAGGGTTGGGATTTGGTGCATAGGCCTTCTGTGTATCATGTAGGCATCCCAACAATTAGTGGTACCGGGGCAGAGGTTTCCCGAACCACGGTACTTTTGGGTCCGGAAAAGAAATTAGGAATCAATTCGGATTATACCGTTTTCGATCAAGTGGTGCTAGATCCGGAGCTCACCAAAGGGGTGCCCAAAGACCAATGGTTTTATACCGGAATGGATTGTTTTATTCATTGTATAGAATCGCTAAAAGGCACCTATATCAATGCCTTTAGCCAAAGTTATGGCGAAAAAGCATTGGATTTGTGCAAAGAAGTGTACCTGGGCAACCTTTCGCCTTCGGTTTCGCGCGAGAAACTCATGATGGCTTCTTGGCATGGCGGCATGAGTATCGCATATTCGCAGGTGGGTGTAGCTCATGCACTGAGTTATGGACTGTCGTATGTATTGGGCACAAAACACGGTATTGGAAATTGTTTGGTGTTTCAACATTTAGACGAATTTTACCCGGACGGGGTGGCGCTATTCCACCGTTTTATGGACAAACATGAAATAGCACTTCCTACAGGTGTTTGTCATAATTTAAGCGATGCTGAGTTCGATCTTTTAACATCCGTTGCTCTGGGGATGGCACCGCTTTGGGAGAACGCCTTGGGACAAAATTGGCGCAATATTGTTACTCCCAATAAACTAAGGACAATTTATCAAAAAATTTAAGATTTTTATTTTTTTTGATTTTGTTCTTAAAAACGAAATGGGGTGTCGAGGTTATGCAATGAGGGTACCGCAGACCTAGGGAATCTTTTCATAAAGGGTCATTTTTACAGTGGTATTAAAATCAATATCGTACATTTAGCCCAATAAAGGTATCGTGCTCTATTTTATCTAAAAACGACCCGTGCATACGTTAGCCAATTTTATTTATTTTAAACTGATGGGTTGGCAGTTGGTGGGCACATTTCCAAAAATTGATAAATGTGTGGTTATTGTGGTACCCCATACCAGTTGGATCGATTTTTTTCTGGGGTTGCTCATCCGAGCGGTTTTGCAAGAAAAGATCCATTACATTGGAAAAAAGAGTCTTTTTAACGCTCCTTTCGGATGGTTTTTTAGGTACACTGGCGGAACGCCCATAGACCGAAGTAAAAATAGCGACACTGTAGCCGCTACCGCGGAAATTTTCAGAAAAAGAACAGTTTTTAGGTTGGCACTTTCGCCCGAAGGTACCCGAAAGAAAGTAACGCAATGGAAGACAGGGTTTTATTATATCGCTAAAAAAGCCCAAGTCCCAATAGTGATGGTAGCTTTTGATTTTGGAAAGAAGCAGATTAAAATTTCGGAGCCGATTTTCACCACCGATAATAGTACTGAGGACTTTAAAGCTTACAAGGCCTTTTTTAAAGGCGTGAAAGGTAAAATACCGGAAAATGGAGTGTGATTGGCATCACACTCGGTTAAAATTTTTCCATCAATTCTTTTTTGGGGAGCTCGTCTACTTTTTTGGTATTGCCCGGAAATACAAGATTAGTACTGGTATACGTACTGCCAAAAGTAACACTTGCTGCGTATACTTGGTAAATAGCATCGGTTACCTGATGTTCTGTAAGTTCTAGTAACGGGTGGGTAAAAACGGACCAGATAATTTCATCACTTAACGCATATTTAACGTCTAGCGCAGAGTGAAAATTGGCGACCAAGGCATTCAAAATTTGTTCTTCTTCAATATCTGAACGTTCTACAATGGGCGATATAATGCGCATTCTATTGGCCTTTTCGTCGTAAATACAAATTAGGGGTCGCTCTTTGAGGATAAATTGAATAGAATTCCCATTGACAACCAAAGTGTCTGAAGTGTTCTTAATAATTTCTTTAAGTTTGGCACCATCCATCTGCTGGGCATTTGCCAAATTTATATGCAGCGATCCAAATACGAATAGAAGAAAAACGAGCTTGCCCATGTGGTTGTGTGGTTTTAAGTGGTGAGTCGGGCAGTAGGTGTTTTCTTTACAGTTGGTTGTCTTTCCGTTATTCTATAGAAGAACCACAACTGTCCCCGAATTAATTTGAAGACCGTATCAGAAAGGAAACTGGTAAAAGTGCTAAAGATCACATTCACGGTACCTGTAGCACTTATTTTAAGGAAAAAGACAACAAAATTGTAATTCTTCTAATTTTAATCGGTAGATAAATCGACTTAACAAAGGGATATTAAAAGGGGAAAAAAATTAGAACAAAATAAAAGATAATTGAAACGGAAAGCACTAATCGCTCAGTTTGGGGTTCTGCAAGTGGTTCGGAAACTAAAAAAGAAATTGCTATTGCCCGTTTTATAACAAAAAAGGCTTCCGCTTTCTCGGAAGCCCTTATTTTACCGGTGATCGCGAGAGGATTCGAACCTCTGACCGTCTGCTTAGAAGGCAGATGCTCTATCCAGCTGAGCTACGCGACCCATTAAACTAAAAAGCACTTTTCTTTCAATCGGCTGCAAAATTAATAAAAAATAGCAACAACACAACCCTTGCAACGGCAAATAAAAATTATTTAAAAGCGAGCGTTATTCTCTTTTTAAAGAATAAGATCACAAAAAGTGTTCTGGGGTTGCCATTCAGGCTATTTTTAGTACCTTAAGTGCCATAAATGAAGCTCCTAATGAAACGAATTATTCGCATTACATATCTGTTCTTCTGTGGCTATGCACTCGCATTTCAACCTGCTTTACGTTCGGAAGTTGATCCGGATAGATTGGAAAAACGAATTTTTACATTGGCCGAATTCGGTAAAAAACCCAATGGTGAAACGGAAAGAGTAGCCTTTAGCGACGCCGATATTGCCGCAAGAAAATGGGTCATTGAAACCATGGAAAATTTAGGATTAGAAGTTAAGGTAGATTTTGCTGGTAATATCATTGGTTATCGAGACGGAAAAGATGCTCGTAAAAAGCCCATTGCTTTTGGTTCTCACATAGACCGTGTACCCCATGGGGGCAACTACGACGGTTGTGTAGGATCCATGGCTGCCTTAGAGATCATCGACGTATTAAATCAACAACGTATCATAACCGAACATCCGTTAGAGGTTATTATTTTCTCGGATGAAGAAGGAGGCCTTACCGGAAGTAGAGCCATCGTAGGCCACTTAAGCGCTAAGGCATTAAAAGTGAGTAATAGTACGGGATATACTATCGGTGAAGGTATTATGCGATTAGGGGGTGATACGACCAAAATTGCAGAAGTTGCACGAAAAAAAGGTGCTTTGGCTGCATTTTTAGAACTGCATATAGAACAAGGCGGCATTCTCGAAAAAGAAACTACTGATATTGGAATTGTAGAAGGTATTGTAGGTATTAAATGGTGGGATGTTACCTTTTCGGGCTTTGCCAATCATGCCGGCACCACCCCCATGAATGCCCGACAAGATGCATTATTGGCTGCGGCTAAATTTGTTGTTGCCGTGAATGAAATCACCACTGGTTTTAAAGGAAACCAAGTAGGTACCGTAGGTCGTATTACAGCAGCACCGGGCGCGCCCAATGTTATTCCGGGTAAGGTGGTGGCTAGTTTAGAAATTAGAGATCTTTCTAGTGAAGTGATCAAGGAAGTATTTGAAGCCATTAAAACAGAAGCATCAAAAATAGCAGATGAAACTAAGGTTTCTATAAGCTTTACCCCATTAGATACCACTGCAGACCCGGCATTGACCGATGTAACGATTCAAAATGCCATTTTAGCCGTTACAGAATCGTTAGGATATTCTTCTAAAAAAATGCCCAGTGGAGCAGGACATGATGCTCAGGATATGGCGGTCATTGCACCTACTGGGATGATTTTTGTGCCAAGTGCGGGTGGCATTAGTCATTCTCCCAAAGAGTTTACCTCCGCATCAGATATGGCAAAAGGTGCCAATGTGTTATTGCAAACTATATTAAAACTGGATAAGGAATTAAACTGATTTTCAAGTCATAGATTACGAACAAAATAGGATGCGTAATATGCGCTTAGATTTGAAGCCAAAGGACTAAAAAATAAAATTAAGCGTTGATAGTGCCTCGAAATTACGTAAAAACTAACATTAAATAGATTGAAATGAAAAAAATCCTTTTTGCGGGCTTGCTTCTTTTTTTAACTGGCACGCTCATTAATGCACAATCGTCGGACCAAATTATAGCGAACATTCAAAAGGAAGCTACAGATAATTCGCAACTGCAACAATTGGCACATGAACTGATGGATGTCATTGGTCCTCGACTTGTAGGAACCCCGCAAATGAAAGCGGCGCACGATTGGGCCATTGCACAATACGAAAAATGGGGTATTTCTGCCAAAAACGAGGCATGGGGCAAATGGCAAGGCTGGGAAAGGGGCATAACCCATGTAGACTTGGTCTCTCCTCGTGTGGTATCGCTTAGCGGGATGCAGCTGGCATGGAGTCCAAGCACGCCAAAACAAGGCATAACGGCAACTCTTATTAGCTTTCCTGCGGTGGCAGATTCTCTCTCATTTGCCCGGTGGTTGCCGCAGGTGAAAGGAAAGTTTGTTTTGGTGTCCATGCACCAACCCACAGGGCGACCCGATTATAATTGGGAAGAATTTGCCACAAAAGAATCCTTCGAAAAAATGAAAAACGATAGAGACGCCCAAACCAAGGCGTGGCAACAAAATCTAAAAAATACCGGTTATACCACCAGAAACATTAATGAAGCATTGGAGAAAAACGGTGCCGTCGGTATTGTACAATCGCGCTGGTCTAACGGCTTTGGAGCCAACAAAATTTTTAGTGCCAATACCAAGAAAATTCCTGTAGTAGATCTTTCCTTAGAAGATTATGGGTTGTTGTACCGGATGGTAGCCCATGGAGATAATCCTACGATAAAAGTCGTTGCCACCTCTAAAGATTTAGGCACTGTTCCTACTTTTAATACCATCGCAACCATTCCCGGCACAGAATTATCCGACGAATATGTGATTCTTTCTGCTCATTTTGATTCTTGGGATGGGGGTACAGGTGCCACCGATAATGGCACAGGAACCATAACCATGATGGAAGCGGCTCGTGTTTTAAAGAAAATATACCCCAATCCTAAACGTACTATTATTATAGGTCATTGGGGAAGCGAAGAACAAGGGCTAAACGGATCCAGAGCCTTTGTAGAAGATCACCCGGATATCGTGGAAGGGATGCAAGCCTTGTTTAATCAGGACAATGGTACCGGAAGGGTGGTTCAAATTTCAGGGCAAGGATTTTTGCACTCCTATGCCTTTCTCAATAAATGGTTAGCGGCCGTTCCTACAGCTATTACACAGCACATAGCAACCACATTTCCTGGAAATCCGGGGGGTGGCGGATCTGATTATGCTTCCTTCGTAGCCGCCGGTGCGCCCGGATTTTCATTAAGTTCGTTGAGTTGGAGCTATTGGAATTATACCTGGCACACCAATTTAGATACGTACGATAAAATTGTTTTTGATGATGTGCGCAATAATGTAATCCTTACGGCTATATTGGCCTACATGGCCAGTGAGGATCCCGAAAAACTGCCGAGAGAAAAGGCGGTATTAGATATAGACCCCAGCACCGGAGAACAGCGGCAATGGCCCACCCCCAGATCGCCGGAACGCAATGGCGGTGTTACAGACTAAATCACCTTTACGTACAGAGAACTTAAAATTGGCGCATACTCCTACCATTGATGAGCGTTTTTTTTTTAAGCTTATTCGTGGTGGCGATACTTTTTTTGAAAAATTGAAGATACCAAAGTAAAAGTGGGGGCTGGTATCCCACTGGAATGCGAAGTTTATCTCAAGTATAGAGCCCGACGGATCGGTAGAAGAAAAAAAAATATTACTCAAAAAAAACGGTTCGCTTTATTGGGTCTCCTTAACAAAACCTATTAAATCCAAATACGCTTTGCCCAAATACCGAATAATACTGCGTGCTGTAAGTGCCTCTTGCCCTCGTTTTTCCGAAACCAAATCGCCCGACCTACCATGCACATACACCCCCAATATAGCTGCTTGCAATGGCTTGTACCCCTGGGCTATTAGACCGGTAATAATTCCGGCCAGGACATCCCCGCTGCCCGCAGTGGCCATCCCGGGATTACCGGTACTATTTATATAACCACGGTTCTCATATACAACCATAGTGTACGCTCCTTTTATAACTACAATACAATCGTATTTCTTAGAAAATGCCTTGGTCTTTTTCAATTTATCAAAATCATCATTCCAAGATCCAATGAGTCGTTCTAATTCCTTAGGATGCGGGGTAAGTACCGTTTGCGGTGGTAGTACACTGCATAAATGCGGTTTCTCGGATACAATATTCAGTGCATCGGCATCTAGTACCAGCGGTATTTTATTGGTTTTTAGAAATTTTTCCAATGCCATTTGTGTTTCAATATGCCTTCCCAGACCCATGCCTAAGCCAATTACGGAAGGTTTAAACCCGAAAACAATGTCAGAAATATAGTGTTCTTGCACATCCGTAATGGCCATGATCTCCGGCAAGGCGGTTTGCATAGGCCAAAGACCACATTGGGGAATATAAGCTGTAACTAAACCGCTACCGGACGTAATACAGGCTTCTGATGCCAACATGGCGGCCCCTACTTTGCCATTACTACCACCAATAATAAGGGAGTGCCCATACGTTCCCTTATGTGAAAAGGTTTTGCGGGGCACATAAAATAAACGCACCTCATCGCGGCTCATTAGTTCAAAGGCTGTATGGGTTTCTCGGATATATTCGATATCAAGACCAATACCTACCACCTCCCATTGTTCGATATATTTTCCCGTTTGCGGCAGAAAAAAAGGAAGTTTGGGAAACTGAAAACTCAGTACATAAGTAGCCCTCACCACGCTGTCTTCATCCTGTGGTGCTTGATCCATATATAAGCCCGAGGGTATATCTACAGATACCGTAAAAGCGTTAGAACGATTTATAGTTGCAATAAGACGGCCTACCCAGGCGTCCGGAGGCCTATTTAAACCAATTCCGAAAATAGCATCTACAATATAGTCATCAGAACCAAGGGTCGGAATATCGCTGTCTTTATTCAAGTAGATAGGATCCACTTTTTGATCTTTTAATCGCTTTAAATTGATTGCAAAATCCTTGGAATACGACGTGCTGTAGGCTACAATATAGACCGATATCTTATAACTGTGTTCAAGCAAATGTCGTCCTACTACAAGACCGTCGCCCCCATTGTTCCCTATACCACAGAAAATATGAATCTTTTTTTGAGTGCCTTGTAGTCGCGAATGCATCCAATGAAACACCTGTTTCCCGGCACGTTCCATAAGCGCATCGCTAGTAATTCCCTGTCTTTCTAGGGTAATTCTGTCTGCCTCGTAAATTTGAGGTGTTGTAAAAATCTTCATTTTAGAAAACTATTTTAAAAATCCTGCATTTCAAATAAAAATACAGCGAATCATTGGTTAGGGATGTCTAAAATACTACTTTTGAACCTTTCTTAAAGTTAGCCATTTTTCCATCATGTGCGAAAAAAACATTGTTTACTTCAGCTTATGTCAGTGTTGGGGGTAAGCTAAAAAAGTCCCGCAGAATTTCGTAAATTGGTTAAATGAAAAGAGTTGAACAAGGATTTATAATTGACGTACTGACTGATTCGATACTGAATACAATTTCTGGCGACAGTTTCCAGACTGAAATTTCAACATTGAAGAAATCGGATTTGAAAAACATACTGAAAAAGAACGGTTGGAACTTCGACTGGAAACCCGAACTCAATGATTTGACCAAAGAGGTTTACAAATTGACAATAATCAACAATCCGGACATCATTCAAGGGTTGCTAAGCATAACGGTTGAGAGAGACCATATTTTTATGAACCTGTTGGAAAGCGCACCTTTCAATATCGGAAAACAAAAGCTTTACGAAGGTGTAGCGGGCAACTTAGTCGCTTTTGCTTGCAAAGTTTCATTTCAAAGAGGATTTGATGGATTTGTTGCTTTCACTGCAAAATCCGGACTGATAAAGCATTACGAAGAAACCTTGGGTGCTTTTCATTTCAAAAGCCAAAGAATGATAATTGATACGAAAGCCGCAAAATTTTTAGTAACAAAATATTTTAAAACATCATAAAATGGGACACATAGCAGAACCAAAAGGAGTTGATTTCTTAATTCAAAGTCCCCCTTTGACTGACAAAGAAAGGAAAGAGCTGAGCGAATTCATAAAAAAACGAAAAATTGAAACGGGCAAGAAAACTTCGCCAAAAGGAAAATCACATCCGAAAGAAAAACCTACTGCCAACGACGCATAACGGCAATTACGGGGATTTGACCACGTCCGAATCCAATCGTCTGTGACTAACCAAAAATGTATGCATAGTAATCCATAACTGCGGTTCTTCTTGACCCTTGGTGCCATTGTTTATGAAAAGAGGGCTACCCCTTAGGGGCGATTCACTATATTTGCCTCCATTTTTTGTTTTTTTCGATCAACGCATTTCATTTTTAACGCATAAAACACAATGAAAGTTTTAAAATTCGGTGGCACATCGGTAGCCAATTCAAAAAATATAGGTTTAGTAAAAGATATTATTGTCCGTACGGAGGCCGATAAAATAATTATTGTAGTATCTGCATTGGGCGGTATTACAGACCTGCTTCTTTCTGCGGCCAAATTGGCAGCCGAACAAGATGCTGCGTACAAAAACGTACTTCAACAAATAGAGGAGCGTCATTTACAAACGGTAAAAGAGCTTATCCCTATAACCCACCAAAGCAGTTTGCTCAGCAAGGTAAAAAGCGAATTAAACACTTTGGAAACCCTTATAGAAGGTGCTTTTCTTATAGGCGAAACTACGCCCAAGTTATTAGATAAAATAGTGAGTTACGGTGAACTTTTATCCTCCCTCATCATCAGTGAATATCTTGTGGCGCAGCAAATAGACGCAGAACACAAAGACAGTAGATCTTTTATAAAAACGAACGAAGCCTTCGGAAAAGCAGCAGTGAATTTTGAGTTGACACGCCAAAATTGCATTCAACAATTAGGCGGAGCATCAAAAAAAGTACTTGTAATGGGTGGTTTTATTGCCTCCTCTACCACCGGGAATTCCACCACCTTGGGTCGTGGCGGATCGGATTACTCTGCCGCAATTATCGCTGGTGCATTAGAGGCTGAAATGCTAGAAATTTGGACGGATGTAAGTGGCATGTATACCGCCAACCCGAAGTTGGTAAAACAAGCCATCGTTATTCCGCACATTTCGTATGAAGAAGCCATGGAGCTATCACACTTTGGCGCCAAAGTACTATACCCGCCTACTATACAACCTGTATTGGCCAAAGGAATTTCTATTCTCATTAAAAATACTTTCGAACCCGATGCCCCGGGTACTTTAATTACCAAAAATCAGAATGAAAAAGGCAAAACAGTACGCGGTATAAGCCATGTAGAACACATTGCACTAATTTCTCTTGAAGGTTCCGGAATGGTTGGTATACCGGGCATATCGAAACGATTTTTTGAAGTACTTTCTCTAGCTCAAATCAGCGCTGTATTAATAACGCAAGCCTCCTCGGAGCACTCCATTTGCGTGGGACTTTCTGCGGATGATGCAGACCACGCCGTGCGTATTGTAAATGAAGCCTTTGAATACGAAATTGCGCTTGGTAAAATAAAACCGGTAGTTGCAGAATCCGACCTAGCCGTTATTGCTCTTGTAGGTGATAACATGAAAAATCACCAAGGATTGAGTGGTAAAATGTTTAGTACCTTAGGAAAAAACAATGTAAATATTAGGGTAATCGCTCAAGGTGCATCCGAGCGGAACATTTCGGCTGTCATTGCCAAAGCCGACGTTAAAAAGGCTCTTAATGCATTGCATGAAGCGTTTTTTGAAGAAAATATAAAGCAGTTAAACCTATTTGTTATGGGCGTTGGCAATGTAGGTTCTAAATTCCTTAACCAAATACAGCAACAACGCAAGTATTTAAAAGAAAACTTAAAACTGAATATTAGAGTCATTGGCATTTCCAATTCGCGAACCATGGTTTTTGATGAAAACGGAATTGCTCTAAAAGATTGGGAATCGTTATTGGCTGCAGGTCAGAAGGCGGACAAATCCCTTTTTTTTGACACAATCAGCACTTTGAATTTACGAAATAGCATCTTTGTAGACAATACGGCAAGCTCGGCCGTTTCGGATACGTATGCATCTTATCTAAGGAACAGTATTTCTGTTGTTACTTGTAACAAAATTGCCTGTTCCTCAGCCTATGAAAACTACAAAGAGCTAAAGGATCTGGCTCGAAAATTTAACGCTCCATTTTTGTTCGAAACCAACGTGGGTGCCGGTCTGCCTATCATTGACACCCTAAAGCACCTAATAGCCTCCGGCGATCGTATTCTAAAAATACAAGCTGTACTATCGGGCAGCTTAAATTTTGTGTTTAACAATTTTAATGATAAAACTACCTTTCACGATGTTGTAAAGCAGGCACAAGAACAGGGATACACAGAACCGGATCCTAAAATAGACCTCAGCGGGATTGATGTAATGCGAAAAATATTGATTTTGGCCAGAGAGAGCGGTTATAAATTAGACATCAACGACATTAGTAACAGGTCTTTTTTACCCAAAGAAGCCTTAGACACTACAAACAACGATGCGTTTTTTGCTTCTCTAAAAAAACATGAAAATTCTTTTCAGAACTTATACAGCGAAGCCAGTAAAGCCGATAGCAAACTTAAATATGTGGCTCAATTTGCAGATGGTGTGGCTAGTGTTGGCTTGCAACATATTCCCAAAGGACACGATTTCTACAATTTGGAAGGCAGTGACAATATTGTGCTATTCTACACGGAAAGGTATCCCAACCAACCAATGATTATCAAAGGTGCCGGTGCCGGTGCCGAGGTTACAGCTTCCGGGATTTTTGCAGATATTATACGGATTGGTAATTTTTAGACAATGGACGAAATAAAAATTTTTTGCCCGGCAACCATAGCCAATATTTCTTGCGGTTTTGATGTGTTAGGCGTACCTCTCGATACCATAGGTGATGAAATGATTATTCGGAAAACCGATAAAAAGGGCATTGTAATTACCAAAATAGATGGGCAGGACTTGCCTAAAGAGACGCTTAAAAATGTGGCTGGTGTCGCGGGTTTGGCGTTATTGGCGCAAACCGACTATACCGGTGGTTTTGAAATAGAAATTTACAAAAAAATTAAGGCGGGGAGTGGTATAGGCAGTAGTGCCGCCAGTGCTTCCGGAGCTGTGTGGGCTATAAACGCCTTACTGGGAAATCCTTTTTCACCAAAGGAATTAGTACCTTTTGCCATGGAAGGAGAACGATTGGCCAGTGGGGTAGCCCATGCTGATAATGTGGCTCCGGCGATCTTTGGCGGATTTATCCTGATACGCAGTTACCACCCTCTCGACATTATACCATTGTGCACCCCAAAAGAAATTTATGCTACGGTGATACATCCACAGATAGAGGTAAAAACATCGGACTCTCGTAAAATTTTAAAAACCACCATATCCTTAGAAAATGGCATTAAACAATGGGGGAATGTAGGCGGACTGGTGGCGGGATTATATAGGAACGATTACGAGCTCATTGGTCGCTCTCTGGAAGATCACATTATAGAACCTATGCGTGCCCTTCTTATTCCGGGATTTTATGAGGTAAAAGCGGCAGCGGGTAAAGCCGGAGCCTTGGGCTGTGGTATTTCGGGTTCCGGGCCTTCCATTTTTGCGCTGAGTAAAGGATTAGATACTGCTGAAAAAGTGGCAAAGGCTATGCAAAAAGTGTACACTACCATTGGGGTAGATTACGATATACACGTTTCAAAAATCAATACAGAGGGCATCAAAATACTAAATTGATAAAATTTGATCTCTGAATTTACTGTTCCCATAATTCGCTTTATAATAACCAAAAAACTAGCACTAAAATAAGGGGAGCATAGGGAGGAAGAAGTATATTTAAAAACTCAGAAACTACAGTTTATACGCTACTCATGAATTTCTTTAGTCTCAATAAAAAAGCACCCGAAGTATCTTTTAAAGATGCTGTAATAAACGGTATTGCGCCCGATAGAGGCCTTTATTTTCCAACGGCTATACGTCCTTTGCCCACAGCATTTTTTGAAACGATTGAACAGTATTCGGATCATGAAATTGCCTTTAAAGCAATACATCAGTTTGTTGCAGATGACATTCCGGAAGAGGTGTTAAAGGAAATCATAGCCAACGTACTCGATTTTGATTTCCCCCTCATAGAAATAGACGATCATACGGCCTCCTTGGAGCTTTTTCATGGCCCTACCTTAGCCTTTAAAGATGTAGGAGCGCGTTTTATGGCCCAATGCCTTGGTTTTTTCTCCAAGGACAGCACTGCTAAAGTTACTGTTTTGGTAGCCACGTCCGGAGATACCGGCGGTGCTGTAGCCAATGGATTTTTAGGGGTTGATGGTGTCAATGTAGTTATCTTGTACCCCAGCGGTAAAGTGAGTGATATACAAGAAAAACAACTGACCACCCTTGGAAAAAACATTACGGCACTTGAAGTAAATGGCACCTTTGATGATTGTCAGGAAATGGTGAAAACAGCATTTTTAGATACGGATATCAACAAAATGCTTCATTTAACCTCGGCCAATTCAATTAACGTAGCTCGTTGGTTACCGCAAATGTTTTATTTTTTGTTTGCTTATAAACGGATAAAATCACTTCAAAAAGAGATTGTCTTTTCGGTACCCAGCGGTAATTTCGGCAATCTTTGCGCCGGTATTATAGCACAACAATTGGGCATGCCCGCAAGGCATTTTATAGCCGCGACCAATGTAAACGATGTGGTGCCTCAATTTATGGTTTCGGGTTCTTATGTACCCAAGCCTTCCAAAGCCACTATTTCTAATGCTATGGACGTTGGCGACCCCAGCAACTTTATCCGTATTAGGCACATCTTCGAAAATGATTTAGCGCAATTGCGTCGCCATGTTTCAGCGTATTCGTTTACGGATGAAGCTACTAAAAATGCCATGCGTACTTTATATCACGAGCATACCTATGTAGCCGATCCGCATGGAGCAGTGGCTTATTTGGGGCTAAAGAAATACCAACAAACCCATTCAAATGCCTATGGTATTTTTTTAGAAACGGCACATCCGGTTAAATTTTTAGATGTGGTAGAAGACACCATCAGAGAAAATATTGAACTTCCGGAGAAAATACGGAAGCTGATGGACAAAAAAAAGAAAACCATTAAAATTGCCAACTACATCGAATTCAAAAATTACCTTTTCATGTCGTAGCTACTCTGTTTTTCCCAAATCACGATTTCATATAAAGTCATAAAAGATAGACAATCTTTAATCTAAAGATTCCCCGACCATTGGGTCGGGGTTTCCTATTTACCTCTCCTTTGGAGAGGTCGGAACTGTCTTTTTGCAGTTCCGGGTGAGGTGAAATACAAAATTTCGGTTTTTGGCCCAAAGGCCAAAACGAAACTGGCGAAATACCTCTATGGCTTGCCTCGAGGATAGTCAGTTTCAAGAAATTTTTTATGTGCTTCCCGTTAATTTTCGATAAATTTACGGTCTACTTAGCCACCTGTGCAGCTTCTTTTTTTAAGCTCAGGGTACGAAGAATAAGATCTAAGTATATATGGTTTATAAATATACGTTTCGATGAAAAATACAGCATTAACGGAAATTCATAAAAAATTAGGCGCTAAAATGGTACCCTTTGCAGGATATATGATGCCCGTTTCTTATGAAGGAGTAAACGCGGAGCACGAAACCGTACGACGTGGCGTAGGGGTTTTTGATGTATCTCATATGGGGGAGTTTCTTATTAGCGGCCCTAAAGCATTAGACCTTATACAGAACGTAACCTCTAATGATGCTGCACATCTCACCATAGGAAAAGCACAATACAGTTGTATGCCCAATGAGACTGGTGGTATTGTAGACGATTTAATCGTTTATAAAATAAAGGAAGAACAGTACCTTATGGTGGTAAATGCGTCTAATATTGAAAAAGATTGGAAGCATATCTCCAAATACAATGAAAATTACGGAGCAGAATTGCGTAACATTTCGGACCATTATGCGCTATTGGCAATCCAAGGACCGAAAGCCGCAGAAGCCATGCAGTCGCTTACAAGGGTGAATTTATCAACGATTAAGTTTTATACCTTTTGTGTGTCTGAATTTGCGGGTATCCCCAATGTGATCATTTCCGCCACAGGATATACGGGTTCAGGTGGGTTTGAAATCTATTGTAAAAATTCTGAAGCGCAACATCTTTGGGAAAAGATATTTGAAGCCGGTGAAGCCTACGGAATCAAACCGATTGGTCTCGCCGCCCGCGACACACTCCGTCTGGAAATGGGCTATTGCCTCTATGGTAATGATATCGACGACACCACATCGCCCATAGAGGCCGGATTGGGATGGATCACCAAATTCACAAAAAACTTTGTAAACGCAGAAGCATTGGAGCTCGAGAAGACCAATGGCCCCAAACGTAAACTCATTGCTTTTGAACTTCTGGAAAAGGGTATTCCCCGTAAAGATTATGAGATTTTAGATGCAGACGGTACAGTGATTGGTACCGTTACTTCGGGCACTATGTCGCCCTCCCTACTTAAAGGTATAGGTCTGGGTTATGTTTCTGTATCCCATGCCGGAGTTGGTACTTCTATTTATATAAAGATTCGAAAAAATACTGTTTCGGCAACCGTAGTTCGGCTACCGTTTTATACGCCATAAATGATAGATGACCAATCTGTACTTCATGAAATTCCGAAACACCCCAAGAGGATTACTAGGAGCGGAAAGTGCCATGTACCAACCCGTGCCGGGCTATCAAAATTTTAAAATTTGGAATCGAAAAAAATACTTATTTTAGGTGCTAGCGGCTTTATCGGAAATGCCATTTACAAAGAACTTTGCTCTTATTTTGACACCTACGGCACCTATTTTACCAAAACAAAGGAATTCCAAAATAACCATCAATTTATTCCTTATAATTTGGAAGAGGATGATGTGTACGCCATTCTGGAACAAGTGAAACCATACCTTATCATTTCTGCTCTTCGGGGTAATTTTGAAGCTCAGATCATAGCCCATCAACATATTGCCCAATACATTATGGAATACCACAGCAAGTTGTATTTTATTTCCTCTGCCAATGTGTTTGATGCCTACAGTAAGTATCCCTCTTATGAACATGATAAAACCTTATCGGAAAGTATTTATGGTCGCTTTAAAATTAAAATAGAAAATCTTTTATTGCGCCTTCCCAAGGAGAAATCGTGCATTCTACGACTCCCCATGGTATTTGGCAACAAATCGCCCCGCATTAGAGAAATAAAAACAGCTCTAGCGCAAAAGGAACCTATAGAGGTATTTCCCAATTTGGTGGTCAACGTTACCAATGATGATGCGCTAACCCAACAAATTCATTACCTTATCAATAGAAATAAAAGCGGTATTTACCATTTGGGAAGCAGTGACTTGGTGCATCATGAAGATTTTATAAAGGAAGTTGTCAAACGAATAGGTACTTATCAGCAGGTGATTTACAAACAGGTGTACACTACCAATGAAGAACGTTACTTGGCCGTACTTCCGAAAGAGCAACAATTACCCAAGAATTTACAAATAAGCTACCAACAGATTATAGACCATCATGTATCGGGGTAATTGGTGCATTTGGCTCCGAACCTCTAAAAACAAAATTCATTTCTTTAACTTTAAAAAAAATAAGACATCATGAGTAAATTACCTGAAGCAGAAATAACAGCGCGTTTAGAAACGCTGGAGGGCTGGGAATATGTAGATGGAGCCATTGAAACTTCCTTCGAATTTAAGAATTTTAAAGAAGCATTTACTGTTATGACGCGCATTGCCTTTGAATGTGAGGCGCAAAACCATCATCCGGATTGGAGCAATGTGTACAATTCCCTTCATATAAGGCTGAACACACACGATGTTCAGGGTTTAAGCGAAAAGGATTTTAAACTGGCCAAAACGATCGAAGATATTGTTGAAACCGTCTAGCCGCTATTTTTAAAACACCTTTGGCTCGGTAGTAAAATTTGCTAAATTTGCGCACAATAATTTAATTACGTCAGCAATGGGAAGAGCTTTTGAATTTCGGAAAGCAAGAAAAATGAAACGGTGGTCTGCCATGTCTAAGGCGTTTACGCGAATTGGTAAAGACATCGTGATGGCCGTAAAGGAAGGTGGCCCGGACCCCAGCTCTAATTCCCGGCTCAGAGCCGTTATACAAAATGCCAAGGCAGTTAATATGCCCAAGGAAAATGTAGAACGAGCTATTAAAAAAGCAACCGACAAAAACCAAGGCGATTACAAAGAAGTGCTGTATGAAGGATATGCTCCGCATGGTATTGCTATACTTATAGAAACCGCTACCGACAACCACACCAGAACCGTCGCCAATATCCGCAGCTATTTCAACAAATGTAATGGAAGTTTAGGTACCTCCGGTTCGGTAGAGTTTATGTTCGATCATACCTGCAACTTTCGGATCAATGGCGAAGGATTGGATCCAGAAGAATTAGAATTGGAGATGATCGATTTTGGTGCCGAAGAAGTTTTTGTAGATGAAGACGGGATTTTAATTTATGCGCCTTTTGAAAGCTTTGGTGCCATACAAAAAGAACTGGAAGCCAGAGAAATTGAAATTTTGTCTTCGGGATTTGAACGTATTCCGCAAGTAACCAAAAAACTGAGCCAAGAAGAAGTAGCCGATGTAGAAAAGTTGCTTGAAAAAATAGAGGAAGATGATGATGTACAAAACGTGTATCATACCATGCAGGAATAACTCTTGAAACGCCTCAGATTACTCGTATGAACCCCTAATTTTCCTAGGGAAATCATTTTTTATAATCCTATATATTTGTTCATGTATATTTGTTCATGCTTGCTTGCATTTCGAACAAAAACATTGTAACTAGTATCACTCCTATACTAATGGTAATGATAAATGACACCCAGTTGGCAAACTTAAATTGGAGACGTCTAAAAAAGATGTTCCGTATTTCTATTCTGGAACATCAATCCGAAAAAGCCAATGGGATAAAAAAATGTCAGAATGAAGCACAACCACTTAAAAATTCATTACTGTGCCAACTTCACCGTTTTTCCCGTTTGGGCACTGAGGCGTGCGGCCTCTAATATTTCCATGACAAGCATATTATTTTCCAAGGACGATAGATCGTACGGTAGCAATGTAATTTTTTGACGTACAACGGCTTCAAGAAGTGCGAAAGGATCATCTAAAGGCATCATTCGTTCTTCCAAATCGAAATGCTCTTCTTTAAAACCATCATAACCTTCGGCCATACGAACCCTTAATTTTGTTCTATTATCGGCATAAATGGCCCCGGTTTGTCCGTATAGTTCCATGTCTTTGCGACCAATGGGCCAATTCCACGAGGCTTGAATGATGGCTGTGTTTGTATCATAGGTTAAAATAATAGTAGCCTCATCGTCTACATTGGGGTTATTCTCCGCTTGCAATTGCTGGGTTACCGCAGTTACGGTCAACGGTCGTTTACCTTCCTGCAACCAAGTCATTAAATTAGCGCCATAACAGCCAAAATCCATCAGTGCGCCACCACCATTTTGTTCCGGATCGGTGAGCCAATCTAGAAATTCACGATTCACACCTATGTTCAGAGGTCCCCGATGACCGTCGCGAACGATCACCTTTCTAAGCTCTCCAACCGTTCCTTTTTTAAGCAATTCGTTCGCTTTATGGTTCGAAGGGTACCAGGTTGTTTCATAGTTTGTCAGCAAATAAATGTTGTGTTTTTTGGCCAGTGCTTCCATTTCTTTTGCGTGTTCTAAACTTACGGCCATAGGTTTTTCCACCATCACATGAATTCCTTTTGGAGCGCAGGTTTGTACCACTTCCAAATGTTCGTAAATGGTGCCGAAAGCGGTTACGGCTTCTGGCTGGGTGGCTAATATCATTTCATCCATAGTAGGGTATACCAATGCCATATCAAAACCGTATTGCGTGGCATACCGTTGGGCCAAGGCCACATTGGGCTCTACAATACCGACAATTTCAATATCCCCAAAATCATCTCTACCTAAAATCCAATGGACATGAGAATGTGTTAATCCAACCACACCTACCCGTAAGGGGTCTGTCTGGCCATTTGATGTTTGCGGTAAAAACAGCAAAACGAATAAAAAGAGAGCATAGAGGTAGTTCATTATAGCACTATCTAAAAGATTAAAAAGAAATGATTTTTTTAAAAATACGAAATAAAGTGATGCCAAGTGCGGCTATTTTGAAACCGTATATACGGCATCAATCTGCCTCTGAAGATAGTCCTTGGTCATTTTTCCTATCTCAGCCAAATCGTCATAATAAGCTTCAATGATTATTTTATTTTGATATCCCATCGCTGCCATAGGCCGTAAATAAGGCTTAAAATCTGTACCGGCAACTCCGGGTGGTGTGCGCCCTTCGCGTTCTGCAATCTCTACATGAAAAAGGTATTTTTTGGTTTTGTAAATGATCTTAGGATGTTCGTTATCTTTCAGCATATGGTAAATATCCACGGTAAGCCTAAGGTTAGGGTGATCTACTTTTTTTACTACATAGAGCGCTTCCTTCACCGAATTAATAAAATTACACTCTGTGGTGTTTAAACTTTCTAAGGCTACAGTAATGCCATATTTTTCGCCCAAAAGCGCTATTTTTTTTCCGATGGCAATGATTTGTTGGAATGCTACACGTTTGTCCCATCCTTCGGGTAGATTCCTGCTGCCTCCACTCCCCCATACAATAACCTTAGTGTTGGTCTCTGTTAGGCGTTGCATTAGTTTTTCCACATAACTCAGCACTGCATTTTCATCCACAGTGGGTCCTACCACCTTAAGCGTGGCGGGAATAAAAATATTGAAGGCATACATAGGTGTTTTCATTTGCCTTAACATAGCTTTATTCGCTTCAAACTGCGCATCCGTAACAGTGATAGGAGATACGAGTCGCGACACCGATTCCAGCATACAACTGAACCCTATCGCAGCCACAAGACTATCATTTTTAACATATTCTGCAATCCCAATTTCCGGCTTTTGCGCCCGGATACCTGCCGTTATACCCATCAAAAGTATAAATGTTACAATCTTTTTCATTGCTGTATTTTGTCGGTTTCCTTTATTCCTCATTTGATAGCGGCACAAATTGAGCCGATAGATTGGGTTGATTAAAATTGCGATCTAGCGGAAAAATGGGTCTTTTAAGGCGTTGGTAATCCAATTCTTCTATATCCTGATCTACTCCTCCCGGCGTTAACGCCATAATCCAATCTGCCCGCATATCATAGAGTTCCGGTACCAAATATCCGATTTTTACCACCACGATATCCGACTTTCTGGGGTGCAGCCCAAGACGCATAAAATCACTTTCTTTATGGTAAGGTTTTCGTTTTTTGGTAACGATAACAGATACACTTCCTATTTTTACCACCACCTCAGTTTCGGCATGCACATCGCCATGCACTATAGCTTCAATGGTACCCGACAATTCTATTGGCGGGGCAAAACGATGATCTATTGCCGCCCCGGCCAATGCCGTTATACGGCCTCCTACACCAGTTTCTATGGCTTTAGCAACAAATTCAGGCCCGGGTAGGGACGCATAAATTAACGAAGGCCCTGTTGCGGCTTTAAATTCCGGGCGTGCCAAAATTTGTTGCAGCGTCCAAGTAACATCACCCGCACCCCCTGCGGTAGGATTATCGCCCATATCACTTATGATAAAAGGCTGCGTCTTGCTGGCCAATGCCTTTTCCAAACTTTCTGCAAGGGAAGCCGTTGGTGCCACAAAAACAAAATCGTCTCGCACATCCCAAAAACTTTGGGCCAAATATTCTGCCGCTGTTGTTACACTTTGCTTATTGTCTCCGGTAACCATCACCACGGCATGATTCCGAGGTTCATCTGCCCAGGCATAGCCAATCCAAATGGCCGCATCTACGATCCCCTCTTGCTCGGCTATAGGAGCCACTTTGGCATATAGGCTTTTTCCGGGTTCTATACGCGTGCTTGTTTTTTCTCCCGGCAAAAGTATGGGGATAGGAATCCAAGCCTTAAAGGCCGGTTTTCCGGTTCCGGTTTCTAATCGATCCAACAGATTATTTACGGCCCGTTTTTTAGTCTGCATGGCATCTTCATGAGGTGCCATACGATAGCAGGTGATTAAATCGGTGTACTGTGCCAAACGCCAAGATACATTGCCATGCAAGTCCATAGAAGTAGATATTAGCGTTTCTTTGCCCACCACGTCGCGCACTCTTTGGATAAAATCTCCTTCGGGATCATCTAATCCTACTACGCTCATGGCGCCGTGAATATCAAAGAAAAGTCCGTCATACGGCAGGTTTGCTTTTAATAATTCTAACGTTTTGTTGACCAAAGATTCATAAGCCGCTCGGGTGACAATTCCGCCCGGAAGCGCATGCCCTTTAACGGTGGGAATCCATTGCGCCCTATTGCGGTTCAATGAATCCGAAGCCAAAAAGGGATACAGGCTAAAAACCGCATCACCCGTTTTGGCATGGAACGCTTCTTCATGTGTTACGGCCGGCGAAAAAGTGCTGGATTCTATACCCAAACCCGCAATGGCAATTCTGGGAAGTTTTGTGTTTTGTTGCCCCAAACCGAGGGCAAATGTTAGCGGTATCAGTAGACATAAAGATAGCTTTTTCATGAGTTTTTATTTATTTTTTTAAAATTGATCATGCTTCTACTGCACTCAGTACAAGAATGTAACTTCCACATAATCAAACTCTGGTTTGTCCCTATTTTTACAAGGCTGTTACATCTGCTTATGTGTATTGTTTCTAAGCCATTCTATGGAACATAAAAGTAATCATTCTCTTGTGCGATAAAAAATTAATCATGAATGTTTCAGGTATTAACATCTATTTTTGGACATCGGTCATGCTTCGATTGCACTAAATGCAGGAATGGAACTCATACATAATCATTTCTCTGTGTGACGCATACTTTGCTCATGGCCGTTTCGTCTTTTTCAAATGTTATGGTGTATCAAGAATAAATAAACGAAGATCGAAACCCTAAGATTTACACCTTTAGGAATTTGCAAAAAAAATGTACGCTTATTGGTTGGTATTGCATGATGAAATTTAGGTGTTCTTTTTTCACAGTGAATTTTCCATGTAGGGTTGCCACAATACAATGAGGTATTTGGCCTTACCTCCACGGTTTATCGATAAAAAACCATGATCGTAACAAAAGAGATAGACATCTCCTGCTTGGTTTTTCCAATAATGTGTAAAGAATTTAGGGTTAAAGCCCTCTGCCAAAACATCCGATTTTGGGAGGGTGGTATAGCCTAATTTATTATATTTTTTCAAAATTTTCCGATTCGTTTTCAGTTGCCTATCTACCCGTAGGTAAAATTGATCGGATTTCTGACGGCTTTCATATTGGTATATGGATTTGCATTTTATAGAGCAAAATTTTTTGTCTGATCGTCCGCGGAGCACCGCATCGCACACCGGACATATGTTGTTATTATTCATGTTTAATAGCATATTATACGCATAATATACTATTTATTTTTTATTTAAAGGTTATTATTGCAAAATGAGTCCTTTAAAATGCATCACTTTGTGTCATTTAATGATTAATGACAGGAAAATGATCGGCCTAAAATTTAGTCCGGATAAGGTAATTCATGCCTTACTAAAGACGTTGCCAAATCCTAAATGGAGTGCCCAATATCATATGGCCTACGTGCCCAACACCAAAGAAAATTTGTCTCGGATTTACACTACATTTAAAGGTGTGGCATGGATAAACTACAACCGATTTTTATCTAACAAGCCCATTCATAATGGTGCTAAAGAAGTTGACCTAAGTTGGTTTAGGGAGCGAGAAGTGCCCCCGAATTATCGTGTTTGCCCCGAATCTTATTTGCAAAAATTAGAGCTTAAAAGATATGCCAACAACACGGTACGTACGTATGTGCCCTTGTTTGAAATGTTCATTAATCATTACAAAGAAAGGGAGCTTCATACCATAACTGAAAGCGATATAAGGGCGTATTTACAAAAATTAATACGAAGAAATGTATCCAATTCCTATTTAAATCAGGTCATTAACGCCATTAAATTCTATTACGAAGTAGTGATGGGAATGCCCAACCGATTTTATGAAATTGAGCGCCCTAGAAAGGAATACAAATTACCACAGGTTATTTCCAAAGCCGAAATTTTGGCGATGATTGCCAACACCTCTAATCTGAAACATAAATGCATTTTAGAATTGCTCTATGGCTCGGGGTTACGAAGAAATGAATTACTAAACCTGAAAATTACCGATATCGACAGTAAACGCATGTTAATTAGAGTAGAGGGTGGTAAAGGCAACAAGGATCGCTATACCCTTTTACCCCAAAAAGCACTTACCGATTTACGGATGTACTACCGATTATGGAAACCTACAACCTATCTTTTTGAAGGGCAAACGAACGAAAAATACAGCGGGCAAAGTGTTTTAAAAATTGTGAAAATGGCCGCCCAAAAGAGTAAAATACGAAAGGTGGTAACCCCTCATGTACTTCGGCATAGTTTTGCTACGCATTTACTGGAATCTGGAACAGATTTAAGACAAATACAGGTGCTTTTAGGTCATGGTTCCAGTAAAACCACGGAAATCTACACCCATGTAGCCATAAATTCTTATAAAACCATAAAAAATCCACTAGATTAAGTATATTCACAAAGGAAATATATGGACACCAGTGTTCATAGCGAACCGTTGGGCAACATACAAAAAGCCCACCGCACAAACAGCACATTTGGTTTTTGCCGACACAAAAGACAACGCTGAAAAAACCAAAAGAGCTGTTTTTTGCCAACGCTCTGACAGAAATTGAATGAATAAATGACATTAGAACAATATATTGACAACTTAGACAAAAGGTACAGACTCGGAAACGCAACCGAACATACTTTTCGTGGAGACTTGCAACAACTTTTGGAAAGTTTGGTGCCGACCATCAGAGCGACCAACGAACCAAAAAGACAAAGTTGCGGAGCACCTGACTACATTTTGACTAAAAAAGATATTCCTGTTGGATTTATTGAAGCTAAAGACATTGGCGACAAAGACCTTGACGGCACAAAGAAAACAGGAAACAAAGAGCAGTTTGACCGCTACAAGGCTTCTCTAAACAATTTGATTTTTACGGATTACATTAACTTTCATCTGTACCGAGAAGGAGAATTTATTACCAAAATTTCCATTGCAGAAATCACGGACAAAGGAATAAAACCTTTACCTGAGAACTTTGGCAACTTTGAAAATCTGATAAAAGACTTTTGCGTTCACGTTGGACAAACGATAAAAAGCTCAAAAAAATTAGCAGAAATGATGGCGGGCAAAGCCCGCCTTCTTTCTGATATTATCGAGAAGTCGCTGACCAGTGATGAAGAGAATCAAGAAAACTCTACGCTTAAAGAGCAAATGTTGGCTTTCAAGCAAATTTTGATTCACGACATTACGCCACAAGGTTTTGCAGACGTTTACGCACAAACCATTGCTTATGGAATGTTTGCGGCTCGTTTGCACGACCCTACTTTGGATAATTTTAGCAGACAAGAAGCAGCTGAACTGATTCCAAAATCCAATCCGTTTTTACGAAAACTCTTTGGCTACATTGCAGGACCAGACATTGACGACCGAATTAAATGGGTAGTAGAAAACCTTTCGGAAATCTTTTTGGCGTGTAACGTAGAAGAAATTTTGAAGAACTATGGGAAATCCACCAAAATGGAAGACCCGATTATCCATTTTTACGAAACATTTCTAAGCGAATACGACCCAAAATTGCGTAAATCTCGTGGCGTTTGGTACACACCGCAACCCGTTGTAAATTTCATTGTTCGAGCAGTTGACGACATTTTGAAAACAGAATTTGATTTACCGCAAGGACTTGCCGACACCAGCAAAACAAGCATAAAAGTAAACACCCAAACCGCAGACAAACGTTCGGCAACAGGTTACAAACAAATGGAGCAAGAAGTACACAAAGTACAGATTCTTGACCCAGCCACAGGAACAGGAACTTTTTTGGCAGAAGTGGTAAAACACATTCACAAAAAATTTCAAGGACAACAAGGCATTTGGAGCAATTATGTAGAAACGCATTTATTGCCTCGTTTAAACGGTTTTGAGTTGCTAATGGCGAGTTATGCAATGGCACATTTAAAGTTGGATTTACTATTGACCGAAACAGGATTTAAACCAACAACCAACCAACGATTTAAAGTTTATTTGACCAATAGTTTAGAAGAACACCACCAAGACACTGGAACTTTATTTGCAAATTGGCTGAGTACAGAAGCCAATGAAGCCAACCACATCAAACGAGATACACCTGTAATGTGTGTTATTGGAAATCCGCCATATAGCGGAGAAAGTGCCAATAAAGGCGAATGGATTATGAGCCTAATGGATGACTACAAAAAAGAACCAGGCGGAAAAGAAAAACTAAAAGAACGAAATCCGAAGTGGATAAATGATGATTATGTAAAGTTTTTGCGTTATGGACAACATTTTATTGAGAAAAACGGAAGTGGTGTTTTGGCTTTTATCAATCCTCACGGATTCTTAGACAATCCAACATTCAGGGGAATGCGTTGGAATTTACTTAAAACCTATGACAAAATTTATACAATAGATTTACACGGAAACAGCAAGAAAAAAGAAACTGCACCAGACGGAAGTGCTGACACTAATGTTTTTGATATTCAACAAGGAGTTTCAATTAACGTTTTTGTAAAAACAGGCAAAAAGAAAGCCAACGAATTAGGTAAAATTCTGCATTACGACCTTTATGGGAAACGTGATTTTAAATATGATTTTCTAGGTGAAAACTCAATCCGAACTATTGATTTTAATGAATTACCAAATGTAGCACCAATGTATTTTATGGTGCAAAAGGATTTTGAAGCTCAAAAAACTTATGATGAAGGTTTTTCAATAACAGAATTGTTTTCATTAAATAATGTCGGTGTTGTTACTTCGCGGGATTCATTTGTTATTGATGAAAGCAAATCGGTTTTATCAAATAGAATAACAGATTTCTTTATACTTGAAAAAGACCTCTTGAAGTCTAAATATGGTGTAAGAGAAAACAAAAGTTGGAAAATTGATGTCGTAAAGAAACAAGCGTCAGCATTTGAACCTATTGATATTCAAAAAATATCTTATCGCCCATTTGATAATCGGTTTCTATACTACAATGACAACTTTGTAGAAAGAAGTAGAACAGAAATAATGCAACACTTCACACTTGGTAAAAATATAGGGTTAACGCTATGTAAACAATTCAAAACAGGCGACAACTATGTACACGCATTTATTGCCAATAAAGTAATTGAAAGTTCGTATGTGTCAAATAGAACAAGTGAAATAACTTCTACTTTCCCTCTATATATTTACCCAGAAACCAATGGACAACAAACGATTGAACAATCAAATGAAAGAAAACCAAATTTAAAAGCTGAAATTGTACATCAAATTGCGGAAAAATTAGGTTTAACTTTCACCAACGAGAAAGAAACTACGGAAAATACTTTTGCCCCAATTGATATTTTAGATTACATCTATGCAGTTTTGCATTCGCCTACTTACCGAGAGAAATACAAAGAGTTTTTAAAGATTGATTTTCCAAGAGTTCCCTACCCAAAAGACAAAAATACCTTTAGGAAATTGGTAAAATTGGGCGGAGAAATGCGCCAAATCCATTTATTGGAAAGTACAAAAGTGGAGCAATACATTACGCAATATCCAATGGATGGAGATAATGAAGTAGGCAAACCAAAATATCAAGACGGTAAAGTTTACATCAACGACACGCAATATTTTGACAATGTTCCACAAATAGCTTGGGAGTTTTACATTGGTGGTTATCAACCCGCTCAAAAATGGCTGAAAGACAGAAAAGACCGCAAATTGCAGTTTGACGATATTTTGCACTATCAAAAAATCATTGTAGCACTTTCAGAAACGGACAGGTTGATGAAAGAGATTGATAAAATTGAGATTCAATGAAGTTTTCACCATACATATACGAGCCAGACAAAAGCATTGAAGTTTACAGGGAAACTGAAAAATACTTTGAAGCGAATCCTGATATAAAAAAACGAATTGAAGAATTGGGTTGGATTTATCATACTGTTGGAATGATTGTCCCTCAAAATTTTGAAAACTTTTGGTCAGGTCATTATTTCCCATTCATAGATTCTTGGGAAGAGCTTCAAGTGTCATTTAATCAAATTTGTTTTGGTTTATACAAACAAGCTTTTGTTTCATTAAGAAGTGGTTTAGAATTAGGTCTACTATCAGTTTATTTTAACATCAATGATGATGGTCATAATGCCGTAAAGGAGTGGCTTAATTCAAAAGATAATACGCCAAGAGCAGACAAAATTTGGAAAATATTAAGGCAAAATGATAGTATCAAAAAGTTTGATAAAAAACACGACTTAGAGCAAGTACACAAAGACCTTGGTTATTTACATAATTACGTTCATACAAAAGGAGCTAAACATTCAAACAGAATGGGTTTACTAAAAAGTAATTCGCAAACTTTTGAAGAAAAGTTAATTTTAAAATGGTTGAATTCCTACGCAGATATCATTTCTCTAGTAAGCACATTACACCTTTTAAAATACCCCATTTCAGTAATTAGATTTGACTACAGTAAAAAATTCGGTATTGATATTCCTAGCTTTGGTGGTTTGGAAGAATATAATATTGATAAAATTGCTTCAATACTACCTGAAAAATATTTAGAAGATATTGAAATTATAGCCAATGAAGACCCGACTACGCAAGAGACAATTAAAGAAATTAGTTCATTTCCAGATATGACAGATGAACAAGTTGAAGAGCAAATAATCAACTTAGAAAAAATGTCAATCGAAAATGGTGAAGGTTTTACAAAATGGTTAGAGAATCAAGAGAAATTTCTCAAATCTTTTGGACAAAGTGAATTTGATGAAAAAATGAAAACAAGAATTGAATTGCTTAGAAAATGGGCGACTGAAAATGACTTTTTAGAATCAAAAGCAAAAAGAATGGGATGGAAAATCTAATGCCAACGCTAAAAGCCATACACATTTGCAATTCGCACCAGCCAACGCTGCAACCAAAAATTACAAAAGAGTATGTCTTTGCCAACGCTGACAGACGGACGAAAAAAAGTACGATTGCCCAACAATGGCTATACGTAATGCGGGCGAAAGAGCTGAAATGAAAGTAATTACATTAAATAAACTAACTGCTAAACGGAAAGTGAAGTGCCTTGAAATCCCGCACTACGCATAGCCGAGACCGTTGGCATTAATTTGAAAAGAACCGAACATGATAATAGGAGACAAAGAATTTAAATACAAGAAAGACGCTCTTAATTATTATAAAGCGATACTGAATTCATATGAACCGCCACACACAGTTAACGAAAATGATTTTAGAGACTTGGTTGGACTAATAGAATTTCGCCCTGACAAGGAAAAGAAAATTGGTTGTGGAATTGAAAGCATTCAAGTTATTGAAGTCCGTTATAAAACAAAATGTTTTGAGTTAACGCGGAAAGACGGCTCTAAAGAAATTTTTTCCTATTTAAACTGTATAAATGGAAAGTCTAAACCGCTAGCGAAATTCAATAAAACTTGTCGTGAAACAATAAGCGAAGACCTGAGAAATGTTAAACTGACTTACTTTAAAAAATTCTCAACCAAAGGTGAAGTAAAATGCCAAGAAACGGGAGAATTATGTAAATGGGAAGAATTGAATGTTGACCACCGCCAACCAAATACGTTTTCAGTAATTGTTGACAGATTTATTGAAGTTCACAGGATTGACATAAATGCTGTTCAATACACAGAAATCATGGACGGAGTTTATCATTTCACAGACATTGAACTTGCCGAAAATTTTAAAAATTATCATAGAGATAAAGCAAACTTGCGATTGGTTAAGAAAGGAAAAAACTTAGGACGTTCGCATCAAGCAAGGATTAAAAGACAAAAAAAGGACTTAACAATTGACCGAAAGGAATAAAAACTAATGCCAACAGCACCTAAGAAAACATGGGGCGGACAGTGGTTTCCGCAAGGTTTGTTCTCTATAGCAACTCTTGTTTCGGTGGACAGGTACTCGCTCCGAAATGCCCCACGTTTCTTAGCTGCGATACGTTGGCATTCATTATGAAAAAACAAAAATCGAGAAGATAAATGGCATTATTTAAAATTGAAAAATCTTTAGAATACATAAAGGAAAAACCTTTCCGACTTGAAAAAGACATTCAAGAATTGACCGAAAGTAATCTAAAGACAATTCTCGGACTTGACTTTGTGAAATCTGAATTTTCTCTAAATAACTTCCGAATTGACACTCTTGCGTTTGACAAAGAAGCCAACGCTTTTGTTATAATTGAGTACAAACGAGATAAAAATTTCAGCGTAATTGACCAAGGATATGCCTACTTGTCTTTAATGCTAAATAACAAAGCCGACTTCATTTTGGAATTCAATGAAAATCTTGACAAAACACTCAAACGGAATGATGTGGATTGGTCTCAATCAAGAGTTTTATTTGTTTCTCCAGCATTTACAAACTATCAACGTGAGGCAATTAATTTTAAGGACTTGCCAATCGAATTATGGGAAGTAAAAAGATTTGAAAATAATACCGTTTCGTTTGAACAAATACAGAAATCCGGAGCTCAAGAGAGCATAAAAACTATTTCCAAAACTGACCATACAATTGACAATGTTGCGAAAGAAATAAAAGTTTATTCCGAGCAAGAACATTTAGAAAATGCAAGTGAGGAAATTAAGGAATTGTACGAAAAAATGAAAAACGCAATTCTGAATTTTGACAATATTGAGATTAAACCAAAAAAGAAATATATCGCTTTTGTTTCGGGAAGAAACGTAGTTGATATTCATCCGCAACGGAAAGCATTGAAAATGTGGATTAATATGACAATTGGAGAACTTGACGACCCGAAAGGAATTACAAGAGACGTCTCTTCGACAGGACATTGGGGAAATGGAGATTATGAATTACAAATAAATTCAGACGAGGATTTAGAATATATTTTAAGCCTTATAAAACAGTCGATTAAGAAAAATAAAAAATAACGAAATGCCAACAATGGCTATACGTAATGCGGGCGAAAGTGCTGATATGAAAGTAATTACATTAAATAAACTAACTGCTAAACGGAAAGTGAAGTGCCTTGAAATCCCGCACTACGCATAGCCGAGACCGTTGTGCTTCATTATAAAAAACATTCAAACTGAAAAAAAACATAATCATATTATTTTCACTTCTACTACTAATCAGCTGTAATAACGGAGTGAATTACGTCCCTCAAGAAGACGGGAAAAGTCATCTAATTGATTTCGATTTGTTCAGTATTATTCTGCCAACTGATTTCAAATACAAAAAGGTTGACGGAACTGATTCCTTTGTTGGAGAAATAAAAAGTAGAAAATCGACTTTCTTTTTTGATTATGGTTGGTATTCACCAAAACCACCATTGGACGAAAAAACCTATATTGAGGAAAGCCGAAAAGGAATGGATTTTGAAACTACCCAAAAGTTCTTTAACCAAATAGACTTAAAACCCTACGAAGACGCAAATGGAGGAGTAAATCCAAGAGAAATCATTAAAAAGATAAAGAATTTGACTTTACATAAAATGACCGATAGTATTGCTTTTCATAATAATTTTAAAAACAATTGCGAGTATTATTACACCTTTGAATATGAAGAAGCGGAATTTAAAGTTCCTTTTTGCATACCAAATGAAGAGAGGAAGCAATTTGAAAATTACGAATTGACAATAGACACAATTGGAAAACACAAAAGGACGATATCGTTGTGGAAAGACAAAGAAAATCCGAATATTTCAAGCGTGAATTTTAAGCCTATTTATGGCGAATCAAAAAATGAATTATCAATCGGAATAAAGTCAGATATGGAATTTGACAAAAACGAATTAATGAAAATATTTAAAACAGTAGAAATAAAATAACGAAAGCACAACAACGGCTATACGTAATGCGGGTTTTAGAGCTAATTTGAAAGTAAATGAATATTAACAAACATAACAGCAAACTGAAAGTGAAGTGCATTCTAATCCCGCACTACGCATAGCCAAACCGTTGGCAGTCATTATAAAAAAACGAAATATGATTAAAAAATTAATCTTTATTTTAACCATCGGAATAACAATTAGCTGTAATGCTCAAAAACAAGGTTCATTTTCTGAGATTGAAGGAAAATGGTTAATCGAATTAAATAGCAATGATATTGGATTAGCTAAAACAATTTTTACGTTTGAGACCGATGAAAGTACATTTAATGCTTATACAAGAAAAAAAGCTACAAATGACATTTTAGGATTTTGGAAATCTACATTAGCTAAAATTTTTACCAGTGATTTTAAACACGGTTCATTATTAAATATAACCGATGGAATAATAGAAAAGAGAAATGATACTTTAATTTTAAAAGGAATTTTTAGGTCAGTAATGGGGAACTATTATTTCAACGGAAAAATTGTAAATGACTCTCTAACAGCTAAGCTAACAAATAAAAATCAAAAACACAGAGGAAGTATTTCAGGAAACAAAACAACAATAAAGTCACCTCTTTCTGATTATCCAACCATTGTAAATCAAGCCATCAAAGTTACAAAAAATAAGATTTTCAACCCCAGAATTTTAAAAACAAAGGAATGGGAAAATTTTGAAACAAAGATTAAAAATAAATCGGAAAAAGTAATGGATGATGTAGAACTTATATTTACATATTATTATTTTGCAGATAATTTACCAATTTCTCACTATTCACTTTTAAAAAATCAACCATCGACTAATGATGAAAAAAACATAGGATATTCAAAGCGTTTTGTAAGTTTAGAAGAAAAATCAGAAAAAACGGCTTATTTAAAAATAGAGTCATTTAGTGGAAGTGCAAAAGAAATGGATAGTGTTTTTTCTATTATCAAAAAAAGAAACTTTCAAAACCTGATTGTAGATTTAAGAAATAATTCAGGTGGAACCGTAGAGGCAGGAATGGAATTCGCTAAAAATGTAGTTGATACAACAATAATTGGCGGTGTTTTTCTTACGCAAAAATGGTTTTCTAAACACAACAAAATTCCCCAATTAAATGAATACAATCAATTTCCTGATTTTTCAGCATCAAATTATGATTTGATTATACAAGGAATTCACGAAAAAGAAGGTTTGGTTCTTAAAGTAATTCCAAATAAAGACACATATCAAGGTAATCTTTTTATATTAACAAATAGTAATACAGCAAGCACTTGCGAACCTATTGTTTATAGTTTAAAACAACATAATCGAGCGACAATAATTGGAGAAACCACAGCAGGAGCGATGTTAAATGGAGAATTGTTTGATTTACAAAATGGATATTCCTTAATTGTTCCGACAGCAGATTACTATACTTCAGACGGATATAAAATTGACCAAAATGGAGTAAAACCAAATATAGAAATAGAATCTAAACAAGCATTAGAATTTGTTACAAGCAATTTAATAAAAAAATAATAACGTCTGCCAACATTGGCTATACGTAATGCGGGCGAAAGTGCTGATATGAAAGTAATTACATTAAATAAACTAACAGCTAAGTGGAAAGTTAAGTGCCTTGAAATCCCGCACTACGCATAGCCGAGACCGTTGTAGCACATTTGAGAAAAACGAAAACCATTGGACAGAAGAGAATTTACAAAAGGAATTTTAGCAACTGTTACAAGTTTTGCATTGATGGACTCTCTTTTTGCATTTAATGCAATTGGAAAGGACATTAAACCTATAACTGACCATTGGGCAATTCAACTCAATGAATACTGTGCCGACTTGAAAACGAATTCAATAAGCACCATACAATGGCAAAAAAAAATCGAAGAACTCTATGCTAAAGTCGAACTTCAAGACATTTTAAAATTTATTGATTTTGACAATTTGATAAAGGGCTTTGATTATCCTGATTTAGGTGTTTCAACAAAATCAGTTAAACTTCCTAAACTAAATGGTCTGCCCGAGAGAACCGTATTTGTTAAAAAAATATTTGGAATGAAAAAAGACAGAGCTATTATTCCACACGGGCACAGCAATATGGCTTCTGCTCATTTGATATTAAACGGTGAAATGCACCTAAGACATTACGAGAAAATCCATAAAGAAGGACAAAATTTGTTAATCAAACCTTCTATTGACCGTATTGCAAAAGTTGGAGACAGTTCCTCTATTTCTGATGAAAAAGATAATGTCCATTGGTTTATAGCCAATACGGAAACCGCATTTACATTTGACGTTATAATATTAGACTTGAACGACAAAAATTATGACATTCACAATCTTGATATTTATGAATCAGAAGACCAAAAAAACGGAACGCTCAAAGTGCCAATTTTAGACGTTCAAACCGCTTTGAAGAAATACGGCAAACAACATCACTAAAATAAAAAGGAAGATGAAAACAAAGTTTTTAGAAATATCGCCAGTTCTGCCAAGTCAAGATATTGATAGAGATGTAGATTGGTATGAAGAAAAAGTCGGATTTAAACTACTCCACAAAGACAATATGTATGCTGTTTTGAGGAGAGAAAATCTTTGTATCCATCTACAGTGGCATGCAGATACAGAAGATGACCCTCTTCTCGGAGGCTCTGTGATAAAGGTTTTTGTAAAGAATTTAATGCCAATTTTCGAGGAATTGGTAGAAAGAGGGACAATAAAGAGAGAAAAATTGAGATTAAAGACGGCTTGGAATACTAGCGAATTTGGGTTTTATGATTTGAATAACAATGCAATCTTCTTTGTTGAGGACTTATGAAAAAGAAAAACGTGCTACAACATTGGCTATACGTAATGCGGGCAAAAGTGCTGATATGGAAGTAATTACATTAAATAAACTAACTGCTAAACGGAAAGTGAAGTGCCTTGAAATCCCGCACTACGCATAGCCGAAACCGTTAGCAAACATTCCCCACATCAGAAGCTCCGATTAATTCCTCGAGCTAACGAGAAAAAATCAATCAAATGTTGGAGAAAATTAATAAATTTACAAAAACCACAAATAACTGATTATCAATAACAAAATTTGACGTTAGTCGAGATTTAATGAACGAAACAGAATACAAAGGAGTTTTGCGTAAAGAGGTTAATAAACTTGCTGGAATCAACCCAAGATTTCATAGGATTTCAAGTATGTTATTGGACCATATAATTATGACTATCGTTATCGTTCCAACATTGATTCTTCTAATGATTTTAGCTACGAATGGAATATTGGAAATAGGAAATGGAACTTTTTCTGTGGTTTTCTTTTTTATGATGTTCATCTATATCAACAAAGATTTTTTTAATGCTAAAAGTCCTGCGAAACGAATTTTAGGTTATCAAGTTATCAATCGAAAAACTGAAAAACCAGCATCTGAATTACAATGCTTTGTCAGGAATTTGACAATTGCTGTAGCTTGGCCATTAGAAGTTATTTTTGGACTAATTAATCCCGAAAGGCGAATTGGAGATTTTTTAGCCAATACGAAAGTTGTCGTTTCTGAAAAGGAAAAATTAAAAACAATTTGGACTGACCTTAAAAGCAAAAATTTGAAATTAAACTTAATCGGAATTTTAATTATTGGTGTAATTTACTTTTATGGATTGAGTTTAATAATGCCGAATATGAATTAAAAACGTTTGCTAACACCGGCTATAGTTCATTGCTAGGTCATTGCCAATTTGCGAAAATCTTCTCAGATTTTCTATCTGTGTTTTTTTGCTATCTTAGTGCCGAGACACGCAACAAACCATAGCCAACACGTTAGCAAACATTTTCGGGGTGCTTATAAAAGGTATGCCGTGCCGTTTTGAGATATCACATTCGTGGAAAAAGTTGGACGGCTTACTCAGGCGCAAGCAGTATGATTTTCTCTTACTCAATCCCCAAAAAAACGATTTTATCTAAAATTAGATCCGGCGGTTTTAGGTGTTCAATACATTGGAAAAGGTGGACGGCTTACTCAGGCGCAAATGGATTTTAGCTTCTTTCGGAGGGATACGCAAGCAGTACGCAAGACTTTCTTACTCAGACGCACGCAATACGCAAGCAGTGCGCTGACTTTTCCGTACTCAGACGTAAAAAAAAAAAAAAACGATTTGCTAACAAAACCTATGCGTAATGCGGAGTATGGTCCTTTATTAAATGGTTTGTGTATCTTTATAAGATCGCAAAATCAGTTTGATTTTGCTTTGTGATAAAAAAAAGAAAAACAAAACAAACCGCTTTTGCGATGGGCTTGACTGGAAATTCTGAGAATATCTGCTTCCGCACTACGCATAGCTAGACCGTTAGCAAACATTTTCGGGGTGCTTATAAAAGGTATGCCGTGCCGTTTTGAGATATCACATTCGTGGAAAAAGTTGGACGGCTTACTCAGGCGCAAGCAGTATGATTTTCTCTTACTCAATCCCCAAAAAAACGATTTTATCTAAAATTAGATCCGGCGGTTTTAGGTGTTCAATACATTGGAAAAGGTGGACGGCTTACTCAGGCGCAAATGGATTTTAGCTTCTTTCGGAGGGATACGCAAGCAGTACGCAAGACTTTCTTACTCAGACGCACGCAATACGCAAGCAGTGCGCTGACTTTTCCGTACTCAGACGTAAAAAAAAAAAAAAACGATTTGCTAACAAAACCTATGCGTAATGCGGAGTATGGTCCTTTATTAAATGGTTTGTGTATCTTTATAAGATCGCAAAATCAGTTTGATTTTGCTTTGTGATAAAAAAAAGAAAAACAAAACAAACCGCTTTTGCGATGGGCTTGACTGGAAATTCTGAGAATATCTGCTTCCGCACTACGCATAGCTAGACCGTTGGCAACAATGTCGGAAAACCGAGAATGAGAAAAAAACTAAATATTGGAATAATAGTTTTGATTGCAATTTTAATACAATCTTGCGACCCGACTTATCCTATTTCGATAAAGAATAATAGCGGAACTGAAATTGTCGTTGACGCAAAATTGACAAATTCTTTTAACCCTGGATTAACGACAACATATATTGCGGACGAAAATGGCCGACTTCAATTCAAAATTGAATCTGGACAGGAATTTGAGTGTGGATTTAGCATTGCCGAATTGGAAAATGATTTACCTTTTAGTGAGTTAAAAATTTACACTAAAAAAGACACGATAATTGCAAATAATAGAAATGAGGTGCTGAATTTATTTGACAAAAATTGGATTGGAAAAATGAAAACACCTTATGTTATGACAGTGGAATAAAAACACAGTTGCCAACACCGTGTATAATTAATTGCTAGGTTCTGGCTTGCTTACGAAAATCCTCGCGGATTTTCTATTCGGTTTTTATTTGCTAAATTTAGTCCATAACCACGCAACTAATCATACACGAACACGTTGGCAACAACTTTGAAAAACATCGAGATTGAAAAGAAACATACTGATATTATTACTAATTATTTCTTCTAATCTATTTGCTCAAAAAGAGAGACTATATTTTTTAGATTGGCAATTGCGTAAAGGAGATTTTAATGCTTTAACCGAAATAGCTGAATTTTTTAACAGCAAAACTGATTTGACTGAATATTTAGGCTATCACATAATAAACACTAACGAATCAACTGTTTCTAAAAGAATAGTTCAAGAAAACACAATGTTTCTATATTCAGAAATAGTTATTGACTCAACCACGACAACTGCTGATTTCAAAAAATTCCTAACAGATAATCAGCAGAAAATTAAATTTTCAAATCTGGCAAATGCGTTTTTAATCACAGACTTCGATAAGAGAACCACAGACTTTGAGATTGTTGATTTAACAGACTTCAAGTGGTCAGAATTAAATGCCAAGCGGAATGAATTATTAAGTCTTGATTGGGTTAAGGAAAATAAAATTGACAGTTTGATTAAGGCTAAAAATTCTTTAGCATTATTAGAAACAGCATCTGTTTTACTAAAGGACAGAAATAGATTTGATGAATATGATTACAACGAAGAAGAAGTGGTCAATCTAATTCAACTCTTGACTAAATCAGAAATTGCTGTACCTAATGAAAGAGGAGAATTAAGCTATCATTTGGAAAAAGAATTTTATGATGAGCCCAAAATAAACTTGCTTATTTTCTTTGCTAATAACTACAAAAGCTACAAGTGGAACGAAAGTATAAGAGCTTTTAGCAACAAAAATCTTGACAGAAAAACCGTTGACTACGAAAGTCAATTATTTGAAATGCTTTCCAGTGAAAATGATACAATAGCTCAAAATGCATATATAAGTCTTACAAAATTAGACCCTACAAGAGTCAGTGAATTATCAGACCAGTATAGAAAAGCAGATATATCAGAAAATTATATTCTTCCACAATTCTCGTTTAGGTTTTTAAAACAATTGGTTCAATTAACGAATTACAGCAAAGAGAATAATATTGACTTTGAAGGAAACGAAAAACTAAAGAATCAAATTGAGCTCTTAAAAACGAATTTGACTTTCAGTAAACGTAGAAAGCTAGAAGACCAATTAATAAACGAATTGACATTGGTCAATATTACAGCATTTGAGTATTGGTCGTTGATTTACCAAAAGTCTTGGTCATTGACTTATTCTGCAGGAAGAATTTTGGATAAATTCTACTCAAACAACTGGAACAACTTAATTAATAATCCCAAACACCTTAAAACCTATTTGCTCAAATCAAGGCTTTTCGATGACCTTGGTATTATTGGGTTTTGCAATAATTATTTAGTCAAATTTCTTGGCTCATCTCAAGAAACTAAAACTTCAATCGAAAAGTTAAGTTCTACCAATCTAAAGATTCAACACCAAATCGATAAAGCATTAGAAATCGCTAATAAACAAATTGAATTCAAAGAAAAAGAAAAGAAAACTTGGAATGGAAATACATTTGATAGAATTGACGACTTTGACAAATCATTCACGAAACTAGAAAAGTTTTCTGATAGCTTAGATGTATTTGAAGACGAAATTGAATTGTTATTGTCAAAAATCAAATATTCTCAAATAGAAAAAGCTATAAAAACTGTAGAAAAACTTCCTTTTAAGGATTTTATTAAATATACCTTCTTAGACAGAGATTTTGGGTTTTCATTTATTGGAGATTTTAAGGAATCAGAAGTTCGAAAAGAATTTTTAGCCAACTATGAAAAATTTAATGAGCTAGAATTGTACAAATATTACTTGCAAGATGCCGGAATCGATTTCACAGACTCTAACAGCAATTTAGATTTTGACAAGATTTATGAAATTTTGAAATACGATATAAATTCTGCTTTTGCCGGTGGTGGAGGAAGTACAAAGGATAATGGAGTATATGCTGTTATAAAGGTTCTTGAAATCACTTTTAATGAGACATTAGGCTTTCCAAACAAACTTTGTAGTTCAAATGGAATGTACGCTTGCAATTCACGTTCAAGAGCAAAAGAATGGATGAATTATTTAGAAATAAACAATCATCTGAAAAAGGAGTATAATGAACCCGTTTCATTTGCATACGAATAAAAAGCAGTTGCCAACAATGTATAAAAATAATAGCGGTTTAATCGCTAAAACGAAGGTAAGTAAATATAAAAAAGGTCTGTGTTTAACCGAAAATTTAGTGCGTAAAAATCCGCTACTATTCTTATACTAGACCGTTGTAGCCAATTTGAGAAATGACAAAATTCCGACTGACTTTAGTAACTGAAAACCAAAAATCCCTTGAAAAAGCAAAAAAGTTTGCGGAACTGATTTGTGGAACACTGAATTGTAAAAACGGATATGAAATTTCAAAATATGAGAAGTTTGAAAACTCATATCGAATAGAAATTGTTGGACAAATAACGGATAAAAACTCGGTTGCAGAATCAATTGAATTGACCGACCGAATTTGCTCGCCTTGGCTTATGACATATGAGCGACCCAAAAATAGCGTGGAATTGATATTTAATAAATCGGACTTATCCAATTTTCGGAGAGCCGAATTTAATGTGCTGAATTGGGCGAATTTTGGAATAGAAAATGAATAAAAAAACTGGCTACAACACCGGCTATAGTTCATTGCTTCTGACTTTCCTTGCGGAAAGTCCTCGCTAATTTGCTATCTTCGGTTTACGGCGGACAAATCCTGCGGATTTATCCGCAACGAAACCATAGCCAAACCGTTGGGCGTCATTAAAGAAAACCCGAACAAACATTGAACAGAATTGAATAAATGAAAGCAAACGAAACGAAAGTAGAAGACTTTTTATCTTCAAATAAGACACAATTTGTAATTCCAGTTTACCAAAGAAATTACGATTGGTCGACAAGTCAATGCAAACAACTTTTAGACGACATTTTGGAAGTCGGAACAAGTAGCAAAATGAATGCTCACTTCATTGGTAGTGTTGTTTACGTTCACGATGATGTTTATACTTCTTCACGAATTAAGGAACTAACTGTAATTGACGGACAGCAAAGATTGACTACTTTGACTTTAATTTATTTAGCTCTTTATCGTTTGGCAATTGAAATTGGAGACAAAGGACTTGAAGCTGAAATTTCAGAAACATATCTCACAAACAAATTTGCACCCGAAGAAGAAAAATTAAAACTTCGACCAACTGAAAATAACGACAAAGCAATAAAATACCTTTTAAGAAGCGATAAAGATGAAGAGTTTAGTGACTTCTCGAAAGTAATTGACAATTTCAACTACTTTAAAAGCAGAATAACTGAAGAAAATTTTGAGTTCGTATTGAAAGGACTTTCAAAACTGATGTTTGTAGAAATCTCGCTTGACAGAGAAAAAGACGACCCTCAAAGAATTTTTGAAAGTTTAAACTCAACAGGACTTGAATTATCACAAGCGGACTTAATTAGAAACTATATTTTAATGGGGCTCAATCGTAGAGACCAAAATAAGATTTACAACAACTATTGGGAAATCATTGAGAAACTCGCAAAAGATGAAACCTTAAATACAAGCAAAGTTTCTGATTTTATTAGAGATTATTTGACTTTAGTCAACAACAAAATCCCAAACAAAAGCAAAGTTTATTTGGAATTTAAAGCAAAGTTTCCAACAACGGATTTGCAAGAATTAGAAGCTAATCTTTCGCCAATAAAATCACTTGTTAAGTTTTACAATAAACTTCTAAATCCTAAGAACGAGACGGACAAAGACATAAGATTACAACTTGAATATATAAACAGACTTGAAATAAATGTGGCTTATCCGTTTTTAATGAAAGTTTATGAAGACTATTCAGAAAACGTAATTGACAAAGCAACATTTATAAAAGTTTTGGATTTCATACAATCCTTTGCTTGGAGAAGATTTATTGTTGGTTTGCCAACAAACGCACTGAACAAAATATTTATGACACTTTACGAAAAAGTGGATAAAAACGATTATTTGTTGTCCTTGCAAAAATGGTTACTAAAAAGACCAGGCTCACAACGTTTTCCAAAAAATAAAGAAGTTATTGAAAGCCTTAAACTAAAAGATGTTTACAACATAAAATCCAAAAACAGAACTTACCTACTTGAACGACTTGAGAATTTTGAAAATAACGAACCAGTAATAATAGAAGGCAACGCAGATATAACCATAGAACACATTTTCCCTCAAAACCCTGACCCGAAATGGAAAGTGGATTTGGGAGCAGATGAATATAATTTAATCAAAGAAACCTATTTGAACACAATTGGTAATTTGACGTTATCGGGTAACAATGGAAAACTTGGAAACAAACCGTTCGTATTTAAAAGAGATTTAGAAAATGCAGGATATAAAGACAGTCGCTTGTGGCTTAATAAGTATTTGTCAATTGCAGACAAATGGGATAAAGCAGAAATAGAAAGACGCTTTGACCTTCTTGCAGAACGATTTTTGAAAATTTGGCAAATGCCAGAAATCGAATTAGAAGAAAGAGATGAAAACAATGAAGTAAACATTTTTGAAGCAGAAGACCCAAAACATAAAAAATTGGAGTATGCCATTTTCTTCGACCAAAAAATAGAAGTTAATCAAGTTGCTAAATTGTATGTAGAAGTATTTAAACAACTTTTTGACTTACAGCCAGAGACATTTTTTACAACAGACTTGGCAGAGAAAATAACGTTAACCAAAAATCCAAAAGAAGGAAATCCAAGACAAGCAGTTGCAATTAATGATACTTATTTCATTGAAGGAAACATTGACAATATTGGGAAATTTGAGAAGATAAAACACGCATTGACGATTTTTGATTCAGAAGATGAATTAACAATAAAATATGCGGAAAAAGAATAACGAACGCCCAACAATGGCTATACGTAATGCGGGCGAAAGTGCTGATATGAAAGTAATTACATTAAATAAACTAACTGCAAAACGGAAAGTGAAGTGCCTTGAAATCCCGCACTACGCATAGCCAAGACCGTTGGTAGCCATATACGAAAACCGACAAAAAAACGTTAATTTTGAACTGTGATAAGTCGAATACGAAATAGCATTTTCACGAAATTCCTTTGGGGAATCATGGGACTTTACCTGCTCAACATTAGCGTTGACACGGCAGACCCCAACCCTGAACATATTCCTGAAGACTTGTCCTTAAATGACCAAGAAAGTATCGTAGAAATAGTAGTCGAAAAAGTTTTAGGCTTTGAAGATGCAATCAAAGAGTATGACGACCATGATACTGAAGACCACAACAAGAAAAAGAATGTGAAAATTGACTTATTGGTTCATGTAATCAAAGCCGACAAAATTGACCATAATCAATTCTTCGAAAGAAAAAAACTCTTTACTGACTATGAAGCTCGCTTATCAAATGGCTTCAACGAAATAGACAGTCCTCCGCCCAAAGTTTGATTTGTTTTCCAGCTCTATCTCACCCTGTGACCAAATAGGATACGGGGTAATCCTTATTGCATTTAAAACAAATCAAAAATGAACATCAAAAAAATCTTGGTGCTAATCATTGTATTAGCACCTTCAACATATATTTCTGCTCAAACTACGGATGCAGAAAAAGACAGTCTTTACATTCAACAAATTGAAGACCACAAAGAACCTGACAAAGTTCTACACGCAGAACCTTTATATATAGACCTGATTCGAGATTTAGGAGCTCGTAAAGGTGAAAAAGAGTGGAACTTAGGACTAGGACTGACTGACAATCTAAAATATGATTCTTATGAAGCCTTGGTAGAATATGAGTGGGCACCTATAGACAGGTTGGGTTTGGAAGTGGAATTGCCTTTCACTTTTTATTCGCCTGTAAACGGAACAGAAAACGACTCAATTCCATCTAACCAATTGAATAGTATCAAAATTGCTGCTCAATGGTCGTTTTTTGTGAATGAGCCTATGGCTACCTCAATGGCACTCGGATACATAAACGAGTTTGAGCTTTCAGACTTCAGGAACTTTGGAAAGCCATTTATTAAAGGAAACGTGTATAACCCTTTCCTGGTGGTTGCCAAACGTTGGGGAAACAATTTTCATTCATTGATTTACACAGGACCAATGGTTGAACAGGATTTCAGCACCAACAAATTCCATACGACTTATGACATCAATACAAGTTTCCATTATATGATAACAGGAACGAGAAACTTTATTGGCATTGAATTCAATAAGACGTTCGACAATGGCGACTTTGATATGACAATGCGACCACAAATGCGCTTAGGAATTGCGGACAACTTGCTCATTGGAATTGTTGCAGGAATTCCTGTAAGTCGTGAAAATGAGAGACTAAGTTCTTTTGTACGACTGATTTGGGAACCAGGACATAAGAAAAAATGAATAAAACAAATTGAAAAATAAAAATTATGAAAAGATTAAAGTCAAAATACGTTCAATCAGACCTTAGAGCCAGTTTGGTGGTTTTCCTAGTTGCCCTTCCCCTCTGCCTTGGAATTGCACTGGCAAGTGGTGCACCCCTATTTTCCGGGATAATCTCGGGGGTTGTAGGTGGTATTGTTGTAGGGTTTCTTAGTAATTCACAATTAAGTGTTAGCGGACCGGCTGCCGGCTTAACCGCTATTATCTTAGCTGCTATTTCCAGTTTAGGTTCTTTCGAGGGATTCTTAATGGCAGGAGTCTTGGCAGGTGTTTTTCAAATTATCTTAGGATATGTAAAGGCTGGTGTCATTTCAAATTATTTGCCTTCCAATGTGATCGAGGGTATGCTCGCAGCCATAGGCATCATTATCATACTCACTCAATTGCCACATGCGGTTGGGTATGATGTATTGCATGAAGGTGATTATTTTTATGTCGATAAAGAAGGGAAGCACCAACTTTTTTCGACCATTATTGACGCCATTAATTTTACACACATCGGTGCATTGCTAGTGGCACTATCGTCCTTGGCCGTGTTAATTTCCTTTGAAAGGGTGTCGTTCCTGAAAAAGATTAGGGCAGTTCCAGGTGCTCTTATAGCAGTACTTGTTGGAGTGGCACTCAATGAAGCCTTCAAAATTTCTGGCTCATCCTTGGCGATTGGCCCGAACCACTTGGTAAGCCTTCCTGTACCATCTTCTATTACTGAATTTTGGGCACAGTTTAGATCGCCTGATTTTACGCAAATAGCTAATCCAGAGGTTTGGATAGTTGCATTTACGATTGCAGCAGTAGCAAGTATCGAGACTTTACTCTGCATTGAGGCAGCTGATAAGATAGACCCTTTAAAACGCTTTACCAATACCAATACTGAGTTGAAAGCTCAGGGGGTAGGAAATATATTGAGTTGTGCAATCGGTGGTATCCCCATGACGTCCGTTATTGTAAGAACCTCTGCCAACGTAAGTTCTGGGGGGCGTACCAAGCTATCTGCAATTTCACATGGGTTTCTTCTCTTGATAGCCGTTTTGGTCATACCTAATATACTGAACAAAATCCCACTTGCTTCTCTAGCAGCAGTGTTAATCATGATCGGCTATAAATTGGCAAACCCCAAAATCTTCAAACATATGTGGAAAACCAGTAGGAAATTTCAGTTTATTCCTTTTGTCGTAACAGTTATTGCCATTATAATGACCGATTTACTCATTGGGATTGGAATTGGAATGCTGATCAGTGTATATTTTATTCTTAGAGGAAATGTCAAACTCGCCTACTTCTTTAAAAAAGAACTACATAAGGATGATGAAACCATTCGAGTAGAATTGGCACAGGAAGTTTCATTTTTGAACAAGGCTGCAATTAAGCAAACCTTCATTCATTTTCCTGAAAATAGTAGGGTAATTATTGATGCCTCTAATACCGTCTATATAGATCACGATGTTTTACAGATTATTAGGGATTTTGTGAATATTTCCTCGAAAGAAAGAAATATAACCGTGGAGTTGGTTGGATTTAGGAAAGAGTACAATATAGAAAATTCCCAAACCCACGTCACTTCAGTTGTACATTGAACGAATCTGAGGATAGTGCCAAGCAGTATTAAAAGTGAAACCAAAATTCCGTCAAATCATTTCAAAATGGACAAATCAAACAAAACCATTTTGAAGAATTTTAATAGAAGGTATGACACTGCTGAACCGTTGTATGCAAGCTGAATAAATTAAACTTAAAACAAATAAAAAAATGGACATAAAGCAAATTTTTAAAAACAATCAAAAATGGGTGGAGGACAAAATGAAGTTTAATTCCAATTATTTCAAAAACCTATCGGAAGGACAAAATCCTGATATACTTTAATTTGGATGTTCTGACAGTCGAGTAACTTGCGAAGAAATAATGGGAGTTTCACCAGGGGAAGTTTTTGTACATAGAAATATTGCCAATGTGGTTTCAAATACCGATTTGAGTGCAATGTCTGTAATTGACTATGCGATTCTTCATTTAAAAGTTAATCACGTAGTTGTTTGCGGACACTATTATTGTGGTGGTGTAAAAGCCGCTATGCAATCACAAGATTTAGGAATACTTAATCCTTGGTTAAGGAACATACGCGATGTTTATCGTACTCATCATGAAGAGTTAAGAGGAATTAGTGACGAAGAAAAACGCTATAAAAGACTTGTGGAATTAAATGTGCAAGAACAATGCATCAATGTGATAAAAACGGCAGCAGTTCAAAGAGCATATCGAGATAAAGGTATAACTGTTCATGGTTGGGTTTTCGATATACATTCAGGAAAACTAATTGATTTAAAAATAGACTTCAGCAAAATTTTAAAAAATGTAATGAAAATTTATCACCTTGATTAATCAATAATAAAGAAAGAAAAATTATATCTCATTTGTCCTGATTGTTATATCGAGCAAGCAATTATACAAAAGTTTGAAAGTGATGCATATTTCTTAACATCATTAGGTTCGGTATTTGATGTATCAGAATTTGAGTATGCGGAAGAAGTAAATCAATTTGTCAATAATAAATCAGTATCGGAGATAATTATTGTAAAAGATCCCAAATGAGAATGAGAATTACGGACAACTTACTAATTGGAATTGTAGCAGGAATTCCAGTAAGTCGTGAAAATGAAAGGTTAAGTTCTTTTGTAAGACTGATTTAAGAACCGAAACATAAGAGTAAGTAAAAAAATACGGCTACCAACATTGTATAAGCGTAATGCGGGCTGAATGGCTAAAATTGAGTATTTTGGCATCTATCAAAGTTTAGTGCGGGCGGACAGTGAATCGCTCCGAAACCCCGCACTACGCTTATACTTGACCGTTACCTGCAAGCTAAGACAGCGACACGATACAACATTATGACAGGAAAATATGAAATAGCAATCTTTTTGACAGTTCTATCATTTGGACTTCCTGTTTTGTATTTCATTTTGACAAGAAAAGCATTAACCCCGTTTTCATTAGGACAATTGACTAAAAGTTTCAATTTTGCTTTTATTGTTCAAATTATCTTGGCAGGGTTGTATTTAGGATTAATGGGGTTTATGGACAAGAAAATATATGCAGAAGGACAAAGTACTGACTTTACAGATATTCTTATGAACACAGGAATGACCTTCACAATTGTTGGTGCTTTCTTTTACATTCCCGGACTTATCCTGTTGAACATTGTTTCATTTATACTTTCAAGACTTAAAACTAAATGAATAAAGTGAAAACATACGGCTTGACAATCTTCTTGACATTATCGTTCGGACTTTTTTCGTGTTCAAACTCGACCAACAAAAAGCAAACTAAAAAGACAAAAACTCACGAAAGACTAATAGACTGTAAAACGAGATATGTAATGGAAGACGGAGAAGAAGCGGACGGATACCACGAAGATTATGAAAATTTTATCAAGGACTATTTTTCTGAAGAACAAAATGGAGACACATTAATTGTAACGACTTTAATTGAAGTAAATGCGTGTGGGAAGACAATTGGAGATATTGAATTTTCGGGAGACACATTGTTTTTAAAAACAAGACAAATTGCGGACGAAGTATGTACCTCGACAATGTTTGAAAAGTACACATACAGAATTCACAACCCTGACAAGAAAAAGTATGAAATACAAAGCGAAAGATAGAAAGCCAGCAGGTAACAGCGTATATAACTTATGGCGGGGAAAGTGGTAAATTCAAGCTTTGGGCAATTAAGTAAGTTTGTCGCAAGCCGACAAGAAAGTGCTTCCAAAACCGCCACAAGTCATATACGCAAACCGTTATGCCTCATTGTAGGACGACAGACAAACCGACAGGCTTCGACAAGAAAACGAAACAGCCGACCGCACATTTTAGCACTTTTGGTTGCCCAACACACAGGCGACCGCTTCGCAACCAAAAGAGCTAAAATTTCCCTGCCCACGACAATGTGAATAAATTCTTTTGGACTACTTTTGACCAAAAGAAAATATTGCCTATTTTTGGACACAAATTGACCAAATGACAGTCGTGAAAAAATTTACCACTTTCGGAGAACATCTCAGGACACTCAGAGAAATTAATAGCTTGACCTTGCGAGAAGTTGCAGCCAGTTTAGCTCTTGACACATCTCTTCTTGCAAAAATTGAACGCAACGAAAGACAACCTACTCGACAACTAATAAAACAGTTCGCAAACTTCTTTAAAGTTGAAGAAAAAGAATTGGTTGATGAATTTCTTAGCGACCAAATAGTTTATAAAATTTTAAACGAGGAAACAGATTTGAATATTTTAAAAGTTGCCGAAGGCAAAATTAAATACATAAAAACTCACAATGGCTAAATACAATAGAAATATAACGGAACTTAAAACAAAGGCTGCAATGTGGTGGCCTGAAGAATTAAAAACCAAAAACGCTTTAGCTAATGTTCTTCCTTTGCTTCTCAAAACACAAGAGGACTTTTTACATCTAATTGTTTTAAGTAAAAATGACCCATTTCAACTTTTTGATTTAATAAAAGTTGCCAAATACCCATCAAATCTATTTCTTAAACATTTAGCTGTTTTGTCTGACTATGGAGGCGAACCAATTCAACGCCTAGGTCGTTCTTTCAAAGACATTTTTCCAAAAGGAAAGGGAGCAAATGGAAAATACTATTTCGATTTTATTTGGAAAGAGAAAAAATTTAAATACGAGTTTAAGGCTTTACCTGTTAATGGACTAAACAGCAAAAAACTATTCATTGACGGAGCAGGATTAATTAAAGAAAAAGAATTAGACGATTTAACGTGCGATATGATTGCACTTTTATTGTTTGCTTCCACTTCTGATTATGCTGAACACGCTGGTTTAACCGCTTGTGAAATTGGCACTATGCTTGGCGATGAGGATGTGTTAACAAAATTTGTAAAGCAGAGATATATAATCGTTAGTAAGCAAACAAGCGTTGCAACCGCTAATAGTTTGGGTCAATTAGCACAAACAGAAATAGTAAGTTTTCTTACCAAAGAACTTGGCGACAAATACAAAATTATTCGCAACGGTTACATTACCATTGACGGTTATGATAAAAAAGGTGGAATGCCTTTCGACTTAGTTGTAGAAAAGGGAAAGAAAAAAGTTGGCATTGAAGTTAGCTTTCAAGTTACTACAAATAGCACCATAGAAAGAAAAGCTGGACAAGCAGCAGACCGCCAAGCATTAGTTCACAAAAGCGGTTATCAGATTGCTTATGTTCTAGACGGTGCAGGAAATTTTCAACGTTCATCTGCAATTTCAACAATTTGTAATCATAGCGATTGCACAGTAGCCTATACAGTTGCAGAATTTAAAGTATTGTCTAACTGGATAAAAAGTGTGCTATGATAAAATTCATTGATTTATTCGCAGGAACTGGTGGTATTCGTTTAGGCTTTGAACAGGCTTGTAAAAATTTTAATTTAAAAACTGAATGTGTTTTTTCATCCGAGATTGATAAGAATGCTTGTGCATCTTATGAATTAAATTTTGGACACAACCCATTTTCAGACGTTACACAAGTTGAAGAATTACCACCTTTTGATTTTATGTTAGCAGGGTTCCCTTGTCAATCATTTTCATACGCTGGAAAACGAAGAGGATTTGGAGAAACGAGAGGAACTTTATTTTTTGAAGTTGAAAGATTGTTATCCAAATATAAGCCTAATGGATTTTTACTTGAAAATGTAAGAGGTTTGACAACTCACGATGAAGGACGAACTTTTGAAACCATAATTAATAGCCTTAAAAATCTTGGTTATAGTGTTAATTATTTCCTTTTAAACAGCAGCAGTTTTGGCGTTCCGCAAAACAGAGTTCGTATTTACATTCTTGGCACATTAAACGGAGACATTAAATCCAAATTACATTCTGACGTTGGAGCTTCTGACTCTCATAAATTTAAAGAACAAAACGGACAGACCTCACTTTTTTCAGAACCAAAAACAATTCGAGTTGTAAAAGATATTCTTGAAAAGAAATTTCCGGAAAATTATGAATGCACAAAAGACTTTGTAAATAAATTAAAAAATGTAGTTGGCGAGGATTTATCAAAACTTCACGGCTATAGACTTATTGATTACAGAGGTGGACAAGCAATTCACTCTTGGGAATTAGGAATAAAGGGAAAATGTACAAAAGCAGAAATTGAATTTTTAAATCTTCTAATCGGAAACAGAAGAAAGAAGACTTTCGGCACTCATCAAGATGGGAAGTCATTGACCATTGAACAAATAAAAACATTTTACAAGAAGAACGACATTGACACCATTTTGACTTCATTAGTAAACAAAGGTTACTTGAGTGCTTATGAAGACAAATACAATCCAGTAGCAGGAAATATGTCATTTGAAGTTTTCAAATTCCTTGACCCCGAAAGTATTTCAATTACTCTAACAGCTTCTGACACGAACAGACTTGGAATTGTTCAAAATGGTAGAGCAAGAAAAATGACACCGAGAGAATGTGCAAGACTTCAAGGCTTCCCTGACACTTACAAACTTTTAGACAACGACAACGCAGTATATAAACAAATGGGCAATGCTGTTTCTGTTCCTGTAATTGAAGCAGTAATTACAGACCTGATTGAAAACAACGACATATTTAACAAGACAAAAGCCAACGCTTCAAAGTCACACACATTGACAAGTCGCACAATCCCAATGCTTGACCAAAACTTGCCAAAGAGTGTGCCTTCCCTAACGCACTGACAGACGAGTGAAAAAACAACGAAGGCATAACACGGGTTTGGCAAAAGTGGCGGTTCAGTGCTCCGCAGACACATTTGTGGTTAATCAAACATTGGTTCTCCGCATCAAAATTTGTGGCGAAAATCGCCACCTTCGCCAAGCCCGAAAACGTTGTGGGTAATTTAAATGACTCTTTTGAAAGAATTTAGAACTGCAATTTTAATAATCGCTTCTATAATCGTTGTAATCCTAAAACTGCATTATGACTACTATCATTTTATATTTCCTCTGATTTTAGTTGCCCTGTTTTATGTCTACGAAATAAAAAATATGCAAAATGGATTACTAAAATCAATTTCCATAGTATTTATCTCTCTTAATATAATTGTTACTGTTTTACCAGATGCATTGATTTACAAAACATTATTTAGCAATTGGCATTACTGGTCTGAAAAGGAATTGAGAAAAGAGCATTTTAAGGGCGAACCTATGGAAGATTTGAATGCTACTGCAGCTGTTTATCCATCGATTATTGGAAAATTCAGCAAAGTTTATAATTTTCCTTCATCAATTATTTTCACCGCTGACAACAGTAAAAATTCATGGATAAAAAAAGAATTGTTTGAAGAGAAGGATAGCAATGCTTTAAAAAAGCTTCTTAGGCATGAAAAAAGACATTTGGACTTGACAGAGGTTTATAGAAGAAAAGCTATGGACAGTATTGAAAAGCTAAGATTCCCATCGATAGAAGAAAAATACAAATTAATCGAATATTATTACAAGATTTCCGATTCGATTAATGATGTGTTTGACTTGGAAACAGAACATGGATTAAATCCTATTGGAAATAAAAAGTGGGCCGACTATTTGGACACCCAACTTGGACTTAAATAAAAACTACCCACAACACGGTGTATAATTAATTGCGGTCGGATTTCCACAAGGGAAATCACTGCAATCAATTATCTTTAAAGTCAGGCGGACATTTTCCGTTGGAAAAGTCCGCAACTAATCATACACTAACCGTTGGGCGCAAGTTGACCAAACCCGAAAACAAGTTCTTTAACATCAAAATTTTAGGCTGATTAAAAAATAATCATCGGAATTAAAACCAATCATCGGAATTAAATCAACTCAACCGAATTGAAAAACTGTGCGGATTGAAAAAAAATGTAGAATTGAAAAACTAAGCGGAATAAAAAACAGTGCGGAATTAATTGCGCAGACTTAAACGCTCGCCAAATGTCTTTGCATTTATTCGAACATAGTCTAAGTCATCATCTTTTGGCTGACTAGCAGAAACGATAAAAGTTACGGCTGACTCAAACGCTGAATGGACTTTCCAAAAACTTGCAACTTGCATCGAAAAAGGCACAACCGACAATCGCTTGGGATTAGCAACTTTGCCGACAAACATTCGTTCAAAAATTGACTGAATAAAAAGCTGAATAAAAAAGCGCAACCGATTTTATTTTCGGAATTTTAAAAGAAAAATCTCGGACTAAAAAACTGAATATCAAATTGAACCCTTTAAAAACGAGCTGAACTAAAAACAACGCGGATTAAAAACCTGCGCCCAACAATGGCTATAAAAAATAGCTACAAAGTGCTTAATCCAAAGTTTTTGTTTATTTTTATTCTCAGTTATTAATCCGAAAAGTTTGCGATTGTTTGCACGCTACTTTTCATAGCCCAAACCGTTGGGCACAATATGAAAATGACCGATAAGACAAGTAACATCCTATATTACAGCGGACTGATTTTACTCACAATCGGAGCATTTGGATTGACTTTTGCTGCGTTCTTTGCAATAATCGGACTACCAGTTTTTGTAATAGGAGTTATTCTGGTTTTGGTCTCTTTAAAAAAGACTAGGAAACAAAGACTAATTCCAATCGGAATTTTTATTATTGGAATAGTAGCCTTTTGGCCAATATGGAGAGGAATAAATACTGTTGGACCAGAAGTTTTTTTAATTCCTGAAAATTATCGTGGACGAGTAAATATAATATATAAAAAAGATTGCGGAATAGAATTGGAAAAAACCGAAGAAGGATTAGTTTATAAAATACCGAATGACGGAATACTAATTCTTGACAAGGAACAAAAATATGGTTTTATCGACCATAAATACTATTTGATTGACCAAAATGGAAAACGGACTGAATTGCCAAAAATGGATGTACGAGACTTTAATGAGGAATGGACTTTGGAGAAAAACCCTAACGAACCACCAAGAGAAAAACTTGGAGTTTTTCATTGGGGAAGAACTGGAAGTATGGGAAAAATGATAGACGAAAATGGAGAGGTTTCTAACGAAGACGACCTTTACACTTTTAACGAATTTTACGTTTCGACTTATAGTGATTTAACAGAAAAGTTTAATTTTAAGTACGAGCGTAAATTTGACTCAATAAGAGATAATAAAATAGAAAAATGTAAAATAAATACTGTGCCCAACAATGGCTATAAGTAATTGCTTGTTCTCGCCTACTTTGGAAATTCCGCAGGAATTTCCAACTTGGTGTGTACTTGCAAAGTTAATCGCTAAACCACGCAACTACTCATAGCCGAGACCGTTGTGTGTAAGCTGAACCGACCAACGAAAATCGTGCTTCAATTCAAATTTTTAGTACTTTATTACAGAAAATAACGGAATGAAAAGTGGAGATTTTTTTGAGAATTTTAAGAACAAAAGTACCAAATGACAGAAATTACAATTGAAAACCAAACTAAAACTCAAAATAACGGAATTGAAATCGCAAAAAAACGATATAGAATCGGAGCATTTCTAATTGACTTTTTAATTCTCTGGCTAATTGGAATGGTCATCGGAATATTTTTTGGAACACCTCACGAAGATGGAATTGGATATAGTTTTAATGGATTTCCTGCCTTTGCGTGGATGTGTTGCGGAATTTTTCTCTGGCCAGTAAGCGAAGGAATTTGGGGACAAACAATTGGAAAAAGATTTTTGGACTTAAAAGTTGTTACCAACGAATTCAAACCAATTGGAATCGGACAAGCATTCGGTCGATTTTTTCTCGGATTTATAGATTACATATTTCTAATCGGATTGATAATAGCAGCAACTAATAAGCAGAATAAACGTATTGGAGATATGGTTGCGAATACAATAGTCGTGAGAACAAAAAAAGCCTACACACAACACCGTGTATAATTAATTGCTTTGGTCGTTGCTTATTTGGAAAATTCCTTCGGAATTTTCTCTCGTTCGTTTTTGTTTGCTAAATTAGTTGCTGAAACACGCAACTAATCATACACAAACCGTTGTGGTGCATTTTGACCCGACCGAAAATAATCTTACGAAAATTAGGAAAATGTTATCTTTTGAGATAACTTTGT
>NZ_JAYEEQ010000029.1:0-22950 GCF_034651555.1 Aurantibrevibacter litoralis | reverse complement strand
ATATTTTCATTCCGATTCTTCAATTCCGTTTAGTTTCTTGCTTAGTTCGGATTTTTTTCAGCTTGCAGGTAACGGTTCTCAGCTATACGCAGGCAGGGATTTTTACCACTGAACTTCCTACGAAGAACTGAACTTCAAATATAGCACTTTCCTGTCCAACGAAGCACGAAACCCCTGCTTGCGTATAGGTGATGTTAGCGGGTCGTTGTTTTCACTCGGTCAGTTTTGTTTTGCTGAAAATCTTCTGCCTTCGTAAAATATTCAATAGTCAAAACCAACAGCATAAAGCAAAGAAACGTGATTTTTTGCATTACAGCCAGCAATCCCCAGTTCCCTGCTCCATACAAGTACAAAGTGGAATAAAATATTAGAAGGCTCGCAATACAAAACAACGTCAACCAATGATTCTTTGCCTTTAAAATAAAGATGGTAATGTAAAACAAACCAATCATGGTCAGAGTACTTGAAACCGTTACCATAATGTCATGTAAGGGTGTCGCAATTAGAAAGGTGAAAATCATATTAACAACGCCAATTGATATTAAAACCAATTCTGTGTGCTTGTGAGGTATTTTGCGAGAGGTATGAATAAAGAAAAGTCCATATCCAATTGAATTGAAGACCATACCGATAAGTGCCCAAATCCTTGATGGGTTTTCAGTACCATTTAGTGCCTTCGCTAAAAATAAGTTGCTAAAAAAATTCTTTGACCAATCAAAGCCTACAGAATTTTCGTCAAGGATTGAACCCCCAGGATAAAGTAAGGTGGCAATTACAAGAAAAAGCACAGAAATGATTATGCATATTAGAACCGAATACTTTTGCATTTACTTTCGGAATTTAATTAGTACTTTTTTTAATTGTGTTTGAAACCGTCATTTGCAATGCCCGCTAGCTGCTGATATCGGTTCGGGCATTTGTTCTCATATTTATTTTTCATCAGATAAGTTTACATTTCAGTGTGGTTGCTATCATTATTTCCATTTTGACTATCGTTTTTCAGTCAGTTAGGTTATTCTCTGTAAAATTGGATTTCTTGTTTATTATCCACTTATCTGTTTTTAAATGTCGCTTTAAATGTTCCATTTGGTTGTACGGAAGTAAATCCTTTGGGTTTATCTCCGTCCATTTCAAAAGTGACTTTATAACCTTGTTTTCCCTTTACAGTAAAAATATGTTCAGATTGAAATTCAAACTCATCATCTTCTTATCCTGGGACTATTGCAAAAAGTTTGTTGTCTCGGATTTCTATTATTATCGAAATGTTATAAGTTTCTAAAACATAAACACCTGCGTATTTTTGTAAATCGACAATTGCAGAGTTTGTTGTTTTTTTGGTAGTTAAAAAGTCTAACTTTCTTTGAGTTTCTGCATTGTCTTTGAGTTGCAATGATTTTTGATAATATGTGATTGCGTTTGCGGTGTCTTTTTTGGCTAAATAATAATCCGCATACGAATCATAAACATTACTGCTTTCAGGATACCATTCAATGTTTAGTTCAAATAATGCTTTTGCTTTAGTGAAATATTGTTTGCTCAATGCTTCATAAGCAAAATAGTTGATGAATGCTTCGGGTGCTGCATTCATATAGCCCATTTTTTCGGTTACGTTCGCATAATGGGTTTTTAATTTTGAAGCGATTGAAGCAGTTGAGTCCGTAAAGTCTTTTTCTGTTGCATCAAAAAGGTAAAAGTCAAAAATGAAACGCAAACCATCATATTCACTTATCAAGGGTACAGTATTATGAGTTTCGTTTTCATAATACTTTGAGCCATAAATTAATCCATTAGTGTTAGCTTTCAAAAACTCATCCAACTTAAAAATTGAACGAATATGTTGGGTTTCAAAAGATTTATCATTTTTGAATTGTGAAAATTCCATTCCTTTGGGTAGGGTGTTAGCTGTGCCTATGAAAAGTCGTTTGCCATTCATATTTTGTTTTGGAAGTGTAGAAATAGTATTGGTTAAATTCTTTTCATTGTCGTACCACATACTTGGTTCAATAGCGATATAAGCATTAAATAGTTCAGGAAAATTCGTTAGAATGTCAATAACTGTAAGTCCCCCTAAAGAATGACCAACTAACATTTTATATGGTGCAGTTCTATAATTCTTGTCTATATGTGGGATTAATTCGGATGAAAGGAACTCAATAAATGGATTTGGGTTGTTCAAATCATTAGAGGGAACAAAATCTCTTGCTCTATTTGTGTTTTCAATGGCAACCACAATCATTTCAGGCAACGTGCCATTTCCGTTGGCTTGACTATGTTGCTGAATAATTCCAACAGTAGAATAGAAATGTGCACTACCATCTAATAAATACAAAACAGGGTATCTTTTTTCAGGGTTTGGATTAATAGTGGTAGAGTTTGGCGTATAAATCCAAAGTGTCCTGTTTTCATTTAAAATTTTTGAAGTAATAACTTCTTTTTTACCTATGGTTATATTTTCGTCATTTTGTGCTTTTAAACAAAACGAGAACAGTAATAAAATGAGTGTTATAAATATTGTTTTCATAATTTTTTAATTTTCGGATTCTTCAACATATTCAAGAATGTCAGCAGGCTGGCAGTCTAAAACTTTACAAATGGCTTCTAACGTGCTAAAGCGTATGGCTTTTGCCTTTCCTGTTTTTAAAATGGAAAGATTGGAAAGGGTTAATCCTACTTTATCTGATAGCTCGTTAAGCGACATTTTTCGCTTTGCCATCATAACATCAAGGTTTACAATGATTGGCATAGCTTATACTGTTAAGTCGTTTTCGTTCTGGATATCAACACCCTTTTTGAAAATAATCGCAATGATATAAACCACCGCACCCATTAAAATGAAGGCTTGACTGTCCGCCCAAAATTGGTTTAAACTGTCGGTGACAAAGCCGTGATGCATTAAATTTTTAGCTATCTGTCTGGCAATGAAACTAAACAGTCCAATTGCGAGAGTATAGTAGCTAATTTGCAATAATTGGTCTGATACAAAAGTGTTGAAAGGCTTTGTCAAATCCATTTTGTGCATTAGCCTGATAACTATGTAGAATAGGAATGCTTTTAAAATTGAAATGGATAGAATAAAGCTGTATATACCGAAAAAAGCCCATTTGTTGTCTTTAAACATTTCGGTCAAGTCCAATGATTGATAAAGATTTTGGACAAATTCAGGTTTGAACAGACTGAAAATGAAATTTAGAATCAAGCTACCGGCTTCAATGCATAAACCTACAAAAATGACCCAAGCCACAATATGTAAGCCTTTAAATACGAGGTTGTTTCTTTTTGACATATCTTTTAATGAGTTAAAATTGATGTCGCAAAGATAAAGCATATTTATTGATAAACAATAAATAAAGACCTAAAAACAAAAAATATTTACCGCTCTACATCAATAATGTGTCATAACAAATTGATTTATTGATGTTTAGGTCGTGTATAGAAGTCCGAAAAAATATTTCGTTTTGGATAGGTGTTTTTTGTAGTAGCTGTCTTTCTCACAATGCCCGCTAACGTATCGCTATGAACACTGGTGTTTATATTTCTACTTTATTTTTGCCGCTAAACTAATGAATTTTAATTATTAGTAGAGATAAGAAAAAAGATGTAATCATAGTATTCTTGAGTCTTGTTTGAAGCTTGATTCATTCGTTCCATGGCAGAATAAATTGAAAAAACAGGAGTATAATTTTAGTGGTTAATTGGTTTTTCTCGTGCCAAATCTTCAAAATTAAGCCTAATTATTTTCCCTACTAAACCGTTAAAATACCTTTTCAAAGGTTTGGCAAACCACGATCATGCTCTCTCTGGGTACACGTCCAAAAGGTTCTAATTCTCGGGTAAATATGTCCCAATACAATTGTTTCCAATACGCCAAGGATTTGTCGCCTTCACCTTCCAATCGGGCAAAGTCGGCATCAATACTAAAAAAAGGTTTTAATTTTACCGTGGTAATGCGTGCAATACATTGCGCCTGATCATCCCAATTGGTAAAAACCACAAAATCTCCAATTTTCGGAAGAGACTGCTTTCGGTATTGCAACCCTAACAAGGAGCTGGAGGATGCTTTTTTAATCCCTTTTACCACCAGCGAAACGGCTGTATTGGCTTGTATTTCAGAATCTCCAAGTTTTACAATTTTTGGAGCTTCGGCAAAGGCGTGTTCCAAATGGGCATCTAAATAATCGCCCCACATGTTTTTGGCTGAATGGTTATTTTCCATTTAATGTTACTAAGTTGTTTACGAAAATTTACCTGCTTTAAATTGTTTGGTCGCATGTGCAGCAGCACGAGCGGTAAATGCCATATACGTCAGCGAAGGGTTTACACATCCGGACGAGGTCATAAACGAACCATCGGTAACATAGACATTGGGAACTGCATGGATTTGGTTATGACCGTTTAAAACGGAATTTTTTGGGTCTTGCCCCATGCGGGCTCCACCCATTTCATGGATCCCCAAACCGGGCGCATACGATTCTTCATACGGTTGCACCTCTTTGTATCCGGCTGCCGTGAACATATGCACAATTTCCTTAATTATATCTTCTCGCATTCGATATTCATTTTCCTTTAGGCGCACGTCAAAATCCAATAAGGGTAGGCCCCATTGATCTTTTTTAGTAGTACTTAGGGTAACCCGGTTATCGTCATAAGGTAAAAATTCTCCGAAACCGGTAACGCCAATACTCCAATGCCCCGGTTGCAAGATCTTCTCTTTTAGTGCTTTACCGTATCCCAATTCGGCAATGGCATCAGACCAATCGGCCCTGCTTGCCGTGCCTTGATAACCGAATCCACGGCGATATTCCTTGCGCTCCGTCTTTTCGTCTAAATTAACAAAACGAGGAATATAAAAATTGTTGGGTCGCCTACCCTTGTAATAGGTATCCAAATAACCTTCTACCTTGGCACTTGCCCCCAATTTATAATGATGGTCCATAAGACCCCTGCCCAATGCATCCGAATCATTACCCAAACCGTTGGGAAAGCGTTGCGATTTGGACTGAAGTAGGATACCCACAGAAGCCATTGCCGAGGCACAAAGAAAAATCACCTTGGCCTTAAATTCTAACTTTTCATGCGTTTCTGTATCGATGACCCTAACCCCTGTTGCTTTTTTTAAAGAGTCATCATAAATGACTTCGTAAACTGTGGAGTTTGGTCTAAGGGTCATTTTACCGGTACGTTCTGCCGCAGGGAGTGTAGATGAATTACTGCTGAAATAAGCACCAAAAGGACATCCTCGAGAACACCGGTCTCTGTTTTGGCAATACCCTCTTCCTAAAAAATCGGAATGTTCATCCGTAATGTGCGCAGTGCGACCAATGGTTACCAATCGGCCATCATCAAATTGCTCGGACACCGATTTTCTAAAATCTTCCTCTACACAATTTAGTGCCATGGCCGGCTGAAAAATACCGTCCGGCAATTGTTTTAATCCAAGGTTTTGGCCGCTAACCCCAATGTAACGTTCTACTTTATCATACCAAGGGGCAATATCGGTATACCGAACCGGCCAATCAATGCCGATACCTTCTTTTTTATTAGCTTCAAAATCGATATCACTTAGGCGATAACTTTGGCGACCCCATATTAAAGAACGACCACCCACTTGATACCCCCGTATCCAATCAAAGGGTTTGGTTTGTTGGTAGGGATGTTCTAAATCATTGACATAAAAATGTTTATTATCCGCTTTCGGAGCCCAGTTCAATCTTCTTTGAACATGGTAGTTTTCTTGGTCTTGGGCAGTTAATTCGCCCCCATTGGGATAATCCCAAGGGTCGTCATGCATAGTTGTATAATCTTCTATATGATATACCATTCTGCCGCGCTCTAGGACTAAGGTTTTCAATCCCCTTTCACACAATTCCTTGGCTGCCCAACCTCCGCTGATTCCGGTGCCAACCACAATGGCATCGAATTCTTTTTGTGTAATCATTCGTAATTTTTGTATTTATTCTATTCTTATTCCTATATTTATGACTTCGGTTATTTACCAAGTGATACGCAGGGTTGAAACTTTAAATATAGCTTTTAATTCTTAACATTTTAAAACAGGGGTAAAAACATAACGAAGAAAAGGGGTTGAGATTGCAGCAAAACTATTTTTCACACGATTCGTGTATTAGACGACAAATTACATCAACCTAACCGTGTTTTTGAAAACTAATGACGTTGATAAAACAACGAAAAACAAGTAGTGCGCGTTCCTAACCTGCCCGATTGGTGGGGGTAGATGCGCGTACATAGAGTGACTCATTCCTGACCCGAAGCCAAACGCATCGGGATGGTTTAAAAACAACTAATAATCAGTATTTTTTAAAATAGGTATATCAATGAAAACAATTAAAGGACCAGCCGTGTTTTTGGCGCAATTTGTAGATGGTAAAGCTCCGTTTAATTCCTTAGACGGCTTGTGTAAGTGGGCATCCGATTTGGGATATAAAGGAATCCAAATCCCGACATGGGTAGATTTTCTTATCGATTTGGATAAAGCGGCAGAAAGTAAAACCTATTGTGACGATCTTAAAGGGAAAATTAATAGCTATGGCTTAGAAATTACCGAGCTTTCTACCCACCTGCAAGGGCAATTGGTAGCCGTACACCCGGCATATGACCTGATGTTTGATAATTTTGCTCCGGATAGCGTAAAAAACAATCCTAAAGCAAGAACAGAATGGGCCGTAAAAACCGTGAAAAACGCGGCTACGGCAAGCAAGCATTTAGGACTAAAGGCGCACGCCACTTTTTCCGGTTCACTACTGTGGCATACCATGCACCCATGGCCGCAGCGTCCTGCCGGTTTAGTAGAAATGGGCTTTTCGGAATTGGCAAAGCGCTGGTTGCCCATCCTAAACCATTTTGATAAAGAGGGCGTAGATGTATGTTATGAAATTCACCCCGGAGAGGATCTTCATGACGGTGACACCTTTGAGCGATTTTTAGAAGCCACAGGAAACCACAAACGAGTAAATATTTTATACGATCCCAGCCATTTTGTGCTGCAACAGTTAGATTATCTTGCCTATATAGATCATTACCATGAATTCATCAAATCGTTTCATGTGAAGGACTCCGAGTTTAATCCCACCGGAAAAAAAGGTGCTTTTGGGGGCTACAATGATTGGGGGAATCGTGCGGGGCGGTACCGTTCTTTAGGGGATGGTCAGATCGATTTTAAAACTATTTTTTCCAAGCTTACACAATACGGCTGCGATGTATGGGCAGTAATGGAATGGGAATGCTGCATAAAAAGTCCGGAACAAGGCGCAAGAGAAGGTGCGGTTTTTATTCAAAATCACATTATAGAAGCCACTGAAAAAACCTTTGATGATTTTGCAGGTGCCGAAATAGACCAAGAGGTTTTGAAAAAAATATTGGGTCTTTAATTTTGATTGAATGAAAATGAGTTTACCGCTTATTTAAAACACGCCATGTAATTGAGTATGGCGCCAAAAGCCAATTTCTGTAAACACTACAACTATAAAGATTATGAAGAATACCGTATTTATTTTAATTTTTTTGGCCTTCTTAGGATGCAAAGAAAAGACAACAACGCAGAAGGATGTTATCATTGCTGAAGAGATAGCGCAAAGCGAAAAAACTACATCAGAAGCCGATACCTGGGAAATATTATTTGACGGCACCTCCTTAGATCACTGGAAAGGATACCTTACCGAAGATGTATCGGCGCATTGGAAAATTGAAGGAGACGTGTTGGTGCTTTATCCGCCAAAAGAGCGAAAAAATGGGGAAAGTTATAATTTGGTCACCAAAAAGGACTACACCAATTTTGTACTTCATTTGGAGTCGAACATTGCGGAAGGCGGTAATAGTGGCGTATTTTGGGGTGTTAAAGAGGATCCTAAATTTGGGCAACCTTACCAAACGGGGCCGGAAATTCAGATCTTAGACAATGAAAGACACCCCGATGCCAAAGCAGGAACAACGCATCAGGCTGGTGCCCTATACGATATGGTGGCACCCTCAGAAAATGTGGCTCGTCCGGCGGGGGAATGGAACACCATGCAAATCACCATCAACCACGATAGTAATCAGGGCAGCGTGGTTCTTAATGGAACGGAAGTGGTAACTTTTCCAGTGAATGGCGCGCCTTGGGCCGCTATGGTGTCCAAATCTAAATTTGCAGATTGGGAAGCCTTTGGAATATACGCTACCGGGAAAATAGGGTTGCAAGATCACGGGGATAAAGTTTCGTTCCGAAATATTAAAATACGCCCCCTTTAGAACACTATAAACCACTAAATACCAATATAATGAAGTTTAAAAACACCTATCTATTGCCCATTTTGGCACTTACTGTAATCGCATGTCAAGAAAAAACGACGGAAGTGAATGTGGCTACATCTACAGAAATAGCGGATCCGGTAATTGTACACCCTGAATATACCGGAGTAGAACCCACCACGCCCGAGGAAACCGAGTTTTATGAACCTGTGCCCCCAACTGTTGTTCCGGGAGCAAATGGTGCACCACCAAGCGATGCCATAGTGTTATTTGATGGTACTAGTTTTGATAATTGGATAAGCTCCAAAGACAGTACGGCAGTGGCTTGGCATTTAAATAAGGAAGGAAGCATGACTGTGGCCGACAAAACAGGCGATATACAGACCAAGCAAAACTTTGGTGACATTCAGTTGCACATTGAATGGCGTTCGCCGGCAGAGGTGCAACGAGAAGGCCAAAACCGAGGTAATAGCGGTATTTTTCTCAATGGAATCTACGAGGTACAAGTATTAGACAACAACGATAACAAAACCTATACCAATGGTCAGGTGGCGTCAATTTATAAGCAGCATACGCCTTTGGCTATGGCATCGGTACCTTCCGGAGAATGGAATACATACGATATCATTTACCATTCGCCGGAATTTAATGCCGCGGGGCAGAAAATAAAATCCGGTACGGTTACCGTAATTCACAACGGGGTTTTGGTGCAAGATCATGTGGAATTAAAGGGAACCACCCCGTATATAGGATGGCCAAAAAATCCGGCCCACGGAAAAGGACCGCTTAAACTTCAGGATCACGGCGATAACAGTCGGGTAAGCTATCGGAATATTTGGGTACGGGAGTTATAAAATTCTTGTAGGTTAGGGGTTTTTAGACAAGTCGACCTTTTCGTTTAACTTGCTTTTCTACCGTTTTCTATAGTGCTTAAATGACTGCACGGATGGGCTTGCGGTGCACGTACGTTTTGCCAAACAGCGCAAAAGCCAATTTTGTGTGCAATAATCAGAACAGATACGGTTGGTTATTTGGTCTACACGGTTGTTTGCAACTCTAAAAAATGGAATGATGCGTTAAGCCTCCAACGCCATTGAAAATCGGATACAGCCCACAGTTAAAACTGCGGACTACGCAAACAAAAAATGAAATACGAATCGTTTCAATGGTCTTAAAACCTCCGGAGGAAATTTTTGAACGCTCGTAAACAAAATGAATGTATCCATTGGAAACGCAATCATGTGCAATGATTTCTGACCATATCCACAACCAATAACCGGCTGCATTCTTAGGCTTAAAACCACTCTGGCACCAAGAAAATCTGAAATAAGCAATCTTAAATTTTAACTACCTTTGCCTAAAGTAAAAAAACCATTATGATTCAATCCATGACCGGATTTGGGAAGCATGTTGTGCAGCTTCCAACAAAAAAAATTACCATAGAGCTAAAATCATTAAACAGCAAAGGACTCGATTTAAACGCCCGCATTCCAGCCGCCTATAAAGAAAAGGAGCTGGCCTTGCGAAAAATAATTGCCCATTCACTAGATAGAGGTAAAATAGATTTTGGGTTATATATTGAAATTACCGGCAACGAAACCAACGCAGAAATAAATGCCGCTGTAGTAAAGCACTATATGCATCAGCTGCGCGCCATTGCCGATGGAGATGAATTTCGTTTATTAGAAATGGCCCTACGCCTTCCAGATGTGCTAAAAACCGACAGGGAAGATATAGATGCTGAAGAATACAATGCTATTTTAGATGGACTTCATAGTGCGTTGCTTGCCATAAATGAGTTTAGAACCCTAGAGGGTAAAGTGCTCGAAAATGATTTTAACCAACGCATATTGGTACTATTAGCACTGCTAGACCAAGTGGGGCAAATGGATCCGGAAAGGCTTTTAACCATTAGACAACGCCTAGAGAAAGCTGTGGCCGATCTTAAAACCACGGTAGATGCCAATAGGTTTGAGCAAGAACTTATTTTTTATCTTGAAAAATTTGATATTACGGAAGAAAAGCTGCGTTTGGCCAATCATTTAGCGTATTTTAGAACCACCTTGCAATCTGATGACTCTAATGGGCGCAAACTCGGATTTATATGTCAGGAAATTGGCAGGGAAATAAATACTATTGGATCCAAAGCCAATTTTGCGCCTATGCAACAATTGGTCGTGCAAATGAAAGACGAGCTGGAAAAAATTAAAGAGCAAATGTTAAATGTACTCTAATGGAAGGCGGGAAACTCATTATTTTTTCGGCACCCTCAGGAAGTGGCAAAACCACCATCGTAAAACACTTGCTGGCGCATCCCGAGCTTAATTTGGCCTTTTCTATCTCGGCCACCTCGCGTCCGCGGCGCGGCAAGGAAAAACACGGCGAACATTACTATTTTATGACTATTTCGGAGTTTAAAAAACACATTAAAGCCGACGATTTTTTGGAATGGGAAGAGGTGTACAGAGATAATTTTTATGGCACCTTAAAAAGTGAAGTACAGCGGCTATGGGCCGAAGGTAAGAATGTTATTTTTGATATTGATGTGGTTGGGGGGCTCCGTATTAAAAAGAAATTTCCGGATAAAACCTTGGCCGTTTTTGTGAAACCACCAAGCGTTGATGAATTGAAGATTCGATTAAAAAAACGAAGTACGGAAAGCGATGAAAAGATAAATATGCGTATTGCTAAAGCTTCTGTAGAAATGGCAACCGCACCGCAATTTGATCAAATCATTAAGAATTACGACCTCGATGTAGCCCTAAAAGAAGCCTATAATTTGGTGGCCGATTTTATCGGACTCAAAAAATAATCCTGCGTGTTGCGGTCCAATTGACTTCCATTTGGAGTACAATGCTAATTGCGGAATACTAAAGAATTATGAGCAAAACTATTGGACTATACTTTGGTACCTTTAACCCCATCCATATCGGGCATTTGGTAATTGCCAACTATATGGCCGAATTTTCGGAACTAGATGAGGTGTGGTTTGTAATTACGCCCCAAAGTCCCTTTAAAAAAAAAGCAACGCTTCTCGATGATCATCACCGATACCAAATGGTATATGAAGCCACGAAGGACTACCCCAAATTAAAACCCAGTAAAATCGAATTCGGCCTACCGCAACCCAATTATACTGTGCATACCCTTGCGCATTTAACCGAAAAATACGGCAGCGAATATCAATTTGCATTAATCATGGGATCCGATAATTTAGTTGGGTTTCACCGATGGAAAAATTACGAAGTCATCTTAGAAAATCACGATATTTTTGTGTATCCCAGAGTGGGAACAACAACCGCTCATCCATTTAAAAATCACCCAAAGGTTCATGTGGTAAATGCCCCAATAATGGAACTTTCGGCCACGTTTATCCGCACCATGCATGCGTCCGGAAAAAATATTAGGCCCATGTTACCCGACGCCGTATGGACCTATATGGATGAAATGAATTTTTACAGATGAGCCAACCCCTATGCGTTATTCTGTAGTGATTTTCGTTAGAACATCGGTACCCAAATACCCATCGTCCTTATTATAGTACCAGGCTCTGTTTTTGGGGATGCGCATGCCTTTAATTTGTTCCTCCCCGGACAATACGATATATTCCCCATCATTTTTGGCTTCGTCTTTAAAAAACTGATACCCTTCTAGCGCATACGTAGTTGGGTTAATATAAAAATACCAAGTATCACTACCCACTGAAGCATCATACGTAACTTTTAATACAAAATAAGTCTTTCCTAGAAACTTCTTTTTTTGCACCAAGGGATCTAACCGTGTGCCGGGATCTCTTAATTTCATGGGCAATCCGTATAAGTAGGTATAGTAATCCTTCATCATGTGCGCACGATCGCAACTTAAATTAAAGGCCTCCCGATCTTCATTTGAAATGGCAGTGCTTCCATTTAATGCCAATGTACACTCGTTTTCGGCTATGGTGTACGCTACACTATTGCCTTCTTTTTGTACAGTAAGTTTAAAATAGGCCTTGGGAAAATCTAAGGTAATATCACTTATTCGATCTTCGGCCTGAGGTGTTTTTAAGATTACTGATAAGGTACCTCTAAAGTCCTTCCATTCCTGATAGGGGTCGTGATAGCCAATGGCCTTATCGAGTAATTCTGAGGCCGAAATCTCCTGACCGATACCCTCGGTGCCTCTTAAAGAAAATATCAAAAAAAGGATAAAAGCAATACGTATCATACGGGAGCAGCCTTATTTTGTATCAATTTTAGCAGGCTGTACAGAACTATCATGCTCCGAATAATACAAGTCTAACAAGTTTATTACCGCCGAAATCAAATCTTTGGTCTCGGTCAAAAACGTAAAATACAAGGTGGTGTTTTTCGGACTAGATTCCTCTGTTCGGGTTCGGGCAATCTGTTTTTCAATTTTTTGAGAAACTAAATCGAATAACTCTTGTTTGTTCGCCAATATAAGACCAATTTCCTCAAATGAATGGGTATCAAAAGCTTGTTTGGTTTTGGCGAACAACACTACAATTTTTTGCTCCAATTCTTTGAGCTCCTTAATTTGATTGTATTTTAATTTTTTATGATTATTGTGAATATGCTTATGGCTAATTTTCGTTAAATACTCTAACGACTGCGCCATATCTTGTAGATACCCCAAGGTATTGATATAAAAGTTACTTGCTGCCACGCTGGTATCGTCCAAATTTTTGATAAAATAGAAAATGTGATCGCGCAAGTCATCAATTTCTGATGACAACTTTACAACGCCCTTTTTGTTTTTAAGCAAAAGGTTTAGGTCTTGTTTGGCCAAGCCCTCTACGGTATTTAGATACAGTTTGTTACTGCGTTTTACCACATTAGAAATGTTCTTGGCACTTTCTGCAATGACTCCCTGAATTGAACTGCTTTCTGCCCTACGCAAACTATCTTCTGCCCTAATTTCTTTAGATTTTTTATTGTGACTGATATAATTTCTTACCAAAATAAGGACGGCCAAAAACAGTAAAATTGCGATAGCCGCAGGGCCTCCTAGGTTTATAAGATAGGCAATAACGGAAGCGGCCACAAAGGCTATAAGCGCTGTGATAAACCAACCCCCGATAACGTTTAATACACCTGCAACTCTATATACCGCACTTTCTGCACCCCACGCACGGTCGGCCAAAGAAGAACCCATAGCCACCATAAACGTTACGTAGGTGGTAGACAGCGGCAGTTTAAAGGAGGTCGCAATGGATATCAAAATACCTGCTACCATAAGATTCACAGCCGCTCTAACCATATCAAAAGCGGGTAATTCGAACGTTTTTTCCTTAGGTAACGCAATAACGTGCTTCTTAAAACGGCTATCCATATACGTAACAGCAGCGGCAGGCAATAAGCTATTAATAGAGGCCGATAGTCCGACGGCACCACGAACAATGCTTCGTGATAAAAAGTTGGGTTGAAACTTTTCTTTGGCTTCGCCTTCCCGAGAAAGATTAATTTCGGTTTGGGTAACGTGCCTGGCCTTCTTAGAAAACCAAAGCGTAAGCACCATTACAATTCCTGCAATAAACAGCAACAAGGTAGGTGTAGGTACTTTAGAAGATAAGACCTCCATGCTAAATACAGCAGGATCTATTCCTGAGGCTTGCCATGCCTCATACGATTGCCAAGCCGCAATTGGAACGCCAATAAAATTTACAAGATCGTTCCCTGCAAAGGCCAACGCCAGTGAAAAGGTACCGGCAATAATGACTAATTTATAGATGTTGTATTTTATACCTGCCAAAATGTAACATACCAAAAACCAAAACACAAAACTACCTATATTGATGAGTGCTCCTTGAGTATTGATAAAAGCGGACACGGTATCACTAAGCACGGCCGATCCCTTTAACCCTTTAATCAACACAAAAAAAGTAATAGAGGTAAGTGCTAAGGCACCAAATACGGCTCCTATCCATTTGGCTTTGGTTTGATAATTAAACGTGAGCAATAGGCGCGACACATATTGTACTACGGCACCCACACTAAACGCCAGCAAAACAGAAAGAAAAATGCTCGAAACAATTTCTGAAGCTTTAGACGTGTTAATGTACTGCCCCAAAAGTGAAAAATCGCCCGAATCGGCTCCTATTTTTATCAAAGCAACGGCAACTGCAGCACCGAGCAATTCAAAAACAATGGATACGGTGGTAGATGTAGGCATCCCCAAGCTATTAAAAAAATCGAGTAATAGGATATCGGTGATCATCACGGCCATAAATATGATCATGATCTCACTAAAGACAAATTCCCCGGGATTAAAAATACCGTTTCGAGCTACTTCCATCATCCCTCCCGAAAAAATGGCGCCTACGGCAATACCGGTACTAGCCACAATTAAGATCGTTTTAAAAGGGATGGCCTTGGATCCTATGGCCGAATTTAAAAAATTTACCGCATCATTACTGACACCTACAACAAGATCACCCACAGCCAAAATAGCTAGGGCAATAATCATCATAAAGTATATATTATCCATAATTCCGTTCAAAAAAATACAGTCTGCAAATATCGATGCTTGTACACAGTTCTATGTTATCTAAAGGTTATATTTATGTCCTATTTATAAACGTATTGGCATATCTTTTATAGGTGTACCCTATAACATTCCGCAGGGGAAGATAGCCCAAATATTGAATATTCAGGCATAAATGTGTCAATTTATGGGTTCTAATTTGTTTTGAAGCATTCGCTGTTGCGATGTCTTATGAATTGATCCTTTCTGTAGTGCAGTTTGGGAAAGGTTCTTGGTACACCAAACGCGTATTAGTTGCTATTGGTAGTACTCACCTACCGCCCTAAATTCCTATTTCTACCTGAAACCGCACATACCAATTGCGCTTTGCATCACCCAGGAAAAAATCTTGTCGGGTATTGGTAACCTCGGCCTGTATTTTAAAGGCGTGCTCCCAAATATACTTTGTTACCCCTAAGGTGTATTGCTCCGTTTCCGGAAGAAACTCCCTTATTTGACTTTTGGGATAACTTTTAGAATAGCGTCCTATAAGTTCGATATCCTTTGGAAGAAGGTAACTTAATTGCCCATCAAAACCATAACCGGCCAACACGAGGCGTCTTTCCGAAGTATTTAAAGGGTTAATTGTAATGGCATCAGGGGTATTTCTCGACATATAAGCGGTTTGAAAAGACCATCCATTATATTTTAGTATAGCATCTAAAAAAACAGCTGTAAGATCTCTAGCTTCAAAGAGTTCACTGCCTTGCTGCCCTTGAGTCCGCAAGGCGCCGTGATTAAAATGATAGGTGCCCGACAACATCAATTTTGGGGTAGTTTCACGCATGAGATCCCCTTCAAAATAAGCACCACCTTTAGTAAAACTTCCAAAAGGGAATACTTCTAATCGGCCCGTATAGGCCAGTTTATTGTCTGATGTTTTCGTCCAATTGCGACCCTCTCCTGTACTAATGGCCGTTTTTAACTCATAGCCAAAGCTATTTGGTTTAGAATGGATATAATAGGTTTGAAGGCCAAAATCGCGATCGATATTAAAATTGGCATTATTGATGGTTCTGTCTGTTAATTGTAAGGCTCCGGAAGAATTTACACGCTGACGGTTACCGGGTAATTTAGTTTGCCCAAAACCAATATTCCAATGGGCATTAGGACGATAGAAAACTACTGCATCTCTAATAATGTTCACATTTTGACCTTCCTGTATTACGCCCACATCCCCTGGCGCAAAGGACAGCTGTATGGCATATACAAACTTTGGGTCGCCTACAAAACCATCAAACCGCAAACGCAACCTTCTTATTTGGGCAGAAATGCCGGTTTCTTCGCCTTCATCAAATTCAACACTCGCTCTATTTTGCATTCTAAAGCGTATGTTAAACTGAAACAAACTGTCCGGTGCCGTAAGTCCCACCCCTCTACCGTAGTTATAATAAGGGAGTGCCGAAAGTTTTATGTCATTGTCTGAAAGTACGATGGCTATCGTATCCTTTTTATCCTGAGCCATTCCACTAACTCCAAGAAAAAAGAGAACAGCAACTAAACGGTAAAATTTGGCAGGCATAGGTTGTTTTAACGCTCCGCACACAAGCCCCAAAGCGGATACGATCTTTAGGTAGTGCACGAAATTTATGCGTGCAAAGGTAAGTACAAAAATTAAGCTATCACAACAACAGTTTCGGTTTTGAGTTCATGCGCTGTAACACTGAGACGACCAGCCAATAAAGAAGACAACTAATTAATTGTTAAGGCTTCGCATTAGAGGCGCAGACACCTGTGCATTCTCGGTAGGATAGAACTGGGCCGCATCATTTTCTGAGACACTTTTAGCCTTTAATTTTCCTGATACATGAGTACTGCCGTCTGATGTAATGGTAAACGGCAATTCTACAGATTCATACCCTGCAAAAGACACGTTCAGCATATAATCTCCCGGTGCAATATCGGTAAGTTCAAATCTTCCCCAAAGGTTGGTTCGGGTTTGCGTTTTAGTCCCTTTCAGGGATACATGTGCAAACATAAGAGGTTCGTTATACATTTCGGAATCCATAATTTCGCCCGTAACCGTTCCGGTATTTTGAGCGGATAGCACCATGGAAACTAAAAAGACCGTAAGAAGTAAAAATTGTTTCATTTCTAATTATCAACTAACGCACAAAGAAATAACCTTCATTTCAATTGAATGTTCCCATAAGGTTAAAAAACAATATCCTAAAAGTTAACAAAAGGTTATGTAGCCGAAGTGCTTTAGAATTTTTTTTAAAATTCCAGTCCGTAACATGTATCTTGCACTGAATTTATTAGCCCGTTAATTATGCATTGGGAACAACTTCTTTCTTTGAAACGACAAGGGGATACGCACAAAAGATTGCGTAAAGAACAAGACGAAACCCGATTGGGGTTTGAGGTAGATTATGACCGTATTATTTTTTCTTCCTCTTTTCGGAGTTTACAAGATAAAACACAGGTAATTCCGCTGTCTAAGACCGATTTTGTACATACCCGCCTAACGCACAGTTTGGAAGTTTCTGTTGTAGGCCGAAGTTTAGGCCGTCTTGCCGGGAGGCAGATTTTAGAAAAACATCCCCATCTAAAGGAAGTATACGGCTATCATTTTAATGATTTTGGGGCAATTGTGGCAGCGGCGGCATTAGCCCACGATATCGGAAATCCGCCCTTTGGACATAGTGGTGAAAAGGCTATTGGAACGTATTTTAAGACCGGTTATGGCGCAAGATTTCAATCACAATTAACAAAAAAAGAGTATCAAGATCTTATCGATTTTGAAGGAAATGCCAATGGATTGAAATTGTTATCTGAGTCTAGAGAAGGGGTTTTTGGCGGACTTCGGTTAAGTTATGCCACTTTAGGTGCCTTTATGAAATATCCTAAGGAATCTTTACCCAAAAGACCTACCGCTCATATTGCGGATAAAAAATTTGGTGTATTTCAAACAGAGCGGCTTTTTTTTGAGGAAGTGGCCACCGAATTAGGACTGAAAAGGTTGAGTTTGGGAAATGAAATGCGCTATTCAAGACATCCATTAACCTATTTGGTTGAAGCCGCAGATGATATTTGCTATAGCATCATTGATTTTGAAGATGGAATAAATCTGGGGCTTATTTCGGAAGATTATGCGTTAGAATATCTCATCAATCTCGTAAAAGACAACATCAACACCAAAAAATATAGTAGTTTGCCCTTTAAAGAAGATCGATTAAGTTATTTGCGGGCTTTGGCAATCAACACCTTGATTAATGATGCAGTATCCGTTTTTATGGCCAATGAGGAAGCCATTCTTTCCGGCACATTTGATGTTTCCATTCTGGACAAAAGCAAATACAAGGCTCAAATTGATGACATTATCCAGTTGAGTGTTTCAAATATTTATCAATCTAAAGAAGTTATCGAAAAAGAGATTGCAGGTTTCAAGATAATATTGGATATTCTGGATTTCTATGTGCGTGCCATGGTAAACCAAAGAGACGGCTGCCCTTCTAATTATGACATGCTTGTACTATTATCCTTGCCCTCGGCATATAGAAATGTTCAACTGCCCCTGTACACCTTGTTGTTACACCTTTGTTGTTATGTGGCGAGCTTGTCTGATAGTGCCGCCATCTTACTGCATAAAAAAATTAATGGAATGGAAATCTAGCGTTACATCCAAATACCGAATCAAAAGCTATAGGCCAAACCTACCCCCAATAATTGTTTAAATTGAATTCTAGTTTTGCCGGGATTAATAACCGTGCCATCCGGAGCTACTTCGCGATTAAACAGCACGTCGTCGTCGTAAATCAGATGCGTTCCTATAACGGCATTCACAAAGTCGTTTACCGTTAAATTTAAGTTCAGTTCCCAATCTACATCCACATTGCCAAAACTTTGTAAATAATCGGTGTAGAGATTTACCCTGTTTTTAAGAACCATATTCTTATAAATTTCGGTTTCCCAATCATTGCTTACCAAAAAACCAAACTCCATAAATACCCGTTTACCCTCTCTTAAGATATTTCCCTCGGCATCTACCAGTGCCCTTTCTACTCCGAAAGCCCCTCTATTGGCCAAATCCTGATCTAAAACATAAGTAGATTTATGGGTGATAGGGGAAATATAAAGATTGAATTTTTTGCCTTCCGGAATAAACGAAGCACCAGCACCTAAGAAAAAATAACCGGGTGCCATAAACCGTGAAATAGGTGTTTCTCTATCGGGGTATCTAAAACCGTTAGAAAATTGTGTATTAAAATTTGCCTTCACGGAATAGTACCAATTACTGATTGTGTCTCTGCGGTACGCAAAAGTGGAACTTAGCCGAATAGCATCGTCCGTTTTGCGCCAAACACGCCCTTCTTGCGCGTTCCATCCGTAGCGTAAATCCATTAAATTATCCCATTGGATGTACCGAAATTTGTAATTCCGGGAAAATTTCATATTTCCCAAAGCCGTGATGGAATTGTCGCCCCCCGCATTCCAATTCACAAAGGCCACCTCGCTCATATTTACCCCTATTTGATTTACCTTTTCCCAAAAGGAAGGCACTCTGAACCTTTTGATGCGCTTGTTTAAGGGTTTTGTTTTTTTAAAAGAAATAAAAGGGTTAACCAAATTAATGCCTCGGGTAACGTTTTTAATTTTTTCTTGTGTAGCGCGTATCACCACAGTGTCTACCACAGTGGTGTCAATTTCTTGAGTTAAAGGAATACTGTCTTGCCCTAGAACACTCCAAGGAAATAGTCCTAAAATAAAAATAAGTACACTAATTTTACGCATGTGAAAGACGGGTTAAAGAATTTGGTTGAGGTATGCTTTTATGGCAAAGATATCCATTTGTGCTATTTTATGAAGTTCGTTTATGGTACCGTGTTCCAAAAAAACGTCATCGATTCCAAAGATCTTTATGTTTTTAGAAATATTCAATTCATTAGCGAATTCTAGCACTGCACTTCCAAAACCTCCAATTTTACAGCCGTCCTCTACCGTTACGATGTGGGTATAGAACTTAAAAACCCGTTCAAGTTGGGCTTTATCCAAGGGTTTTACAAAGCGCATATTGTAGTGGCCTATGGCCTCCGGCGATCCCATCTCTTTTATAAGTTGTGTTACCAAGGTTCCTATGGGGCCAACAGAAAGAATGGCAATACGCCTGCCCTCTTTTAATACTTGGCATTCCCCGATCCTTAGTTTAGAAAAGGGTACGTTCCAGTTCTTAACAGTGCCTCGCCCTCTAGGATAGCGAATGGCGATCGGATGCGGCAGTCCTAACTGCGCAGTGTACATTATATTGCGGAGTTCCAGTTCGTTCATGGGAACAAAAATAATAAGGTTGGGGATACAACGCAAATACGCAATATCGTATACGCCGTGGTGCGTAGCTCCATCCTCACCCACCAGTCCTGCCCGGTCTATGCAAAAAATAACGGGTAGATTCTGCAAGGCCACATCATGGATAATTTGGTCATAAGCGCGCTGCAAAAACGTGGAATAGATAGTGCAAAAAGGGACTAAGCCTTCCGTTGCCATACCGGCGGCCAGCGTTACCGCATGCTGTTCGGCAATACCTACATCGAATGCTCGTTCTGGCATTTCATCCATCATTAGCTTAAGGGAACTGCCTGTGGGCATGGCCGGTGTAATCCCCACAATATGTTTGTTTTTTCGGGCTAAATCCAGCAAGGTAATACCAAATACATCTTGGTACTTTGGCGGTAGGTTTGTTTCATGTCCCCTTTGTAGTTCTCCTGTGGTCGAATTGAATTTTCCCGGAGCATGATAGGTAACTTGATCCTCTTCTGCCTTTTTTAAACCTTTCCCTTTCTTAGTAATAATATGCAGGAATTTAGGCCCCTTCTTTTTTTTTATCTGCTGTAATTCTCGCAATAATAAGGGCAAATCATGACCATCTATGGGGCCTGTATAATCAAAATTTAATGCCTTTATAATGTGGTTTTGTGCTCGTTTTTTGTTCAATTTTACTTGTGTAAGATATTCTTTTAAGGCTCCTACACTAGGATCTATACCAATGGCATTGTCATTTAAAATGATCAGGATATTGGCTTGGGCTACCCCAGCGTGGTTTAATCCTTCAAAAGCCATACCACTGGCTATGGATGCATCGCCAATGACAGCAATGTGCTGCCTTTCTTCATCGCCACGTAGTTTGGCGGCAATGGCCATCCCTAAAACTGCGGAAATGGAAGTAGAACTATGTCCGGTCCCAAAGGCGTCGTATACACTTTCTGAACGTTTCGGAAAACCACTGATACCTCCTAATTGTCGATTGCTTTCAAAATCCTTTCTTCGCCCTGTCAATATCTTGTGTCCGTAGGCTTGGTGTCCCACATCCCAGACGAGTTTGTCTCTTGGGGTATCAAAAACATAGTGTAGTGCAATGGTAAGTTCTACCACCCCCAAGCTGGCGCCCAAATGACCTTCTTTGGCAGCCACTGCCGAAATGATAAATGTTCGTAGCTCATGCGCAAGCGGCAACAGTTGGTCTGGACGCAACTTACGAAGGTCTTCCGGTTCTTCTATTTGATCTAGATAAGGCATTATTGGCGACAAATGTACGCTAAAATCGTTTTTAGAGCCCATTTAATACCCTCCTAAGTTGTACTTTTGAGGCTATGGAATTGGATGATCGCTATTTTATGCAAAAGGCACTGCAGCAAGCCGAAATTGCACTAGATAAAGGCGAAGTACCCGTAGGTGCCCTAATTGTAATACAAGGGAACATTATTGCAAGGGCACATAACTTAACGGAGCTTTTAAATGATGTTACAGCCCATGCAGAAATGCAAGCGATTACGGCTGCCGCTCATTTTTTAGGCGGAAAATACCTTAAAAACTGTACCTTATATGTTACTTTGGAACCGTGCCAGATGTGTGCAGGAGCCTTGTATTGGAGTCAGATATCTAAAGTGGTTTATGGCGCTTCCGACCCGGAAAGAGGCTTTGTAGCCTTAGGCACAAAGCTACATCCTAAAACAAAGGTTGTTGGTGGCCTTCTGGCACCTGAAGCGTCGCATTTGTTACAACGCTTTTTTATACAAAAAAGAAACCTAAACTAAATCTATTTGGTTCTACAAGTTGATGGAAAATAAGTTCAACAACTAAAAAAACTGTATGTTAACTTCTATGGGGTAAGAAGCATACAGTCTAAAAATAGATTGAAGCTAAGAAAAGGGAATCCGATCAAAGGCTTTCCCCATAGTAAAAATTACCGCCCCAAAGGTTTAATCAACACCGCGTTCATGCTTTGCTTTGCAAGCAACACGAACGCTTAGTTGTTAGCCACTGGCATTATTTCCGAGCCAAAAATTCTTTCGCAGTCATAATAGGAATTATTGAGTTTTTAAAATCTTTTTTATTCCGTGTTATGATTATATCAATTTGATTTTCGATTGCAGAATAATATTGAAGTGCATCCTCAAAATCTGGAAAATTGTCATCACTTAATGCTAACTCTGTTATTTTGTCATCTAAACTCAATAATTCAACAAGCACTTTAAACTTTCTTAAGATTTCTCTCGCATTTTTTGAAGATTTAAATTTTGTAAGAATATAATTTGTGTTGGCAAATGTCAAAGAGGAAATTGTAAGTTCTAATTCTTTTTTGTCCGCACGAGAAAATAAATCAGCAGCCTCATCATAGAATCTATCTCTCTTTGAAAGTAAATCTATAACGATAGTTGTGTCAATCAATAGTCTACTCATTTATATTTCTCAATTAAGAAATCAGCATACGCATCTTTTACATCAAAATCTTTATCAAGCGAAATCACTCCACTCAAACTTTCAACAAGAGGTGTTATTTCCGCCGAATTTCTTTTTCGTTTAGCGAGGGTTGTCAAATACGATTCGATAAGTTTAGACAAACTGATATTATTCGATTTAGCATAATTTTTTGCATTTTCGATTATACTTTTATCTAAACTTAATGTGAGTTTCTTGTCCATAAAATTTGTTTTACGTATAAATTTAAGAATTTATTACGTAATTTTAATTCTCTTCCGGATTTTTTTTGTAGCTAACGTGTTGGCTATGATTACGTTGCGAGTAAAATCCATAGGATTTGCCGAGTAGGAATCATAGATTGTTAAAAGTAGGAATTTTTAAATTAACCACAAACAAGCAATGGATTATGTACTTTAGCCCCCAATAAGTTCGGAGTGATATTTTAAATTTCAAACTAATACATTTGAAAGATGAAATACAAGAAAT
>NZ_JAYEEQ010000028.1:0-33955 GCF_034651555.1 Aurantibrevibacter litoralis | reverse complement strand
TGCGTTCCATAATACAGTAAATTTAGAATAAAAAATTAAACTTAAATTACTGTCCTATTTTTGGGGGAAATTATATACGCAGTATTTTCTTCCGTTAGATTTTTAGTCAATGTTAGAATATATTCCGCGTTGAATATTTTCATTTTTTCATTCAATTCCTCACAGTCTTTCTGTTTCGCTTTTCTCAAATTCAGTTTTTCACAGATTGAGTCAATCAGATTAATATCATCTAAATCCTCAATTCCGTATATTTTGTGAATATCATCTTCCGGATAAATTGAGAAGTCATCCATTTGAATAAACTCTCGAATTTCATCGTGAACAATTTCTGCGTGTTGCTTTTCAAATCCGTTTTTTACAAGTCGGTTTATGTATTCCGTTCGAGTTAGATTCGGTCGACTTTCATTCAATTTGCGCAACTTTTTTTCATTCCGCTTATTTTGAATGTAGCTAAAAACTAATATCAGAAATATGATTGTTCCAATTATGATTATCATTTTGCTCATATTGCGTACAACGGTCTCGGCTATGCGTAGTGCGGGATTTCAAGGCACTTCACTTTCCGTTTAGCTGTTAGTTTATTTAATGTAATTACTTTCATTTCAGCACTTTCGCCCGCATTACGTATAGCCATTGTTGTGCGTTCGGCTTTCTTTTCGTCAAGCGAGTTTAACAAAGTTATCTTCTATTTTTACGTTAAAGTTTATCTCTGCTTTTAACGCTTTAAAAACTTTCAAAATAGTGTCAATTGTCGCACTGTTTGCACTGCTTTCAAGTTTAGAAATTTGAGCTTTCTGCACACCTACAAGTTTTCCAAGTTCCTCTTGAGTTAAGTGTCGTTCTTGTCTTGCAGACTTTATCATTTTTCCTAAAACGTCCATACGAAGTTCGTATTCGTATTCGTCACGGTCAGCTGTTCCAACTTTGCCGATATACTTGTCCTTCATTTCGGCAAGCGAATAAGTTTTGATTTCTTTAGTTGCCATATCTTTATTTTTTTTGTTTGTTGTTGAAATAATTGTCTTTAAGTCTAACTGCTCGATCAATTTCGTTTTTCGGAACTTTGTCAACCTTTTTTATAAAACCGTGGGTCGCAACTACCAAAGTTTCTTTATTGTCTGTCTTGTCCCAAAATGCAAGAAGTCTGATTTGAAGTCCTGCGTATTTTGTCCGAAACTCCCAAATGTCATTTTGAAGTTTCTTTAAAAGTTTCGGGTCATTAGTTTGTTCAGCAAGGTCAATATTGTAAAAGATTTTTTTGACTGTTTTTGAGTCAAGTCCAGCAATGAATCTGTCGGCTTCTTCTAAAAATCTTGTCTCAAAATATTTCATCCAATATTATCTTGTTAAGCGTCACAAAGATAAACAATGTTTCTATATTTAGAAACTAAAGTTTGAATTATTTCTGTCGGTTCGGTTTTCTAAGCTGACGCACAACGTATCGCTATGAACACCGGGGTTCATATATTTACTTTGTAAATACCTCTAATATAGCAATTTTTGACTTTAACGAACCCCCTTCATAAATTCAAGCACGAAGTATTGAAACTATACAACCAGACATATATTCGTGGGAAAAAGTATTTAAAAATGTAGCACACCACGATCTACGGATTGCATTAGCCCTTACTGCAACACCATCACTATTTTACTAAAAGCAGTTTTTGGAGCTTCGCACACCGGGCAAACAAAGGTTTCCGGGACAGCATCAAAAGGGGTTCCCGGGGCTATCTGCACTGAAAAAGCGAAAAACGTTACTTTTTGGTACAATGCAGCAGAAGTCTCTAAATTTACGAAAAACGGGGGCGCCTGTATAAAGTAGAAGGACAAACAAATTGCCGTATTTAATTTTACCCGCGAAGGAACCTGGTATGCCTCTCAAAATCGTTGTCCTCATAAAATGGAAATGGTGCTGTCTAGAGGAATGATAGGCGAAGAACAAGGAGAACCCAAGGTGGCCTGTCCTAGGCACAAAAATACCTTTTCGCTAAAAACAGGAGAACATCTGAATGGAACTATGGAGAAGATTGAAACTTTTCCTGTGAAAGTGGCAGATGGTTTTGTGTATCTAGGTTTTTCTGAATAGCTTTGGCGCAAACCGCAACCTTACATGTCCGTAGACAAACTACATAAAGCCTTTGCCCTTTTTGACCAGGCCAATGCACAAGATCCCAATGTAGCCGTTTTTGAAGGGAAAAGCTATCCTAAAGAGTTGCTGTATGCCATTCGGATGACCCATAAACTAGACACCTTTGAGCCCGAGGCATCGGAACCCTTAAAGCTTACCGCACGTTGCCAGCACATTTGCAGATGGGAAATTCCAAGAGAATCGTATCCGATGGATCGCCCGGGATATTTAAAATGGCGACAGGATTTAAAGAAATTCCATGCCGATAAGGCGAGCCAAATATTACAGGAAGTGGGCTATGACCAGGAAATGATAGACCGTGTAGCTTTTCTGTTGGTAAAAAAGCAGTTGAAAAAAAATCCCGAAACCCAAACCTTAGAAGATGTAATCTGTCTGGTTTTTTTGGAATTTTATTTTGAACCCTTTGCAGCGAAACATCCGGAGGAAAAAACCATAGACATCCTTCAAAAAACATGGCGAAAAATGTCTGAAAAAGGCCAAAAAGAAGCCTTGAAACTTGCACTAAGTCCCGCATCATTGTCGCTTATAAAGAAGGCGATTCAAGGGTAATAGCCTCCAAAAAGTATTGGCCGTAATTGGCTAACTCATTGTTGCGATATGGATAAAGAAAAGCTTCCTGAACCTATAGATGCCGCAGCATTTCAAAGAATGCGCAAATGGTACTTATTGGCTTTGGCTGCTATTGCTTTGAATATCGTTGTTGCACAAATTTTAATACAAACTCATCTCAATTCGCAACTAGACGATTCCCGGGTAATTAATGTAGCGGGACACCAACGTGCTTACAGTCAAAAATTGGTTAAGGAAGCGTTGCTTTTGCAAAATGCAACCGAAGATATACAGCTAAAAGAACACTATCAGGAATTACAACATACCTTGCTTACTTGGAAAACCTCCCATGAAGGCTTACAATTTGGAAGTGATTCGCTAGGGCTTCCCAAAGAATCTCATGATGAAATTTTAGTGCAATTCCGAAAAATAGAGCCCCATTTTGTGGCTATGGTCCATGCCGCAGAGCGCTTGTTGAAACATCATGAAACCGGTAGGCCTTTTGATAGTACAGGAATTCAGGTGCCAATGGCAACCCTCTTGGAGAACGAAAGTCGCTTTTTGCAATTGATGGACAATATTGTAAATGAGTACGATAAAAGGAGTAAAAGGCAACTACAACATCTAAAATTTAAAGAATATCTTTTATTGGCACTTTCCTTTCTGGTGCTGCTTTTAGAGATGTTATTTATTTTTAGACCGCTATCGCTACAGATTAGGAACACCATTAAAAACTTACTTGAAAGTCAGCGCAAATCGGAAGAGGACACCCAAGAAATAAAGCGGTTGTACGATGAAAAGGAAAAATCCTTACAAGAACTGCAAGAGCTTAACTTTGTGATAGACAATGCAGCCCTCTTTGCCAGTACCAAAAGTGATGGAGGCGTGGTTTTTATAAGTAAAAAATTTTTGGAGCTCCTAGGCTATGATGGGCACTATATTACCAAACCTTTGTCTGAAGTACTTACTACAGATGAAGGTCAGCAATTATACCTAAGGGAAGTATTTAAAACCAGCAAAAAAAGTATTCGCTCGGAGGAAATACAGATAAAAACTGTTAAGGGAGAGGACATTTGGCTGGATATGTCCATAATCCCCATGCAACAATCTACCTTGAGACAAAGTATTTTAATCCTATGTTCCAATATTACTGAACGTAAAAAGACTCAAATACAAGTGGCTCGGTTAACCAAAGAGAACTATGAAGAGCGCATAAGGCAAAAGCAATTGCAAGCCAGCCAGATTGTAGAGGGGCAAGAAGAAGAGCGCAAACGAATTGCCAAAGACATTCATGACGGTATTGGCCAAATGCTGACCGCCTTAAAATTCAACATAGAATCCATCAACCTAAACAACAAAGAAAAGTCTGCTGAAAAAATCGAATATCTTAAAGCTCTTACCACCGATTTGATAAAGGGTGTCCGTACGGCAACATTTAATTTAACGCCACCAGAACTAAACGATCATGGCATACTTCCGGCTTTTCAGAAAATGACCCAGGAACTCTCTAAACTTACCGGAAAGAATATTTTGTTTGAAAACAAGATAGATGGGAACATTCGGTTTAACTCACTTGCAGAAACCAATATTTACAGGGTTGCCCAGGAAGCAGTAAACAATGCCATAAAGTACGCCGATTCCAATTATATTCTTTTATCTGTGAACTTCACAAATGATTTGTTAAGTGTTGTTATTGATGACGACGGAAAAGGATTTGATGATGCCTTAATAGCACGGACGCCCGACAACACCATTGAAGGCGGTATGGGATTGTTTTATATGAAGGAAAGAATAAGCTATATCAACGGGCGGTTATTTATCAATTCCGTGCCGGGGAAAGGTACTCGGGTTACCATTAATTACAGAACCGAAGAAAATGCGTAAATTTGCGTTGCTATTGTTTAAGAGATATGAAACCACTAAAAATTAAAAATGTTTTCGTTAAAGGTGCTATTTCTCCTTTATTTATTGGCGAATCCATTGCCAAACATCAATCCAAAACACAAATTGGTGCCCACGACATCTTTTTAGGACAAGTACGTGCAGATACCATAAACGGAAAAAAAGTATCGGCTATTGAATACTCGGCGTATGAACAGATGGCCAACCAAAAATTTCATGAAATAAAAGAAGCGGCTTTTGAAAAGTACAATTTAAGCTGTTTGCATATTTATCACAGTTTAGGGAAAGTAAATGTGGGCGAAATATGCCTGTTTGTTTTTGTGTCTTCGCCACACCGGAAAGAAGTATTTGAGGCACTCCATCAAATTGTGGAAGAAATTAAAATTCAGGTACCGGTTTTCGGGAAGGAATTATTTGAAGACGATTCCTATCAATGGAAGGTAAATACCTAATTATTATGGTCGATATTACAACTAAAACCCCAACCTTACGAACAGCCATTGCCCAGGCCGTTGTAAAAGTAAGCACCATAGAAACCATACAGGCGATTCAAAATAATACCGTTCCCAAAGGCGATGTTTTTGCTATGAGCAAGGCCGCAGGATTATTAGGAGTAAAAAAAACGGCCGATCTGTTACCGGATTGTCATCCTATGCCTATTGAGTATACAGCAATCGACTATAAAATCGAGGGTTTGGAAATAAAGATTTTGATTACCGTAAAGACCATTTACAAAACCGGTGTAGAAGTAGAAGCAATGCATGGGGCAAGTATTGTGGCTCTAAATATGTATGATATGTTAAAACCCATAGATAAGGGCATCGAAATAAATCACATAAAACTATTGGAAAAAACCGGGGGCAAATCCGATATTAAAAACAATACACAATAATTTGAAAATTTGTTGATTTGAAAATTTGAAAATGGGTTAATGTACTATAGCAATTTACCAATGAGGCAATATCCCAATGTTTTAAATGGAAGTTTTTTACGGTAATCGCTTTGCCCAAATCTCGTGTAGAGGGTCGCCCTTACTGCTTTTCCCTGTATGATGCCAATCGGTACCTTTCAGGTCGTATTTAAAATCTAGCGCTGCACCTACGCGTGAAGCATCCCGGGAAAAAAACACAATCTTTTCAATATATATACCCTCTTTTGAGGTAAAAGAACCTCCTCCTGTACCAGAAAATGCCATGGTTTCAGTATTGTACGCAATCCATTGAAAATGACCATTACACAAAAATTTCATCGTTTTTCGGGGTGCTGTTGTGTCTCTTCGTTGTTCGGCATGATCTACTACCCTACCCGCCATAAGCCATTTGCCATCTAATTCTTGCGCATCGTTTATGTCTACAGAAAAATCCCTTTCCCCTTTTAGGTCCAGCACAAGTTTGTTCTCTTTATAGCTAAAGGGAATACGAAGTGTCTTAACTGCATCGGATTCGAAGTTCGAATTAAACTCTAGTGCCACGTGCAGCTCATCGTCCTTTACCGTATAGAATCCGCCAAGGGTTTTACCGAATTTTGCAGGTGTCGTTTCAAATTCAGTATACACGAAATAATCCTTATCTAGCATAATGCGCAACACAATACTTAGGTCTTCCCCAGATTTATGAAGGTACACATTAGGCGCAATTTGCGCTTGTAAAGCACCGAAAAAACCAATAAAAAGAAAGAACAGGATGTTTAGAATGTTATCTTTCGGTTTCATAATGTTAAATCGATAGCATTAAATTTATTTATAATTTAGCACAATTCCAATTTTGTTTCGTTATATCCTGATTTTCAGGCAATGCCATGTCCCATAAATACTACCTCTTAAAATTTTTTAAATCCCTTGTTTTTTCATTTTTTTTGTTTTCATTTGTTCCATCATTCAAAGGAATTAAAATAGAGTGATCCCAAACCTTCTCGCCGTTTTTATAAGAATAAAAATGAAAGAGGTGTACATGAAAACACAATGAGATCAAATTTGAACAAATGAAAATTGTTTCCTTACGTGGAAGCGTCTTTGAGGAGGTTGGTGAAAATGTGCCTACCTTTTGGGATGCCTTTTTTAGTTCAACGTTCAAAACTCATCAATCCACTATAAAATCCAGTCAACACGATTATTTTTTTATTCCTACTACAGAACGTCAAATCATTATTTAGAAATTGAAATGCTTTAAAAATACCATGTGTAAGTCATTACAAAACCGATGCATTTCAATCTTTTAAAATTAGTTTAATGAATACAAAGTACATCAATCTTATAGATCAAACCTACTATTTTCCTCAAGAAGAGTTTACCTTGGATGGGGACAATCTTCTGTTTCATGGCATACATCTTAAAGATTTAGTGGAGCAATACGGCAGTCCGTTAAAGTTTACCTATTTACCAAAAATCTCAGAAAATATAAACCGAGCCAAAAAATGGTTTGCCAATTCTCTAGTGAAAAATGCCTACAAAGGAAAGTACCATTATTGTTACTGCACCAAAAGCTCGCATTTTAATGCGGTACTTAATGAGGCTTTAAAGAATAATATCCATATTGAAACGTCGTCTGCTTTTGATATTGATATTGTTGAGAAATTGAAAGAAACCGGAAAAATAAAAGACAACACATATGTCATTTGCAACGGTTTTAAACGGGAACAGTATATCGAAAATATTGCCCGATTGATGAATAACGGACATCAAAATTGTATTCCTATCATAGACAACTACGAGGAGTTAGAGTTGTTAACCGATGCCATTGCCGATAATTTTAAGGTTGGGATACGAATTGCATCTGAAGAAGAGCCAAAGTTCGAATTTTATACCTCTCGGTTGGGCATCGGATATAAAAATATTGTACCTTTTTATGAAAATCAGATCAAGGACAATGAAAAAGTAGAGCTTAAAATGCTCCATTTTTTCATCAACACCGGGATACGAGACAATGCCTATTACTGGAACGAACTTTTAAAATGTTTAAAAGTCTATGTGCGATTAAAAAAAATGTGCCCTTCTTTAGACAGTCTCAATATAGGCGGCGGCTTTCCCATAAAAAATTCTTTGGCTTTTGAGTATGATTATCAATATATGATCGACGAAATCGTAAATCAAATTAATATAGCCTGTAAGGAAGCTGATGTTCCTGTACCACATATTTTTACAGAATTTGGGAGTTTTACGGTAGGTGAATCGGGTGGCGCCATTTATGAAGTTCTATACCAAAAACAGCAAAACGACAGGGAAAAGTGGAATATGATAGACTCTTCTTTCATAACTACCCTTCCCGATACCTGGGCCATTAATAAACGATTTGTGATGCTCCCCATAAATCGCTGGGAAGACGAATACGAACGGGTATTACTGGGTGGTCTTACCTGCGATAGCGACGACTATTACAATAGCGAGCAAAATATGAATGCCATTTATTTGCCCCGATATAAAAAAGACAAACCTTTGTATATAGGTTTTTTTAATACGGGAGCGTATCAGGAATCTATTGGTGGTTTTGGAGGGTTACAGCATTGTTTAATTCCGCAACCAAAACACATCCTCATAGACAGGGATGAAAACGGCAACCTAACCACCAAACTATTTAGTGAACAACAAACAGCAAAAGATTTACTTAAAATTTTAGGATATGAGTACAACTAACAATTACGCAGGTATTCCGGACGAGTTCGCGCAATTGGAAAAAGCCAAAGTGGTTATTATTCCGGTACCCTACGAGGGTACCAGTACATGGGGCAAAGGATCGGACAAAGGGCCGGAAGCCTTTTTAGAAGCCTCTAAAGAATTGGAATGGTATGATATTGAAACCGACACCGAGGTATATCAGCAAGGTATTTTCCTTGCCCCGGAAGTTGCCGATAAAAACAGTGTCGAAACCGTAGTAGAGGCTGTACACAAAACGGCAAAAGAGTATATAAAGCGAAATAAATTTGTAACCCTAATAGGCGGCGAACATTCCATTTCTATTGGTTCTATAAGAGCCTTTAACGAATGCTTCGACAACCTCACCGTACTCCATATCGATGCACATGCCGATTTGAGAAAAACCTACAACGGCAGTACGTATAATCATGCCTGTGCAGTGCACGAGGCCAGCCAAATCACCAATTTGGTTCAGGTAGGCATCCGCAGCATGGATATCATGGAAAAATCATTCATGGATGAAGAGAAAACCTTTTTTGCCTACGATATGGTGAGCGATGAATATTGGATCGATAAGGCCATTGAGGCCATGACCGATACTGTTTTTATTACATTTGATCTCGATGCTTTAGATCCCTCGATTATGCCGGCCACCGGTACACCCGAGCCGGGAGGCTTATTGTGGTATGAAACGTTAGACTTCTTAAAACAGGTATTTTCCGAGCGCAATGTGGTGGGGTTTGATTTGATGGAGCTTTCACCCAATGCGGCTCATAAATCAGCCGATTTTCTGGCTGCAAAGCTCTTTTATAAAATGTTGAGTTATAAATTTATGAAAGAAGGTATCGATGAGGATTATGACAACACCTATAAGGTAAATACAAAGACAGGCAACAACAATCAATCTAGATTTGAAGAGGATGAAGAATAAAGGCCCTATTACCCATTTTATTGAAAAATATTTCTTGCACTTTAATGCTGCAGCATTGGTTGATGCCGCCAAGGGGTATGAAGACCAGCTTCACAAGGGTGCCAAAATGCTGGTTTCGTTAGCCGGTGCCATGAGCACCGCAGAACTGGGGAAGATTTTTGCCGAGGTCATACGTCAAGACAAAGTACATATCATATCCTGTACAGGTGCTAATTTGGAGGAAGATATTATGAATTTGGTAGCGCATTCGCATTATAGGCGGGTGCCTAATTACCGAGATTTAACGCCACAAGACGAATGGAATCTTTTAGAAAAGGGGCTTAATAGAGTTACCGACACCTGTATTCCGGAAGAGGAAGCATTCCGAAGGCTTCAAAAGCATATTTATAAGATATGGAAAGATGCCGAGGAAGCCGGAGAACGTTATTTTCCACACGAATTCATGTATAAAATGCTTCTTTCCGGGGTGTTAGAAGAGCATTACGAAATAGACATAAAAGACTCTTGGATGTATGCTGCGGCCAAAAAGAAGCTGCCCATAATTTGTCCGGGTTGGGAAGACAGTACTATGGGTAACATCTTTGCATCGTATGTACTAAAGGGCGAATTAAAAGCAAGCACCATGAAATCCGGAATTGAGTATATGACTTTTTTAGCAGACTGGTACACAGACCATTCAAAAAAAGGAATAGGCTTTTTTCAAATCGGAGGCGGTATTGCGGGAGATTTCCCTATTTGTGTAGTACCTATGCTGTATCAGGATATGGAGCGCACAGACACCCCTTTTTGGAGCTATTTTTGCCAGATTAGTGACTCTACCACAAGCTACGGATCCTACTCCGGTGCAGTACCTAATGAAAAAATTACTTGGGGCAAATTAGATATGGATACACCCAAATTTATTATAGAAAGTGATGCAACCATTGTTGCACCCTTAGTTTTTGCTTACCTCTTAGATATGTAATTATGGACAATTTAAAACGAGTCATTGTAGACTTTAAAAAACTTACCCCCGAAGTGCTAAAATTGTTAGTCGAGAAATATCCCGATGGATATGACGACACCAATATCATCACTTTTAAGAATGCGCAAGGCGAGCGCATTGAAGCCGTTGAGGTAACCACTGATGATACTAAGTATCTGGTAAAAATTAGTGCCAAGCTGGAGAAAACAATGGCCAATTACGATGAAGACGATTACGAAGATTTTGATGATGACGATCCGGATGCCATTCCTGATGTAGAAATTGCAGATGATCCCGCTGAGGATGAAGATTAAATTTCAACTTTCGCTGATACATGAGTTCTTCTTACTTTACGATTTGTGTATTTAATTGGGACAATGAACAAAGAAATCGAAATTCTATTTGGGCATAATACAGCAAGGTTACTAGTACACAAAGACAAACAACCAATACCATGGCTAACCCTTTTTTATTGACATGAAAATTGATAATTTAGATATTGTTGGTAGCGAAGAATGGTGCTTTTTTCATGAACTGGGTATCCCGGCCATTAAAGCAAGGGTTGATTCTGGTGCTAAAACCTCATCCATACAGGCCGCCAACATAAAACTATTTTTTAAAGGTGCCGTAGAATGGGTAAAGTTCGATGTAAATCCGTTACAAGATAATCGCAGTATTACCATAGCATGCGAAGCCAAGTTAATTGATCGGCGTACGGTAAAAAGCTCCTCCGGTATTGCCGAAGAACGTTTGGTAATAAAAACGCCGGTTACCTTAGGTTCCAACACTTTCGATATTGAACTTACCTTGGCCAACAGAGATACCATGGAGTTCCGCATGTTACTGGGGCGCGAGGCTCTCAATCAAAAATATGTCGTAAATCCGGCAGAACTTTTTCTAAAGGGCGATATCTCCCCTACAGAGATTAACCAAAAGTACGCCTCCTACATAAAGGAAAAAACGGGACTTAAAATTGCCTTGCTCGCAAGCAATCCGGAACTGTATAGCAATAAACGTATTATGGAGGCCGCGGAGGCCAGAGGCCATGAAATTGTGTTCTTAAACGTAGAACATTCCTATATGAAACTCGATGCACTATCACCGGAAATACGGTATCGAGGAGGCAATATTCTGAATGAGTTTGATGCCATTATTCCCCGTATTAAACCGGCAGTAACCTTCTACGGTTGTGCACTAATACGACAATTTGATTATTTGGGGGTGTATTGCCTTAATTCGGCAGAAGCCATAAGCCAATCTCGCGACAAGTTGTTTGCATCGCAATTATTTTCCAAAAATGACATCCACATCCCTATTACCGGATTTGCAAAATCCCCTTTAGACACAAAAGACCTGATTCGCATGGTAAATGGGGCACCACTTATCATTAAACTTTTAGAAAGCACGCAAGGGAAAGGCGTCGTTTTGGCAGAAACCAACAAGGCGGCCGAGAGCGTTATAAATGCGTTTAAAAGTGTACAAACCAATATCTTAGTACAAGAATTTATAAAGGAGGCTAACGGACAGGATATACGCTGTTTTGTGGTAGATGGAAAAGTGATCGCTTCCATTCAGCGCCAAGCCGAAAAAGGAGAATTCCGAGCTAACTTGCACCAAGGTGGCAAAGCCTCAATCATCAAAATTACCCAAGAAGAGAAAAAACTTGCGGTAAAAGCAGCTAAGATATTGAATCTGGTCGTGGCAGGCGTAGATATCATTCGTTCTAACAAAGGACCGTTGTTATTGGAAGTAAACTCTTCCCCGGGCTTGGAAGGTATTGAAAATGCCACCGGAAAGGATATCGCCAATGCCTTAATAGTAGCCATAGAAAAACGGTTGAAATTCCGTGAACTAGAAAGTGCCTAAATTCCGTAACATTACCTGAGTTGTTTTTTCCAAATTAAACTCCGGTCTCCAGCCCCAGTGGTTCTTTGCATAAGAATCATCCATGCTATTTGGCCAAGAATCCGCTATGGCCTGCCTAAAATCGGGCTTGTAATGAATTTCAAAATCAGGGATATACCCCTGTATGCTTTTTGCAACGTCTTGCGGGGTAAAGCTCATTGCTGCCAAATTATACGATGACCTAATCTTAATATTTTCCGGAAAATTATCCATTAATTCTATTGTGGCACGTACCGCATCATCCATGTACATCATCGGCAATTCTGTATTTCGTTTCAAAAAACACGTATATTTATTTTCAGTAACGGCTTTGCGGTACATGTCAACCGCATAATCCGTAGTACCCCCACCAGGTTCCGTTTTCCAACTTATAAGGCCAGGATAACGCACACTTCGGATATCTACACCAAATTTACCGTGATAATACGAACACCATCTTTCGCCGGTCTGCTTGCTTATACCATACACGGTACTAGGTTCCATAAGAGTATGCTGGGGCGTATTCCGCTTTGGGGTATTGGCTCCAAAGACTGCAATACTAGAGGGCCAAAATACTTTACTGATTTTCCGCTCTTTGGCCAAATCTAACACATTGAATAGCGACGACATATTAAGATGCCAAGCTCGTTTTGGAAACTTTTCGGCAGTAACGCTTAGCATGGCCGCCATAAGATATACCTCTTCAATTTCGTAGTACATGACAATATTTTCCAAGGTTTCGTAATGGGTAGCATCTAATATCTCAAACGGACCACTATCCATAAGGTTTTGTGAACCATTTCTAATGTCACTGGCCACAATCGTAGCGGTCGGATATTTTTTTCGAAGTTCTAGGGTAAGTTCAGTACCAATTTGGCCACAGGCACCTATAATTAAAATGGATTTTTGCATTAAATAATTTCTAATGAGATTGTTCGTAAAGATAGCTTTTATTAAAATTTGTACCTTCGCTCCCATGAACAAATTATTCCTATTCGGCGTAGCCCTAATCCTCTTTATTTCCTGCAAACAGGAGCAGGGCTCCACTACGCAGCAAAACACCGGAAAGGCTAATTTTGATACTCAAAAATTCCCTAAAAAAACGAATATACACCCTAAAGCCAATGAAATACTAAAAAACTGGCCGGAGTTTAATGCCTTTCAAAACAGTTTTGACGCTCTGTACAGGATCGCTAATGAAGAAGACCTAAAGCTGGTTATGGAAGATTTAATTGAAAAACAAAAGCTTTTAGAAGCATCCGATTATCCAGAACTATTTAATAGGAACCAAGTAAAAAGTAGGCAGAAGGTTTTAAAAACATATATTTTAAAAATTAAAGGTAATTTAGAGTATCGGATAGATAATCAAGAATTTATAATTGAAATGCTCACCGCCTACAATGCCTTTTGCCAGCAATTTAATGTAATTGTACATAATACTCTCGACGCAAAACTGATTTTAAATGAATAAAAAGCAATGGTTTAGCCTGTTCTTTTTGATTTTTTCTTTCCTAAATGCGCAAGAAGAAACCGAAAAACGTATCATAAATGAAACCATAGACGCATGGCATAAAGCAGCATCCGAAGCCAATTTTGAAACCTATTTTGGCCTTATGACGGATGACGGGGTCTTTGTGGGAACCGATGCCTCCGAAAATTGGGCCTTAGAAGCATTTAAAGCATTTTCAAAACCCTATTTTGACAACGGTAAGGCATGGAGTTTCACGCCAATGCAACGTCATGTTTATCTAGGTGCAACCCATGCTTTCTCATGGTTTGATGAATTGTTGGATACTCAAATGGGCATTTGCCGAGGTTCCGGGGTTTTGCAAAAGATCCGAGGAGAGTGGAAAGTGGCACATTATGTATTGTCTATTGACATCCCCAATGACAATGTTAACGAAGTGGTAGCGTTAAAAAAAGAGCGCGATAGTCTGCTACTGCTTTCTTTAAAAAAAGGAAAAACTACAAATGAATAAAAGCGGGTGAACACCCGCTTTTATAACTAATTTTTCACGCAATTACTCTTCTTTGGGCGGGTTTTTTAAGGACTGTAAGGCCTGTTTGCTTAAACTTGCTAAATTAAAATTAGGATCTATGCGCAAGGCCTCTTCTATGGAAGCTAAGGCAACATCTATTTTAGTTTTATCCATATTGTATTCTACCAAGGCCTTTAGGTGAATAAAAGCGGCTTTTAAAGGCACTTCATAAGGTTCTTGGCGCTCATAAAAAGCATACTTCATGTCGTCTTTGGTATTGGCCAAACCGTAGGTAATATTATCTAATGCACCGGTATTATCTCCTGTCTGAATTTTAAGATCGGCCAATTCATAAGCCAAATAGGGGTTAGGCACTCGTTTATGAAGCAATTCAAAATGTTCCAAGGCTCTTTTAGGCTGGTTTAGCGCTTTTAAAGAAATGGCCTTCACTTGTACGGCAAGATCCGAATCGGATTCGTTTTTTTCAATACCAATGGTATTTAAGGCTTGCATATGCCGGTTGTCATTCGCATAAATATAAGCCAAGGTATCTCTACGCTCCTTAGAGGGTGTAAGTACATTTAAATGCGTTAAGGCATTGATAACGCCATCTACATCACCTTGTAGTCTCATTTCCGTATAAAAGGCTTCAAAGTGTTTTTCCAGTTCGGTTTTTGTTTGCGCACTGACTAAGAATCCTGTACTCAGCGCTAAGGCACATAGTAATTTCTTCATCTTTAATTATTTTGTGCCAAAACTATAAAAATATTTTAAGTATTGTGTTAAAGAAACCTATAATCGAAGCACAAATAAAAAGGACGCCTAAAGGCATCCTTGCTATACGGGTATAAAATAGGTATTTTCAATGTAATTAAATCACCGCCAACCTTGTGGGCTCATTTTTAAAGGATTGAATAAGTTGCGCATAAAATGCCAAACTCTTTCGATCTTTGAGTATACACGATTTTAAAAAATCGGCCAAACTCCTGTAAAAAAGGTTTGCCCTAAGCAAAGGCAAGGATAGGTTTACCTTTTTTGGATCGTAACAATGATCGTCCATTACAATATCCATGACTACCCTTTTTCGGTGGTAATCTATGGTAACATCCGCAGCATTATAGCATTTCTTTAAGAGTGCTACATGCAGTTCCTGTACAAATTTCGGTCTTTTTTGGTTGGTGCAACTGCGGGAGATTAAACTTTCCAATTCCATCAGAATTCTCCCATTTAGATTTGAATTTTCCATGGTAATCTGATTTTTTATGTTGATATAAAGTTATGTATTTCATCGATAAAACCTTTAATATCAACGATATCTTAACAGTTGTGTGCCCAATTTGTTGTGAAAATAAGCCTAGATGTGGTGAACTAACCGCCAATGTAGGTCTTAAAGTTGAATTTTTTAACAAATAACAGCCGACTCGAGAGCACTCTTTTACTTTGTGTTGCGTTATTTGACGTGTATTCCGGTAATTCTAGCCCTTTTTGCTGAGCCATTTGCGAATAATATTCATTTTTAGAAGGATGATAAGGATAAACGGCATTGCATATTTCTCCCCAAAATTGATCCTCTATAATGGCCTTTAAAATCCGGATACAATCGTCTAAATGAATAAGGTTTACCACATCATTGCCATTGGAAAGTCCCTTTTTTCCCGCCAAATGATGTACAGGATGCCGTTCATCATTTATTAATCCACCAAAACGGACAATCGTAGTTCGCCAAGTTTGGGCTTTCCAAAACAACTGTTCTGAGGCAACTAATTGCTTCCCGGACTCTGTATTGGGTTGGGTTGGGGTTTGTTCTGTTACAGTTCCGGTACTATCACCATAAACCGAAGTGCTGCTCACAAACAATACCTTTGTAACAGAGGAAACCTTTAGAGCCGTGGCAAGCAATTCCATTTTGGCTACATAATTTTCATTGTGTGCGCCTCTTAATTTGGGCGGTACATTAACGATGAGGATGCTCACATTCTTTAAAAAGGCAGCGATATCGCCTTTAATTTGCGTTGCACTTAATTCAATATGATAAGGCCGTATATTTGCTTGTTGCAGCCGTTCTAATTTTTCAAGAGAAGTACTGCTCCCGTGCACGGTGTACCCTTCTTGCACAAAAGTCTTAGCCAAGGGATATCCCAGCCAGCCACAACCTATAATTCCGATCGTTTTATTCAAAGCGTATGGTTTTTTCTATTAAAATAGCATCGTTTACTACAAAAGGCATCGGTATACTATTGTCCGGCCTTGGGGGTATCGTAAAAAGGGGATTGCTCAAAAGGTCGTTCGAAGCTTCGTACAGTTTCAATTCTAAAATTTCATTCTTAGGGATGCGCACTTCCAGTTCTGTGGCTTCGTTATCCGTGATATAATGCGTAATAAGTTTCTGTGACGTTCTATGTTCTAAATAGTAGGAAGATAAAGGAATCCCATTTACGGATGCTTCAAGGATGGATGTGGTATTGCTATAAATTTCGAGTCTGTTTACATTACGCTGCGGCCGGACGCAAATCGCAAGTACGCGCATATCTCCCATTACAGAGTCTTTTATTTTTTCAATATCGGGTAGGGGTATTGCTTTTTTGGGGGCATCTGCTACAAAGGTATATCCCGTGCCATATTTACTACCTAAAGAATATGCATTGGTTTTTGGTTTCGTAAAAGAACTCCCTAAATAATTTTTGTTCCACGGTATAGGGACATGATCGTACGTTGACCATTGGGCAGTGTTGGTATCGGCATTTAGCACATAAAGTAAACTGCTAGGTTTTGGGTTTTCTGGCGTAAAATCGGCATTGATATGTGCAGAAACCATAAATCCAAAAAACAATATACCCGTAATATATGACAGCATTCGTTTTTGTTTGAAAAATCCGAAAAGCGGGAGTAGCAAGAAAAAGGTGAGGGTGGTCATAAGGGTAGTAGAAATCATTAAACCAAGACCCAAGGCCACCGGAAACATTTTTATAAGGGATGGAAAAATCCAAAGGGTCGGAAGTGCCAAAAATAATAATACTAAAGGATGCGGTTCTTTTTGATGCATCACTACAACAAGGGAACCCATCAACCCAAATACGGCCAAGATAAAATAACTACCGCCCGGAAGATAAAAAGCGATGGCGCCACAAATACATAACCATAAAAATAACGGGGCTACCAAAAGTTGCGACACGGCCAATTTACCAAAGCGATGGTAAAACCAAAGACAACTGCTTACAGAAAAAAACACGAAGGCCATAATGTACGTATAGCCATTATAGGTAAAGCCATGAAGCATATCGCGATATTCCGGATATACACGCTGTAAGCCTTTCCATGCATAAAAACCCACAAGTCCGTTTACAAACAATGCCATAAATAGTGGTAAAAACCCTAGGGCTACTTCTTTAATTTTTAACTTCTTTTTAAAAAATCCATACCCAAGAAGCACTATAAAAAAGACAACGGCTAGCCAGAATAGAGGTATAATTAAATCAAAAGAGTAGGAAACTAAACCAAAAAAAGGAAAATTAAAATAGACCTCGTCTTTAAGGCTTTTCATGTCACTTAGGTCTGCAGTACTAAAATAGGCCAGTAACGGCATAAGATAACTTCCTTGATGTGCCAACGTATTCTTGTCTAACCGGTCATAAGAATCGTGAGCGGTATGATAATCAAAATGGTCGTCAATAAAAGCGAAATTAAACCCTTCAATATCCCGATCTTCTCTAAAAACAGTCAAGTCCGTGTCATTTGGCAGCATTTTATAAATGCTATAGGCCAACGAATTGGCCACCGGGAATTGAGGATTGGCTTTTGTAAATTCTGCAATAAGTTTGGCATTACCCCGATTGGTCTCCATAAGCATATAACCGGGACCACCACTACCTCTTGCCTCGAAATTAAGAACCAAACCCACCTCTTTGGCCCATGGATGTTGACTTACAAATAAATCGGCTCCATTAAGTCCTAATTCCTCTGCATCTGTAAACAATACAATGATATCATTTTTAGGAGTCTTACCCTCAGCAATAAAGGCACGGATACCTTCTAGTATAGTGGCCACACCACTACCGGCATCACTAGCGCCAAAAGACGAGTGCGGATTGCTGTCATAATGAGACAGTAGCACCAATGCCTTTCCATTCCCCGATCCTTTAATGCGTGCCATAATATTTATGGCTTTGCTTACATTACCCCAATCGCCGGCAGTATACCCTTCTTGTAGCGTGGGTTCTAGCCCTAATTTCTTTAATTCTGACACGAGATACGCACGAACCGCTTTATGCCCAGGGAAACCCACCGCGTGCGGTTCTTGCGACATATTTTTTACATGGACCATTGCCCTATCTGTAGAAAAAAGTGCTTCTGATACCATTTTGTCATTCTTGTAAACAGGCATAGCCGATCTAAAGCCCCAATAAATGGCTAAAATAAGGAACAAGAGAATTAATGCAGCGGTTTTGTTTTTCATACGTAACACCATTTTTTCAGGTGCTATAAATGTATAAAAATAGGAATGTAATTTAGGAGGAAGGGCAAACTTTTAGCGTTTAGAACCGAAACATACATGTGCAGTGCATTTTCAAAAGTACAACATAGGCGCCATAAAACCATAAAAATCTAAAAATAAGGATTAAAAAATAGGATATTATAAAAAATTTGTTATTTTTATAGATTAACCATTAAACCAATCCACATGGGAATCAAAAGTTTTCAGGGCGCACGTGCCAAGGAAGTAGTCAAAAAAGAGTACACCACTCCTATACTTGTAGCAGATTATATGACTAAGAAGTTGGTTACCTTTAAACCCGATCAGTCTATATTAGAGGTTATGGAGCTTTTTGCAAAAAACCATATTTCCGGAGGGCCGGTATTAGATGATAACGGTTTTTTAGTAGGTATTATTTCTGAAGCAGATTGTATGAAGCAAATTTCGGAAAGTCGGTATTTTAATATGCCTATTTTAGACAAAAGGGTAGATACTTATATGACAACTACGGTAGAAACAATTCCCGATGACATTAGTATTTTTGATGCAGCAGCTATTTTTGACAAACACAATCGGAGACGGCTGCCTGTTATGAAAAATGGCATATTGGTAGGTCAGATAAGTCGAAAAGATATTGTAGTTGCAGCACTGAAGCTAAGTGGCCAGAATTGGAAATAGGTACTGCTTCCTATTTTTAAAGTATTGTAATAGATTTTACTCTCTTTTCACAATCATATAAAAATCGTTCTCTAAAGGCAGATAGCCCAAGTCGTAAACAAAATAATATACGGTGCCCTTTTGCGTGGTGTATAAATGCGTAAAATAATCAAAATCGAAGCCTTTAAACGCTAACCGGGCTTTGGTGGTTTTTGTTTTATTTTCGGTACGCAAAAAGCCGTCCAAAATCCTATGGTTTTTGCGCAAACGGTTATTAATATTCCGAATAAGGTTTTTACTGTCTTTATTAAGGTTGTTGTTATAAGCGTTTCTACAATAATCCGAGCAAAATTTCTTATCTGCCCGACCAATTATTTTTTCCCCACATTCCGGACACATTTTTTCCATACTACGAAACCCTTTTATAGTTAAACGTCACCTCTTCGGTGTGCCCATCTTCATCTAAAATAACCACATAAATATTAATTTCGTTGACACCGATGCGCTCAAAGGTAAAATCGTCAAAATAAATTCGATCCGGTGTAAGGCGCACCAATTTAAAGTCGGCCACCTCATCTCTTTCTTCCCAGCCTTCCAAATTGCCGTGAAAATGTTTTAACTGTAAAATTAGAGTTTCTTCCACTTGTTGAATGTGTCCTATTTCGTAGAATTCCACTTTATCCTCTAAGATCAATCTGAAAATAAACATCATGGAATCTCCTAGAGGCGGACTCCATATTTCTTCGATAATACCTCCAAAAGCAGCACCTTTCCAGTGTCCTGCAATCCAAGAAACATCATCCAAAATTGCCTTTGGAGAAGTGCTTCCGGCAGTAAACGATATCGTGTTTTGAGCCTGTAAGCCCCATATGGCCAGCATGAAGCAGGAGATGAGGTATTTCATATAGTACCATTTAAAACTACAATGTACAAATTATTGGTTAAACGTTGTGCATTTCGTAGATTCATACTGCATCCCATAAAAAGAGCAAAAACAATCCTAAAAAACTATTTTTATCGAAATCATTTTAGATCATTTTTATAGCTATTGCTATTCATCTATACCCGAAAAAAAAATTTAGATTACCAATAAAACACTATATGTCGTCTATCTTTTCACCTTCTGTCTTTTGCTTCAATGCGCTTTTGGTAACTTTCAAATCTTTAAAATATCCAATTGTGCCAATATCCACATAAAGTCCAACAAACCCCTTTTTGGTGGTACCCAACATTTTATTTACAATAAAGGAGGAGTACTTTTGGTCGTTAATAAACATTTCAGCCGTTTCCCCATTGACTTCTATGCGCATGGTAATCCACTCATTTAGGGCTACGGGGGCCGAACCTTCGTACGTACCCGGAGGATAGTTGTCTCGTAAGGTCTGAAATTTGGCATGCGGATATGAAAAATACTGAACTGTATGGTTTCTGAGCCTTTGTTCCGAAGCCCTGCCTACTTTTGGACGAAGGTAAATAGACTCTAAACCGGAATGGTCATCTTGGATTCTAAAATACACCCCAATAAACCCTGCTATTCCGGGATAAGGTGCTGGATCTTGTAGCTGACTGTACATTTTTACTTCAATGGTGCCGTTTTCAAAATCATCTAAACCTACCAAACGCGCATAGTGGGGCTCATCTACTGTCGCTTCAATATTATTGACATCAAAGGGGATGGCCTCCAAATCGCGTTCAATTTTCAGGACTTTTTTTCCTTGAAATTTTATAATGGAACCGGTTACGCTATGCAGTTCAAAAGTTTGCTTGCCAAGCTTTAGCTGTTGACCTAAAGCGGTGGCGACTACAAACATTGAAATTGCCAAAATTCGATATTTTTTCATGTCTAAGGGTTTTTAGTATTTGTTTCGGCAAAGATCCGAACAACGCCTTTGGTTTACCCTTAAACTACTTTAAGAAATTAGGCACTACCTCATTTTTCCGCTGGACGCACCATTTCTTTTCGAATCATGCTTAAAAACTCCGGAGTTATGCCCAGATAGGCAGCAATTTGGGTATTAGGGAGTCGGTTAGCCAAATTGGGGTATTGCCTTAAAAAGGTCACATACCGTTGATGTGCAGTAGCACTTAAACCTTGAAAAACCCGATTTTGTAACTCTACGTACTTTTCTTCTGTAATTACCTTAAAGACGCGATCTAACTTGGGAATATTACTATAAAGATGATACAAATCTTGTTGTTCTATTTGTATAATTTCTGATGTTTCTACTGCTTGAATGTTCGCTACAGCAGGCTGAGTGGAATGAAAACTACTGATGTCGGAAATCCAATCGTTTTCCGCCGCAAACAAAATGTTGTGCTCCTTGCCGTTGCGGTCTATGCCATACATCCGCAAAATTCCTTTGACAACAAAGGTATAATGACGGCATACCTCGCCCACGCTTAAAATATGGTCTCGGCGTTTCAGCTTTCTCGTGTGTACCCGCTCCAAAACAAGACGCTTTTCGTGTGCTTCAAAAGGCAGGTAGGTTTCAAAATGCGTTATCAGGGATTCCGTATTCATCAAAATGGATTAAAAAAACACTCTAAGATACACCTAAAAAGTGGAGTGTTTTGCCCCTATCACATATCAATCTGAACCTTCATTAAGCCATCTTAAATATGTCAACCTATATAGCCACCACCATTTTGCCTATATTTTTTCCACTAAATAAATCAATAAAGGCTTGGGGTATGGCGTCAAAACCATTTCGTACGGTTTCAGAATGCACCAATAGTCCTTGATCTAGCCATTGCGTTAATTGTTGCAGTGCCTCCGGATTTTGGGCTTCAAAATCAAAAATAATAAAGCCTTGCATTAAGGCACTCTTACGCACCAAAAACGGTTGTACGGCAATACTTTTTGGAAGTTCTTTTTCATTGTACATAGAAATGGCACCACACATAACCATACGTGCTCGTTTGTTGATATGAAATAGCACGGCCTCCGAAATTTCACCGCCCACATTATCAAAATAGACATCTATCCCCTCCGGACAATACTTTGCCAATGTTTCTATTTTATTTCCTTCGGTATTGTAGTTAAAAGCGGCATCGAACCCGAATTTTGTGGTTAATAGTCTTACTTTTTCATCGGTACCGGCAACCCCCACAACCTTAAGGCCCATTATTTTACCTATTTGCCCAACAATACTACCTACCGCACCCGCTGCACCGGAGACGAATAACGTCTCTCCCTTTTTTGGCTTCCCAATCTGGGTAAGTCCCAAATAAGCGGTGAGTCCCGTCATACCCAAAACCCCCAAATACGCAGATAAATGTGCCTTTTTTGGAGATACTTTTGTAAGGTCTTGTCCCTTAGAAATCTGTACTTCTTTCCAGTCTAAGATGCCGGATACAAAATCTCCTTTTTCATAATCGGGATGCCTAGAGCTAATTACCTCGGCAATGCAACCCGAGGCAACAGGCTGTCCTAACTGAAATGGAGGGATATAGGATTTTACGTCGTTCATACGACCCCGAAGATAGGGGTCTACGGACACGTATTTGGTTTTAAGGAGGATTTGTCCGGTTTGTAATTCCGGTATAGTTTCCGTGCCAAATTTAAAATCGGTCAACTTTGGAATTCCTACGGGTCTTTTTTCTAAATAAATTACGTTAGTCATATCTGAAAGATAGCTTCAATTTTTTAAAATTAATTCCTCGATATTTTATGGATGAACAACGTACTACCTAAAAATTGCCACCGCACAAGTTGCCGAAAACAAAGGTATTCTATTCTTCTGCGTTAGATTAAAAAACCCATTCTTGACACACCTTGCCCCCTTTTTGGTTGAGAAAAGCATTCCTAATTGTCTATCGCCGAGAAAACCATTTGCCGAAACCGCCAACTGGTCTGGTCCGAAACATTTCCCTGCGTTTGTTTAAAAATCAATCCTATGAGTTGTTCTTCCGGATCTGCAAAATACTGGGTATTAAAATAACCACCCCAATCAAAAGTGCCTACCCCACCTTGACCCCCATTGGCTTTCCCATTATCGTTTAAAACCCCAAAGGCCAAACCATAATGTCTTGGCTCTGCAGCCCAAATATCCCCAATTTGATTGGCCATAATGGTTTCTACGGTGGTTCTACTCAACAAGCGAACGCCATTCAATTTGCCCATATTTAAATACATCTGCAAAAAAGTAGCGTAATCCTTAGTGGTGCTGGAGAGGCCGGCACCTCCGGAAAAAAAGCGTTTTGCTCCGGTAATAGGATAGTCGGTGTCGTAAAAAGTAACCGGATAGTTGCGCCATTTCCCATCCACTTTGTGTTGTACACTTACCAAGCGATGGTGCTTGTCCGTGGGTAGGTAAAACCAAGTATCTTTCATGCCCAAGGGATCAAAAATTCTTTGGCGCAAAAATTGGTCAAATGGGGTACCCGATACGATTTCCACAAAATAACCTAACACATCTAAACCTTCGCTATAGGTAAATTTCTCACCCGGATTATGGTGCAATGGTAAGGCAGCTAATTTTTTTACACTTTCGCCTATGGGTATATTGGCTGTGGTAAACAAATCTGTTATTCCGGCTTTGGCATACATTTTTTTAAACCGTAAATCCCCATCAATAACCCCGTAGCCAATCCCTGAAGTATGCGTTAACAGGTGCCTTATGGTAATTTGGTTTTGCGCCGGAACGCTGGTATAAGAGGAATCGGCTTCGTTAAAACTCTTTAAAATTCTGGCTTCTTTAAATTCGGGAATGTACTTGGATATGGGGTCGTCTAATCGGAATTTACCTTCTTCCCACATCATCATTACAGCGGTGGCCGTAATCGCTTTGGTTTGTGATGCAATTCTAAAGATATCATCGTTCTTAAGCGATCGGTTAGCGGTATTGTCGGCCATTCCGTACGCCTTATGAAATACAATTTTACCATTACGCGCAATGAGTGCTACTATGCCCGGCACGTCTTCGTCGGCAACTGCCTTTTGCAGCATCGCATCAATGCGGTTAAGACGTTCCGGGGACATGCCTTGACTGGATGCAGACGCTTCGGAAAGCACGGAAGATGCTTTTGAGGCTTTGGTTTGGGCGGCTAATGTAAAGCCAATTAAAACGAGAAAAACAAGCGTATAGTGTTTCATTTTGTATTAAAATTTCGTGGTTTTTGAGTTCACTTTAGGTGCTTAAGCATCATCTTTTAAAAGTAGTATTTTTTTTGAATAGTGTAAAGCAATCCAAAAAATGTTTCGGTACAAAAATTCTCGGCTAAAAGTGCATTGGTGTACAAAAATGAAATTAGTGCCGTTTTATTTAATGCTAAGGAAATGATATCTTTGTTTGCCATTTGTACGATTCTGATCAACTACACTAAAAATAGCTTTAGAGAAGGAGTGTCCCCGACCATTAAAACGCTTACGTAGGTTGATTTTTCTAAGTAGGACTCAGAGTTAAACATTGCCTTACTATCGGAAACCTTTAAAACAGAAACGACCATCAAAACTCTATTTTATAATTACATTCAAAATCTACAAAATACCATTTGCTCGGCACTGGAAGCCGTAGACGGAGTTGCAAAATTCCGAGAAGATCTTTGGGAGCGGCCCGAAGGAGGAGGTGGGCGTACTAGGGTCATAGCAAACGAACCCGGTGCTAAGGGCGTATTTGAAAAAGGAGGCGTCAATATTTCTGCGGTGCATGGGCAACTGCCTCAAAGTATGCAGAAATATTTTGGTGTAGCCGATGCGCATTTTTATGCCTGTGGACTTAGTTTGGTGTTGCACCCTATAAACCCTATGGTGCCCACAGTACATGCCAATTGGCGCTATTTTGAGTTGTACAATAAAGATGGCGATGTGGCCGATCGTTGGTTTGGGGGTGGCCAAGATTTAACGCCTTACTATTTGTTTGATGCAGATGCCGTACACTTTCATTCTGTTTGTAAAAAGGCTTGCGATACGCATCACCCGGAATTTTATGAGCGGTACAAAAATAAATGTGACTCCTACTTTTGGAATGCCCACAGAAACGAAGCCAGAGGCATAGGCGGATTATTTTTTGATTATTGTAAGCCAACCCAAGCAATGACATTAACCGATTGGTATAATTTTGTAACCGAAGTCGGAAATAGTTTTCTAGAAAGCTATCTCCCCATCGTTGTAAAACGGAAAGATTTTAATTACACCGATGCACAGCGTAAATGGCAGGAAATACGTCGCGGACGGTATGTAGAATTTAATTTGGTACACGACAAAGGCACCTTATTTGGATTAAAAACCAATGGACGTATAGAAAGTATTTTAATGAGTTTACCTCCACATGTACAATGGGTATATGACCACACGCCCAAGCCTGGAAGTGAAGAAGAACGTCTGGTACACGTCTTGCAACAGCCAAAAAAATGGCTGTAAACCAACACATTTACAGCACGTAAACTAAAAAACAAAACTATGACCTTTGATACCGAATTTAAAGAAGCCATCGCAAATCTTCCGGTAAAGGAAAAAGATAAACTCCTTTTACGACTGCTAAAAAAAGACCTGCCGTTAGCCAATCGCCTTCGTTTTGAATTACTGAGTACTATATCGGTAGATGAACGACGAATACAAATGGAAGCACACATTAAAAAAAGGGTACTGGAAATGACAGATTCATTTTACAGCCCCGGATATCTTCTAATGGATATACGCTATTTAAGCGGCGCTATAAACGAACATGTAGCGATTACCAAAGATAAATTTGGCGAAGCGAGCCTAAACCTTTTAATGCTTAATGAAGTGCTAGCTCTTAACCTGCAAAAAATAGAAAAAGCACCGCCCTCTAAAAGTCATAAATTATATACCTATATCGTTGCCAAAGTATTTAAAATACTACTACTGATCCGGAAACTACACGAAGATTGTCATCTCGATTTTGAGGCCGGACTACAACAATTGGGAGTGCATATTGGGAATTACCATGGCCTTATGAAAGCCTCCATATATAATGGTTTGGATGTGAATTGGTTACTGCAAGGTAACATCCCCGAAAACATTGCTGACATCCACCGCGATCTTCGTAATCGTGGTTATTTACGATAGGATTGAAACCCAGAAAGTGGGTTTCAATGATATAAAAGAGTACTAACTTTGTAACAACAAGTAAAAAAATGTTCCCATTAATACGAAATAGAAGACTGCGAAAAAGTGAAGCCATACGGCATTTGGTACGCGAAACCATTCTTACTCCCAGCGATTTTTTGGTGCCCTTATTTGTGGTAGAAGGCCACCAAGTGAAAGAGGAAATAGCCTCCATGCCCAACTACTATCGCTTTAGTCTGGATCTGCTGGAAAAGGAGGTAAAAGAACTTTGGGAAATGGGACTTTGTGCCGTACTCCTTTTCGTAAAGGTGCCCGATCACCTCAAGGACAACAAAGGATCTGAAGCGCTGAACCCTAAAGGCCTCATGCAACGCGCTATAAAAACCATAAAAAATGCCTGTCCGGATATGCTTGTTATGACCGATGTGGCTTTGGATCCCTACTCCAAATACGGCCACGATGGTATTGTAGAAAAAGGTAGGATACTAAACGATGAAACTTCAGAAATTTTAGCCGAAATGAGCATCTCCCATGCCCAAGCAGGGGCAGATTTTGTAGCTCCCAGCGACATGATGGACGGCCGCATCCTCACCATTAGGGAGGCCTTGGAAGATGAGGGATATACCGATACCGGCATTATGAGCTATTCCGCCAAATACGCCAGTGCTTTTTATGGTCCGTTTAGGGATGCCTTAGATTCTGCGCCGGTAGCCCTAAAAAATATTCCAAAAGACAAAAGCAGTTACCAAATGGATAGTGCAAACCGTTTTGAAGCCCTTCGGGAAACCCAAATGGACATAGACGAAGGTGCCGATATTGTAATGGTAAAACCGGGTATTTGTTATTTAGATATTGTTCGGGAAATTAGAAATGAAGTGGATGTGCCCATCGCCGTGTATCAGGTGTCCGGTGAATATGCCATGGTAAAAGCTGCGGCAGAACGAGGGTGGCTAGATCACGATGCGGTGATGATGGAGCAACTCATTGCATTTAAACGCGCCGGAGCCAATATCATTGCAAGTTATTTTGCAAAAGATGCCGTAAAATTGATGTAACTCATGTGGAAGGTAACACCAAAAACCAAATCAAAACGGACAAGTCGCGTACAGCGATGGTCTTTATGTATTCTTGTTGGTATAAGTTTTCTTAGCCAAGCGCAACAGGATATCCTAAAGGCAAGGGATGCATTGTCTCCATCATCGCTTTATGTTGTAGGGATAGATTCCGTATTCCTCCACTCGAAAGTAGATTCTATTATCTCTAATGGGATAAAAAATAAGGCTTTTCCGGGGGCACGACTTCTGGTAGCACATTCAGGAAAAATTATTTTTAACGAAAGTTACGGCTATCACACCTATGATAGCATCACCCCTGTTCAAGAGAATGATCTGTTCGATTTAGCCTCTGTAACCAAAATAATTGGCCCTTTGCCTGCCTTGATGAAATTATACGATGAAGGTAACCTAAATCTGGATGTCCCATTTAGTACCTATTGGAAGCCTTGGAGACATCAAAAAGACAAAAAAAACATTACCCTCAGGGAAATTCTGGCGCATCAGGCCGGACTTGAGCCGTATATTGTATTTTTAAATGAAGTGTTCCGTAAAAATGGGACACTCAAAAAACGATTCGTGCGCCAAACCCCGAGCCCAAAACACAGCCTTCAGGCCTATGACGGTATTTTCATAAAAGATCGATTTAAACATAAAATGTACCGGCACATGAATCGTTCGGTGGTAAGTCCCGAAAAAAAATACAAATATTCCGGGCTTACTTTTCTCATTTTCCCTGAATTGATTGCCCAACGCACCGGAATGCCCTATGCCGATTATCTTCAGCAAACCTTTTATAAACCCCTAGGAACCAAAACCTTGGGATTCCTACCAAAAACCAAAAATTTCGCTAACGCCATTGTTCCAACGGAAGTAGATACCCTTTTTAGAAAGTCGCTGACCCAAAACTGGGTACACGACGAAAATGCATCCCTAATGGGTGGTGTTTCGGGCAATGCCGGACTTTTTGCTACCGCAGAAGATTTGGCGATTTTTATGCAAATGTATCTTCAATATGGGCGTTATGATGGCAAAAGATATATTTCCGAAGCCACGGTAAAGGAATTTAGCAAAGTACAATACCCGGAAAACGACAATAGAAGGGGATTGGGTTTTGATAAGCCGCTGCTAAACAACGCCCAGTTACCCCTTAAAGAAGCCTACCCGGCACCCGAAGTGAGTCCCGAGAGCTTTGGGCATAGTGGCTTTACCGGTACGTTTGTATGGGCCGATCCAAAGAAAAAATTGGTGTTTATATTTCTTTCCAATCGGGTGTATCCGACTCGTAAGCATAACAGTATTAGCACATTAAATATTAGGCCGGCCTTACAACAATTGTTTTACCAAGCCCTTCAGCCAAATTAAATGCATCCTATGGAAATAGCCTACATACCAACGCCTCTGGGAATTGCAAAAATAGAAGGCGATGCTAATGGGGTATCTAAAATTACCATTTTGGATGGTACAGAAAACCAAACGGATATAGTACCGGAATGCCTGGAAGATGCCGTCTACCAACTCCGAGAATACTTTGAGGGAACGCGCCAACATTTTGAATTGGAATTACAGCCCGAGGGTACCGATTTTCAAAAAAAAGTATGGCAGGCGTTGCAAGAAATTCCATTCGGAAAAACCATTTCCTATTTGGAACTCTCCAAAAGATTAGGCAACGCAAAAGCGATACGTGCCGTTGCCGCAGCCAACGGCCAAAACCCCTTATGGATTGTAATTCCGTGCCACCGTGTTATTGGAAGTACCGGTGCCTTAATCGGTTATGCCGGCGGCTTGCACCGGAAACAATGGTTATTAGCCCACGAAAGCCCGGTGCAGCAACAGACGCTTTTTTAATTGCAATTCCCCATCAAAACCGATGGCTACAGGTAAATGGAAAGTGCCGTTAAAGCAAAAAAAGCAATCAGCGCGCTAGACTAACTCTCAGGAGCCAAAACCACTTCTAATCCGTCTAAAGCAGGCGTAATATGAATTTGACACCCTAAGCGGCTGTTGTTTTGTACATAAAAGGCCTCCGAAAGCATGGCGTCTTCTTCATCCGATTTTTCAGGAAGTTGGTGGTCGGAGGTAACATAGCACTGGCAAGAGGCACACATGGCCATGCCACCACATACGCCTATGGTGCCTTCAGGGGCTAACTCATAGGAGCGTACTACTTCCATTAAATTCATGTTCATGTCGGTTGGCGCATCTATTTCATGCGTTACACCGTCTCTGTCGGTAATTTTAAGTTTGATGTCGGTCATGGAATCTTGGCCTAAACGGTATTATAACAATTGGAAAACTAAAAATGAAGTATTTCTACGGCGGTTCTCAAGAAATTATACTAACTAATATTGATGACTTCCTCTATTTGGGGCGCATACTTTTTTATAGTCATTTCTACCCCGCTTTTCAGCGTCATTTGGTTTACGCTACAACCCACACAAGCACCTTCTAACCGTACCTTTACTGAGGTGTCGCTATCAATAGATATTAGCGAAATATCGCCTCCGTCGCTTTGCAGAAAGGGCCGTATCTCGTCCAATGCCTTTTCAATATTTATACGTAGCTCTTCCGTTGTCATAGGTGTTTCTTTTTAACTGCCGAACAGCCGGCCATGGTGGTAATCTTAATAGCCTCTGTTGGGGGCAAGGCTGTATTTCGGTGTACCACCTCTTGCACTACATTTCGCGTAAGTGCCTCAAAGGCAGTTTCTATAGGTGTTGCGGTTTGCATGGCTGCTGGCCTGCCTACATCGCCCGCCTCACGAATACTCTGAACAAGAGGTATCTCGCCTAAAAACGGCACATTCATATCCTCCGCCAAACGTTTTGCGCCTTCCTTTCCAAAAATATAGTATTTATTATTCGGAAGTTCGGCAGGTGTAAAATACGCCATATTTTCTACAATTCCCAACACCGGTACATTAATCGCTTCTTGCTGAAACATGGCGACACCTCTTCGGGCATCGGCCAATGCTACTTCTTGAGGGGTACTAACGACAACCGCACCGGTTACCGGTAAAGATTGCATAATACTTAAATGGATATCGCCGGTTCCCGGAGGTAAATCTATCAGTAGAAAATCTAAGGTGCCCCAGTGCGCATCAAAAATCATTTGGTTTAGTGCTTTTGAAGCCATAGGGCCACGCCAAATTACCGCCTGATTGGGCTGTGTAAAAAATCCTATAGATAATATTTTTACGCCATAACTTTCTATTGGCTTCATTTTGGGTTTCCCAGCTACGGTAACCGAAAGTGGTTTTTCGTGCAATACATCGAACATCATGGGCACTGATGGCCCGTAAATATCGGCATCTAACAGTCCCACTTTAAATCCCATTTTTGCTAAGGTAACCGCTATATTCGCTGTTACCGTAGACTTGCCTACACCACCTTTTCCGGAAGCAATGGCAATAATGTTTTGAATGCCAGGCATGGGTTTCCCCTTTATTTCGTTCACTTGGGGTTTCGCTGGTGCATCAACCTTTAAATTTACGGTGATTTTTGCCTTTTCATAGACCCGAGCATGGATCACCTTGAGGATTTCTACCTCTGTTTTTTTTCGTGCTTGTAGGCTGGGATTATTAATGGTGATATCCACCACTACCTCATCGCCAAATACCATTACATTGGTAACCGCACCACTTTCAACCATGTTTTTTCCTTCACCAGGAACGGTAATTTCGGCTAATGCTTTTAAGATCTCTTTTTTGTCCAATTTCATCTGCTTAGGAACTGGTTTTCAGTTTTATTAAAACTAATTCTAAATTACAAAGATACAGTATCGCATTGAGATTCGGAAGCTTCCTAAATGAAAAGCTATTGCTATGCATCCAATGAGCATGATTTAAAAGCATTTTCTGTCCGATTACCGATAATTATGTATGTTCGTGATTATTTTAATATTAGCTCTTTTAATCATTACGCATTGCCAACATTTGAAGGTTTAGTTATTCCCAGTAATCTTTATATTTTTATGTTCACTCCAAAGATAATTTGCCTAAATCCTCCTCCAAATACCCCGGAAGTAGCACGATTCAATCGGGAGGCTCTGTAAATCTCATTGGTAATGTTTTTGCCGTTAATAAAAACGGTTGTATTTAGGTTTTTACCTAAAACAAAATCATAGTTCACAAAGGTATCAATAGAATGATAGGCTGGCAATTTCCCAATGGCTCCATCGGCAGATTCGTTCCTAAAATTATGAAACTCCGTAAACTGCTCACTTACAAAATGTCCGCTCACACCAACGGATAATTTATTAAAATCATAATTAAAACCCATACTTGTGTTCCATTTTGGGGTATATGGTGCATCGGCATCTGAAACACCATTATCCCCAAATTTGATTACGCTTTTTGTAATATTTTGAAAGTTGGATTGGTCAATGGTTTCATTAGTAAGTAATACTTCGTTTCCCAAACCGTCAGAGACATAGACATCATAGGCATTTCGGTTGGTGTTGACTTTATCAAGGTACTCGTTTTGAGTGTTGGTGCTGTGGATAACCTGCGAGAAAAGGTCTTTATCTACTAATATACCTTCTAAAACTTTTGATTGCATGATATTGATGTTTCCAAAAAGGCGCAACTTGTGGTGGTTTATATTGAAAAGATCGGCCCCAATAGCAACTTCCAATCCCTCCACATTAATTTTTCCTAACTTTTCAAACACTTCGTTTCGCCCGCCTGCATAAAAATTCCGACTGGTATTGTTGAAGTAGGTTAACTGGCCATCAATACGATTGTTCCACAAATTTCCTCGCCAACCAATTTCCCTATTCCACGCCAATTCAGGTTCAATGTTGATGCTCTGCCCTGCAAGTGGATTGGTAACAATACCGTCTTGCTCCACTAAAAAACCAAATACTTTTGATGGTGCAATCATTCCCTGATAAATGCTTCCATAAAATTCGCCATTTGCAATGCGGTAATCTAACGTAATGCCTGGTAAGAATTGCGTGTAAACATTTGGTTCTCTTCCTTCTTTCGTGCTGTTGATGTTCGGATTTTGGGCAAGAGCTAATAAATCTTGTCGATACATATCTACGTGTTCTACTCGTAGGATAGGGGTTATTCCCCATTTACCAATATTAAATTCATTTCGGATAAATCCATTGGCCGACCAAAGTCGATACCATAAATCGGTAGTTGTTGTTCCACTTCTTGCCCACCGACTGTTATTGGCTACCAAAAACCGATCTTTGAAAGTTTCACGATGAAAATTAATAGATGCTTCCAAATGTTGTACTTCACCAAAAGCTTGCCAATCATAATCCATCGTTTCTTTGAATCCCGAAACGGTGTACGTCCAACGACTATCCGTAGTGCTTTCTTGCCCGTTTACGACCCTGCCCACAATAACATAATCCTCTTCTCCAAAAGTTTTTCCATTTAAATAGCTGTAACGGTCATTGAAAATGTTTTCACCAAGGTAATTCCTTACCTCAGATGCTTTAACCTTTGCTGTGACCTGCCGCCACCAATCCCGCTCAAAATCGGTCGCATACATTTTTGAGGTGAAACTCAGGTTATTATTTGGCAACCATTTGTGGATAATATCCACGCCATAACGTCTCATTGTAAATTGGTCGGCATCCAAAGGGTTTTGAGTTGGGTCGGTATCAAAAGTAAATGGTGTTTGCGAACTTAAAGAAGCCTGATTGTCTTCAAACTGACCGCTTACTTTGAAATATAAGGACTGATTTTCAGATAGTTTAGCAAATATTTTGGCATTCAAATTTAGTATTTCTACTGAAGAATTGTTTGTAAAGCCATCAAACTTTTTATAAACACTTTCCACCAATGCCCCGAGGTTGTTCCATGTACCACCGTATGAAAGTAAGCCTGTCTGATAGTTTCGTTCTCCACCAACAAGTTTAATCCTCAATTCTGGTTTTTGAGGTGGCATTGCCGTAATATAATTAATGGCACCATACATATTATTAGGCCCAAAACGCAACATATCTGCCCCTTTGTACACTTCTATTGCAGTTAAACGGTCGCTAACAGGATTGTAATAGGCACCGGGTGCAATGTAGGGGGCGGGTGCAGAAGGTGTTCCATCTTCCATTAACAGAACCTTTTTAGAACGCCTGCCCCAAGAACCTCTAATGCTTATATTTGGGCGGTTTGAAAGTCCCATATCGCCAATAATATTCACTCCCGGTACGGTTCTCAGGATTTCTTCGGTGCTCAAGGGGTTTATGTTTTTTAATGTAACTGGATTGATGCGAAAATTACTCCCTTTAAAGTCACCTTTGTAATTATTGGGTGAGGCACTTACAATGACCTCATCTAGCGTGGTATTGGCACGTTCCAATTTAATTGTTCCTATGTCTGATGTTTGGTCATTGATTTCAATTTGTATCTCGTTATAACCTAAATACTTGATGATAACATGATCTTCTCCATTTGAACCTTTTATTTCAAAATTTCCCAGTTCATCAGTAACGGTACTGTTTTTACCCGATTTTAGCTGGACAAATGTCCCAATTAATGGCTGTTGGTCGGTATCGTCAATGACTTTTCCGATTATTGTTTTCTGTGCATTCACATACAGAACCTGGACAAAGACCATCAATAACAAAATAAGATTTCGAAGCATTTAGATGTTTTCTACAAATATATAAACTTGTAACCTACACTTAAATTAATGAAAAATTAATACCCTTATCCAAAGGTTAATTATAATTACCCCCATCCTTAGGACAATAAATCTTTAAAAATAAGTTTTATGATGGTGTTGAAAGAGGGGGGTCCGG
>NZ_JAYEEQ010000027.1:0-40290 GCF_034651555.1 Aurantibrevibacter litoralis | reverse complement strand
TATAGAAAACACCGTGCCATATCCGTGCCCTGGGCAACTGCATCTGAAGTTCAATTAAAAAAACGGGGGATGGCTAATTATGATTAAAAGTAATAAAATATTCCTTTTAAATCATTACATCAAAGCTTTAGTATTTTTGGGTGTATACCTGCTGTGTTATGGGTATTAAAATAAACATCGCATTGATACAAATAGCGAACAGTACATTAAAAAATTATCGGGCATATGACCGCCAATACTGTTGGCATTGGCTTAGAAGTGGACGTTTAGTTCTGCTAATGATTCCAAGCTATAAAGTTCATATGTAGCGCTAACAGACACTATACGTTCTTCACTAGCGAGAATACCTGAAATTCCTGTTACCGCAAAGTACTTCCCTTTTCATGACATCAACAGATAATAAACTAGACCAAAAACTGCGCTAACGCCTATCCAAGTTATCATTCCAATTTTGAATCGATACATTGCAATAAATGAGATAATTGTCCAACAGAGCGCAATGTAATCCAGCCCTGTCCAAATAACTTCTTTGGGAAATAGGACAGCCTTGCCCAAATAAATTGTCAGGTTTAGAACAACCCCAACAACTGCTGCCGTTACAAGCGAAAGAATTTCTTTTACTTTTTTATTTTCTTGTGTCCGTTCAATGATAGGTGCACCTGCGAATATGAACAAGAAGCAAGGTAAAAAGGTGTAAAAAGTTGTTGTAACCAGACCAAGTGTTCCCATTGCAAGTGAATTGCCGAAGTGGTTGTGTCCGGCCATAAAACCAACAAACACAAGTACCATAATTAAAGGGCCGGGTGTGGTCTCTCCTAGGGCAAGTCCGTCTATCATTTGTAGATTAGTGAGCCAGTTGAATTTTTCTACGCTGACCTGCGCCACATAAGGCAAAACAGCGTAAGCACCCCCAAAGGTCACAAAAGCCGCCTGTGTAAAGAATACAGATAATTTTTTCCAAAACTCAAAGTCAGCCGTGAGAAAGTAAAAGGCTATGATTGGTATAATCCATAGTAATGCACCTATTAATACTTGTTTCCAAAATTGAAACGGATTAAAACCAACATTTTTAGTAACCGTATTTTTATTGATGTAATACTCACTTTCATCTACTTCCTTTTTACTTACTGAATTACTGTTTGCTTTAAAGAATTTCGGAAATAGATTTCGACTCAATGCAGCTAAAATAATTGCGCCAAGAATAATTAACGGGAAGGGTACATTAAAAAAGAAAATACATACAAAAGCCGACATAGCAACGAAATAATGAAATGGGCTTAACAATGATTTTTTTCCAATTTTGATAAGTGCAAGAATTACAATGGCAATTACTGCGGGTTTTAGTCCGTTGAACATGGCATAAATCCAAGGTAAATTCCCATACGAGACATAAATCACACTCAATCCGAGTAGAATAAACATTGAAGGTAGTACAAAAAGAATTCCCGCTACCAGTCCGCCCCGAACACCATGAAGTAGCCAACCGATGTAAGCTGCCAACTGCTGTGCTTCGGGACCAGGCAAAATCATACAGTAATTAAGGGCATGCAAAAACCGACTGTCGCTAATCCACTTTTTTTTGTCGACTAGGTATTCGTGCATAATAGCAATCTGTCCGGCAGGGCCTCCAAAACTAATGAAGCCAAGCTTTAACCAAAACTTCAATGCTTCTTTGAAACCAGGTTTGTGTTTCATGACTATTAAAGATTTTTCATGTAAAAAATGTAACTACTACAATACCAATAAGCCAACATTCGTTGGCTGTATTTCAGCGAAAGAACGGAGCATTCGAAACCAGATTTTAATAATCGAATCTCATAATACACTGGGGTCTATCGCAAAACTTAAACCTCAAAATTAAAGCGAGGGCAACGCTCCAATACCGATTTTTAGAATCTTTACCTAAAGAAGCACCCTATATTCTATCTAAAGCCACATCCTAGTTAGTGCGCTGCATGGCCGTAATTGAATTATATCTTTTAAGAAAAAAGGTAAGATTACTATTCGCCATAAACCAACAATTTAAATTCTATACTGGACGTAAATGTATAGATGTAATTAGGTTTAAAATAGAATATGTTTTACCCTTTAGAATGTGATTTACTTTTTAGCCATTTTTTTCGAAATGTAGAAGGACTTTCACCTGTAATCTGCTTAAAAACCCTTGTAAAGTGGCTTTGGTCCGAAAAACCAGTCAAATAGGCAATCTCAGTTAGTGAGTATTCAGGATTGCTGAAAAGCTCTTTGGCTTTTTTAATCCTTTCATTGCGGATATATTCGCCAAAGTTTTTATTATCAAAATATCTCGGAAATTCTCTTGAAACATATGCCGAATTAAGATTGAGTTCTTCCGATAGTTTTCGTAAGTCAATAGTGAATTGTGCGTCTAGCTGGTCTTGAATTAAATATTTAAGCTCCTTAACCCAAGCTGGCGACCTCCCTTTTTTATTTTTTATAAATTTAAGATACACTTCATGTAGCGTTTTCTCAAAAGGACTACCCTCCAAGTGTCTTACTTCCTTAAGATACTTTGCCCAAGTATATAGGGCATCATAAAGCACAAATCCTACTTCCAACAGTTTGTAATCATCTTTGATGTTGTGGCTAAGTCCTAAATTAATTGCCCATAGTCCAGCTACCTCTGGCGCAAGGTCATGTCGGTCTGTATCTGCTCCACGTATAACAATTGCCATTTGGTGTAGGGCAGGGTCTGTAAGATTGTGCTTTCTCAGAAAATAATCGAAGGTTACCTGTTCTTTATAATGACTGTATTCTACATTTGGAATGTCGAATGGAATGGCATCTATTTCTTTACTTTTTTTTAATACATCGTTTGCAGGAACGAAGAAAAATTCGGGTTTTTTATCTATAAAATTCTTGATCAACCAAGGGCATGCTAATCGGTCAATTTTAGGTTGCTCTCTTGTTATCCACTTCATTTCAATTATATTTTTTTATTTTGACACTCCTTCTTTTGGCAATTGCACTACTTAGATGTTTCCCTAACACCGCCTCAAATTTAATGTTACCAATCTACTCCGTAGCCCATACATCGGTATGGACGTTCCACCCAAAGCATCGCAGCGCACAGTCAAAACTGCCCTGTGGCTAATAACACAAGAGTACAGGCTACTTCTACGGCTATACCTTTGTCCTGTAATAGCGCGTAAAACTCCGGATTTTCCGTACCGGGATTAAAAATAACCCTTTTGGGATTTAATCCGATAATAGCATTGTAATATGCAGGTTGATTTTTGGCGCCCACATACAGGGTAACCGTATGTATATCCTTAAAGTCTAAAAGATGGGTTTTTACGTGTACTCCATTGATAGTTCCCTCCCGAAGACCATAAGCTTCTGTTTCAATTTGGTTTTGCACTAAACGGTGTATGGCGAGATTGCTATACCGATTGGGTTTTAAAGAAGCCCCAAAAACAAGTGTTCTCACAGAAAAAGTTTAAGTTACACATTCAATTTTTATTTACTGGTTCCTTTTTTTACCTTAAAAAGGAATCGATCTAGATGGTGTTCATTTACGGCCGTTTTGGAAACGACGTGCTTTAGTTGGGTCTCACATAACCATCCGAAAAGGTTAGGTTTGTTAATTTTGTTGTTAAAATCTGTTAAGCCCTGTAACTAATCTTAAAAATATACGTCTATTGCGGCGTGGGGCAACCTATAAACATTGATAACGTTGTATATTTATAGTTAATGGTTAGTGTTTAGTACAGCCTATCAATGAAAGAAACCCGGGGCATTTGCTCCGGGTTTTTATTTTTCTTGTTGTAATTACCATCTTATGATGGCACTTCCCCAGGTAAAACCACTACCAAAGGCCGCTAGTACTACCAAAGCCCCTTCTTTTATTTTTCCTTCTTCCCAAGCCTCGGTTAAAGCAATAGGGATAGAGGCTGCAGTGGTATTGCCATATTTCATAATATTGTTAAACACCTGATCATCATTTAGACCAAACTTCTTCTGAATAAATTGTGAGATGCGTAAATTGGCCTGATGCGGAATAAGCATGTCGATATCTTTTGGAGTTAATTGATTTTTTAGTAACCCCTCCATAATAACTTCGCTAAAACGTACCACCGCATTCTTAAACACGAACTGTCCGTTCATATAAGGAAAGTATGATTCGTCGTTAGGATCGTTATCGGCTATAATATCATTTACCCAACGTTTTCCCATTCCGGGTGCTATAAGGGACAATTCTTCGGCATGTTGTCCTTCGGAATGTAGGTGAGTAGACAAGATGCCTTTGCTATTATTCTCGGCTCTGCTCAGCACGGCAGCACCCGCACCATCGCCAAAAATCACAGAAACGGATCGCCCTCTGGTAGTCATATCCAATCCATGCGAATGAAGTTCGGAGCCTATAACCAAAACATTCTTATACATACCGCTTTTTATGTATTGGTCTGCCACCGAAATGCCATAGACAAATCCCGAACATTGGTTGCGCACATCTAGGGCACCAACAGTACCTATGCCTAAATCGCGCTGCACCAAAACACCGGGTCCCGGAAAGTAATAATCTGGGCTAAGCGTAGCAAAAACAATAAAATCGATGTCGTTTTTATCTATTCCGGCGCGTTCAATAGCCACCTTTGCCGCTTTAACTCCCATTGTCGTTGTGGTGTCTCCATCTCCTTTTACAACGTGCCGTCGTTCTTTAATGCCGGTACGCTCTTGTATCCACGCATCATTTGTTTCCATGATTTTAGAAAGGTCATCGTTGGTGACTACATTCTCCGGCACATAATATCCAAGGCCTATGATCTTTGAGTTGTACATATAACGGTATGTTTGGTTTTAATCATTTTCAACATATAGAATCAAATATAACAGAAAACAAGTTGTAAACCGGAATTTACAAAAAAATAAGATCTTGCATCGGTGCCTAATGCCCATCAGAAAAAAATAAAAAATTTCTTGAAACTGACTATCCCCGAGGCAAGCCATAGGGGTATTTCGCCAGTTTCATTTTGGCCTTTGGGCCAAAAACCGAAATTTTGTATTTCACCTCACCCGGAACTGCAAAAAGACAGTTCCGACCTCTCCAAAGGAGCGATAAATAGGAAACCCCGACCCAAGGGTCGGGGAATCTTTAGATTAAAATCTATAACATAGCGGCACTACGTATCGCTTTAGAGGTATTGCTTAAAATTCTGAACCTGTACTTCTGCCTTAAGATCGTGTAAGAGGTTGAACAACCCGAAAAAAGTCCGGTTCATATACAAGAAATGTGTTGAACCTCGGTTGCCATTCATGTTACGAATTTGATCGTCTTGTGCATAGCGTTGGCTTAAGTCCGCAATGCGATTCCAAAAAAGAGTATCACCAAAATTAAAACTATCGCCATGAAAAGGTGCTGTAAATAAGCTAAGCATCTCTTTAAATAGGGCTTTAAAAAAACGAAGTTCTTGAGGCGAATCCGTTGCCGAAAGAATTTCCAATTCGTAGAGTTTGGCAGTAAAAAAAGTATCGTCTGTTAGATGTTCCTTTTGAGCCAATTCAAAATAAGGCACATAAAAGGACTCTGGAATAGATTTAATACATCCAAAATCGATCACGGTGAGCTCATGGTTTTCATTTACTAAAAAATTACCGGGATGTGGATCGGCATGTACTTTTTTAAGTCCGTGAATTTGAAACATATAAAAGTCCCACAGCGTTTGCCCAAGTTTTTTACCAAGTTCGGGAGAAAAATCGGTTTTCGTAAAATCACCTAAGAGTTGTCCTTGCATCCAATCCATGGTTAGAATACGTTCGCTGGACAGGGCTGAATAATACATAGGAAATCGTAAATCCGGTATTTCGGCACAGGCCTTTGAAATTTCCACACTCTGTTGCAACTCTAATCGGTAATCGGTCTCCTCAATCAGTTTTTGTTCTACTTCCTTAAAATACTTGTCTGAATCCTTTCCTTGTAAATTAAACATCCGAATTGCCACGGGGCGCACCAACGCCAAATCCGTAGTAATACTGTCTGCTACACCTGGATATTGAATTTTTACAGCGAGCTCTTTACCGTCTTTTGTAGCCCGGTGCACTTGGCCAATACTCGCCGCATTTATAGCGTCTTCCTGAAAAGTATCAAAAATCTCATCGGGAAATTTACCTAAGTATTTTTTAAACGTTCTACGTACTAAAGGGGCAGAAAGAGGTGGTACTGAAAATTGTGAAAGCGAAAACTTGTCTACATAAGCCTTGGGCAGCAGGTTTTTTTCCATGCTTAACATTTGTGCCACTTTAAGCGCACTGCCTTTTAGACTCTTTAATCCGTCATAAATATCGGCTGCGTTCTCCTGGTTAAGTTCCTCTTTTGTCAATTCCGGTTGCACCAATTTTTTGCCGAAATATTTCACATAATTCCCCCCTACTTTTACGCCGGTTTTTACAAGTTCACTAGCTCTCTGTATTTTACCGGTAGGAATGCGATCTAGTGTTTTCATTTATACCATAATTTGGTAAGCCATGGAAATGGCTTTGATTATCAGGATTTCTATTCTAATCGTTCTCAATACCTAATGTATACTTTCGAAGCCAATCTTTTGAAGTGAATATTTTAATAATTTCGAATTAAAAGCTTCTCAACACTAAGAATCCATTTTTTCCTTAAAAAGGAACTTCCCAAAGTCGATGATATTGTCTAGAGGGGTATTATCGAAAACATCGAATGCCGTATTTACAGATTTTTCAATGGCGATATCCGTCTTTTCGAACCCGGCCGAGGCATCATCCATCCAAAATTGTAATAAGAATAAAAATTGAAGCCAAGCCGCTTCAGAGAACAGACGCGGATGATGTTGTGTTAATTTGTACGTTTTTTTTGCATTGCCTTCGTCAATTAAATCTGTCGCAAAACCTAATAACCGTTTTCGCATGTCTTTTAACTGGGGTAGGTTTTTCAACATTGGGCGATGTTCTTTAAGGCAAAAAAGCACATAACTCCTATTTAAAGTCAAAATTTCGAAGAGGGTAAAGAAAAAGGTCAGTAATTTTTCTCTTTGGCCATACCCCTGATACGCTTCATTGGCCTGAAGTAGGCTCTGAACATTGTCGTAAAAGGTAGTCCAAATGGCCTTTTTTAAGCCTTCCAAAGATCCAAAAAGCGCATAAAAAGCAGGCTCTTCTATGCCTAGGCTTTGGCAGAATTTATAGACCGATTTTGGGTGGTGCTCATGCTCCAAGACGTAATTCATATAATGCGCAATCAGTGTCTCTGGAGTCGTCTCTTTGGTGTGCGTTTTTTTTGCCATTAGTTATTCTTTATTATATCGCGTTCGTCATAATTTAATTTCACGAAGGTTGGAGCCCTAGATGTAACAAAAACGTGCCCTTTCAGGCACGTTTTCTAACAACCTAACCAATAAATAAGAAAATTTGATTTTGAAATAAGATTCCTTTTCATAGCAATTTAAATCCCAAAACCGTAGCAAATATACAAAATGTTTAATATTATCTAAAATTTATTAAACAAAATAATGTTAAATTTTCCCGAACAAAATAGTGTCAGTTTGTCACCCTTTTCACTTCTGGTATTTTTTTTGACCTAGACCATATACTAACATTTAAATTTTTGAAGTATGGCCTCAGGCAAGATTAATGTTTCCGTTGAAAACATATTTCCGCTCATTAAAAAGTTTCTTTACAGCGACCATGAAATTTTCCTTCGCGAGCTCATTTCCAACGCTACCGACGCTACCTTAAAACTAAAGCATTTAACGGCCATCGGCGAGGCTAAGGTAGACTATGGCAATCCTATGATTGAAATTAAAATTGACAAGGAATGCAAAAAATTGCACGTCATAGACCAAGGCATTGGAATGACCGAAGATGAGATAAAAAAATACATTAACGAAGTGGCTTTCTCCGGTGCCGAAGAATTTCTTGAAAAATATAAGGATTCTGCCAAAGATTCGGGTATTATAGGACATTTTGGACTGGGTTTTTACTCTGCCTTTATGGTGGCTTCCAAAGTAGATATCATCACCAAGAGCTACAAGGACGAGCCGGCAATTCATTGGAGCTGCGATGGGTCGCCCAACTTTACAATTACCGCATCAGAAAAACAAGATAGAGGCACAGAGATTGTGCTCCATATTGCGGAGGATTCTACAGAATTTTTAGAAGAACACCGTATTGGCGAATTGCTCCGCAAATACAATAAGTTTATGCCTATTCCGATTAAATTCGGTACTCGGACAGAAACGCTTCCCAAACCGGAAGGAGCTAAAGAAGAAGATCCTGCCCCCACCAAGGAAGTAGATAATATCATAAACAACCCCAATCCGGCGTGGACGAAACAACCGACCGATTTAGAGGACAAAGATTATAAAGATTTTTACAGGGAATTATACCCCATGCAATTTGAGGAACCCCTTTTCAACATTCATCTTAATGTAGATTATCCTTTTAATTTAACAGGTATTCTTTACTTTCCCAAGTTGACCAATGAATTTAATATTCAAAAAGATCGCATTCAACTGTACCAAAATCAAGTGTACGTAACGGATAATGTTGAAGGAATTGTTCCCGAATTTTTAACCATGTTACGGGGAGTTATAGATTCGCCGGATATTCCCTTAAATGTTTCGCGTTCGTATTTGCAAGCCGATGGTGCGGTAAAAAAAATAGCGGCCTACATTACCCGAAAGGTGGCAGACAAATTGGCATCACTTTTTAAAAATGATCGAGAAGATTTTGAAAAGAAATGGAACGACATTAAAATTGTGATTGAGTACGGTATGCTATCAGAGGATAAATTCTTTGAAAAAGCGGAAAAATTTGCACTGTATCCTTCTGTAGATGGTACCTATTATACGTTTGAAGAGCTACAGGAAAAAGTAAAAGACACGCAAACCGATAAGGATGGTAATTTGGTATTGCTTTATGCTTCCGATAAAGAAGCTCAGCACAGTTACGCAGCAGCGGCCAAAGCCAAAGGGTACGAGGTTTTGCTTTTAGACTCTCCCATTATTCCGCATTTAATGCAAAAATTGGAAACCTCTAAAGAGAAACTGTCTTTTGCCAGAGTAGATGCGGATCATATCGATAATTTAATTAAAAAAGAAGATACCCAAATATCTAAACTTTCTGATGAGGAAAAAGAAAAGCTAAAGGCTTCCATAGAGGAAGTGGTAAAAGCCAAAGGATATACCATTCAATTGGAAAGTATGGATAGTACGGCCTCACCTTTTATTATTACGGAGCCCGAATTTTTGAGACGCATGAAAGATATGCAACGTACAGGTGGCGGTGGCGGTATGTTTGGCATGGGAAATATGCCCGATATGTACAATCTAGTGGTTAATACAAATCACGAATTGGTAACCGAGATTTTGAACACTAAAACAGACAAAAAGAAAGAACGCCTTATTAATCAGTCGCTAGATTTGGCACGGCTTTCTAAAGGGTTATTAAAGGGTGAAGAACTTACGAACTTCATAAAACGAAGTTACGAGATGATTAAATAACATTCTTTTTGTAAAATTTAAAAGCCGCCTCAACCCAAATGAAGCGGCTTTTTTTATTTTAAAAATGAGAAACACTAGATTTTGTGCGCTATTTAACCTGAATTCCCCTCAATAATTTCCGTAAGAATAGAATATTTTAGAACTTTAAATCTTTAGCCTCATAAAGAGGATTCGTGTAGCTATGACCACAGAAGAAAAACTAAATGAAAGAATAAAGGAACTTACGTGTCTTTATCAGGTAACCACCATCATTGGCAATTGCGATTATGACCAAATTGAAACTTCATTGAAAGCCATAGTGTACTCCCTAGAAAAAGCATGGCTTTATGTGGAAGACACCTATGTTACTCTAGTTTGTGGCGATTTTAAAATTACTACAAATTCCAAGGGCATTCCGCTGGTTGCTCTAAAATATCCTATTTCCGTGTTTAATAAAAACCATGGATATATTGAGGTAGGTTATCCGGATAGTAAATATTTTTTCTCCGAATTCTTAGATGAAGAAAAAAAATTGCTAGAAAGTGTGTGTATGGATGTGGGCAACTTGCTCGAGAAAAAACAGATTCGCGACAACGAAATGGTGATGCGGCGGCAGATGGAACGCAAAGATCGACTCAATATCTTGGGTGAAATTTCGGCAGGAATTGCACACGAACTAAATACACCCTTGGCCAATATCCTCGGTTTTGCCGAATTACTTAAAACAAGCATAAAAGATACAAAGGCTCAAAAAGACGTAGACAAAATTGTAGACAGCGCCATTTTCTGTAGGGAAGTAGTAAAAAAACTGATGTTTTTTACTTGCGAAATGCCGCAACATATGGGTGCGGTGGATCTTAGAGCCGTGGTAGAAAACGTTTTTACGCTACTAGATCCTACCCTTAAAAAAAACAAGGTAACCTACACCCTGTCATTTAACAAGGAACTTATTGAACTTAAAGCAGACACCGTGCAACTGACTCAGGTTTTTTTTAACCTTGTGATGAATGCCATTTATTACTCTCCAGAAAATAGCAGTATCGATATTTTGGTCACAGACCGTACACAATCAATAACGATAGAAATTGCAGATCAGGGAACTGGTATAGACCAAAAGAACGCCGACAAAATATTTGAACCTTTTTTTACCACCAAACCCATAGGCGAAGGCACGGGACTAGGTCTTAGTGTAGTACACGGCATCATCAATAGTCACAAAGGAAGCATTATGCATAAACCCAATACTCCAAAAGGAACTATTTTTATCATTCAATTACCTAAATTATAGCCATGGCGTTTCGCAAAGAGAATATTTTAATTGTGGATGACGATATCAATATTTTAGAACTTGTTCAACGGCATTTACAGGCTATGAACTACCATACCTACAAAGCAGTTTCGGTAAAAGAAGCCGTATCCATACTTAAAGATAGTGTTATTGATGTATTGATCACCGATCTAAAAATGCCAGAAGTAGATGGTTTTCAGCTCATTAAATATGCCTCAGAGCACTATCCTACAATGCCTATTTTGGTAGTAACCGGATTTCCAACCCTGAATAAGGAACTGGAAGAAACCAACACTACATTAAAAATGGATTATTTAATAAAGCCGTTTACGCGCGAAGAACTGAAATTGGCACTCGATGGGTTATTGAACGCTTCGGATCTGGAGCAGACCAATGACAAAAGGAAAGTGTCGCTACATACAAACCTTCCGGAAAATTCGTTTGGGGAGCTTATTGGAACATCTACTGCCTTTAAAAAAATCACTGAAATCATTGATCGGGTAAAAGACAACAGAGCTACTATTTTGATCCGTGGTGAAAGCGGCACCGGCAAAGAACTTGTAGCCAGAGCCATACACTATTCCGGAAAATTTTCAAGAGCCCCATTTATAGCTGTGAACTGTGGTGCCATACCGGAAAATTTATTAGAAGCTGAACTGTTCGGTTACGAAAAAGGGGCTTTTACCGGTGCTCAAGAGTCTAGAAATGGATTCTTTCAGGCTGCACATCATGGCACCATTTTTTTAGATGAAATTGGCAACGCTCCTTTACAAGTACAAACTGGCCTTTTGCGTGTGCTACAGGAAAAGGAAGTTACCAGAGTGGGTTCGCAAAAAACGGAACGAGTAGAAGTTAGGGTGGTCGCAGCCACGAATAGTGATTTAGAAAACCTCATTACCCAAAAACTTTTTAGAGCGGACTTATTCTACCGCCTAAGCGTCGTAGAAATAAATGTGCCCCCGTTACGACAACGAAAGTTGGACATTCCGTTGTTAGTAGAAAAATTCCTTCAAAAATACGGCATGGAATACAAAGATCGGATCCTTAAAATAAGCTCGGAAACCATGGCGATACTGAAGCGGTATGATTGGCCCGGAAATATAAGAGAGCTTGAAAATGTAATACAAAGAGCGGTGATTATGTGCGACAAACAAATAGAGGTACAACATTTACCAGACACTTTAAAATTTGAGATTAACTTTCCAAAAGAAACCTTTGTTCCGCTTAGAATAATGGAGCGAAATTATATTAAAGAAGTCTTAAGTGCCTATAATAATAATAAGACCAAAGCCGCCGAAATACTACAGATCGATCGAAAAACACTACGACAAAAATTGGATGAAACAAACGGGTAATAATTCCTCGCATGGGTAAATATTACCCACCATCACCATGTATTTATTTGTATTTAAATAAGCATAAATATCTAATTAACAAAGAGTTATATTATTAATTTATTTTTATAATCCAATTGGCACACTACTTGTCATAAACAGCATAAATAAGTATTAACTTTTAAATTTATGTATTATGATTAAGTATGCTCTCATAACCCTATTTACGTTAGGATCATTTCAGTCGTCAGAGGAAATTAGCACTCAAGTAGAAGATGTTAAAGTAGGTACCGTCCTAAAAATTGGTGAAGCCACTACTAGTACCTATGCACACATTAATTTCCCCAGAGCCAATTTTATTATAAAAAGAGGCGGATTGGCAAATTATAAAAGTGTTGAAGGAAACCATGTGGTTGTCACAGACGTGGTTACTAAAGCAAATGGCGAGAAAGTAATCACCTTTGAAAGAAAGAACGGCCAAAAATTCTTCAGAAATTATACGTCGGTTAGTGCCAATCTGGCGAAAGCTTTAGAGGCTGGTGAACTTAGTATAAAATAAAAGCCCTAAGGGTTGGTTAAACGTGTGCTGCTTGGCTTTTCAAATTTTCAATATCAGAAAAATATGAATGTCAAGCAGCTTTTTTACCTTACAGCAACATCAATTGTCCTTGTGGGTAACGCCATAATTACAAGATTGTTCAAATAAGAGTATTAAAATTTGACCGGATCTTTAAAAAGGCTTTTGTTGGCGCATACGCAAAGTAGCCCTTGTACTAACCGCAAAAAAATACGAATTCCTCAATTTACGCATAACAATTGTATATGACCACAAAAAAAATAACTCAATCCTTACCGGTAAAACAAGGTATGCTGGACAATGTGATGCGGCAATTTAACCATGCGGCCGATATCATTAACCTCAATCCCAACATCAGAAAAATACTAGAGATCACCAACAATGAACTCGTTGTCCATTTCCCTGTTAAAAGAGACAATGGAGAGGTAGAAATATTTACAGGATATCGTGTACAACACAACAACGCACTGGGCCCTTACAAAGGTGGATTGCGTTACCACCCCACTGTAGATATTGATGCTGCAAGAGCATTGGCTATGTGGATGACATGGAAAACCTCATTAGCCAGCTTACCCTACGGAGGAGCTAAAGGTGGGATTCAGCTCGACCCAAAAAAATACTCGCATTCGGAACTGGAACGTATTACCCGTAGATTTACATACGCCTTAGGTGATAATATTGGTCCGGAACTGGATATTCCCGCCCCAGATGTAAATACAAATCCGCAAACCATGGCCTGGATACTAGACACGTTTATGTCTACCAAGTCACCTTCCGAAAGATCTACCAATTTGCACGTGGTAACCGGAAAGCCCATAGGGGCAGGAGGTTCAGAAGGAAGGGACAGAGCTACAGGATACGGTGTTTTTTTATGTATTAAATTTTGGGCAGACCAAAATAAGATGCCTTTAAAGGAAAAAAAATACATCGTTCAGGGTTTTGGAAATGTGGGGTATTGGACATCCTATTTTATGGAAAAAGAAGGTGCCATTCTAGTGGCTGTTCAAGATGCGTCCGGAACTATTGCGAATGAAAATGGAATAGCCGTGGATGCGCTTTTTACACATACGCAAGAAAATAAAGGCGGAGTGCAGGGCTTTCAAAATGCCTACCCCATAGAAAGCGATGCCTTTTTTGGGTTTGACTGTGATATTTGTATACCTGCTGCATTAGGCAATCAAATTACAGCAGAAAATGCTCCCGACATTAAAGCCTTTCTTATTGCCGAAGGTGCAAACGGCCCTACAGATGTGGGCGCAGAGCACATTCTTTTAGAGCGTGGAATTACTATAATTCCGGATATTCTTTGCAATTCCGGAGGCGTCATTGGAAGCTATTTTGAGTGGCTTCAAAACCGCAACGGTGAAATTTGGCAATTGCAAGAGGTTATGGACAAATTGAAGAAAAAATTGGAGGAATCTTTCTCAAAGGTTTTAGACACTGCGGAGAAAAGAAAGGTAGATATGCGTACCGCCGCCTTTATAATCGCCATAGAGCGCTTAGAGCAAACCTATGTACAAAGAGGAATTTTCCCGTAAACAGGGTTTTTTCTCTTACAAAAAAATAGTAGGAGAAGATCAAGATTCGCAAATTAAGAAGAAGACATTGTGTACAACCATAAGAGAATCAAATGAAATACAACAGTCTTATTTTAGAAAAAAAAGAATACGTATTGTTAAAGCGTTTTCTTAACCTATCTATATATTCTAAAGATATCGACTATATCGCCTCGATAAAACAGCTTTCGAAAGCCTTACAATTTGCTCAAATATTGGATGAGAAAGAAATGCCCAAAGATATCGTTCGCTTTAATTCTGTGATTACATTAGATCTAGCCGAAAGTGGAATACAAGAAGTGGAACTAGTGGTGCCTATTAAATCGAACAAAAAAGCGGGTAAAATATCCATTTTATCGCCCTTAGGCATGGCTTTAATTGGACGTGCGGGAGGCGATAGCATTAGTGGTGATCTTATTCCCGGAACAACGCATTGCACTATTGTTGGCGTTACCCAACCCAACGATAGGTCTCTTTTATCCATTGCCTTTTAAGGAATTTAAGGCTCCCTCGCAAAGTACATAATTTAGGGTGTAATTTTCTAAGATAAATATAGCAATCCAATGTATAGAACTACCTTGTATCCATGAAGTATCCTTGGCATCTTTACCTTATGGCGGCTCTTTATGTTGTTGCAGGAATTATGCATTTTGTAAAACCCAAAGTGTATTTACGCATTATGCCTAGATACCTTCCCTATCCTAAGCTTTTGGTAGCGTTAAGTGGTGTTTTGGAACTCGTTTTAGGCATTGCACTCTGTTTTGCCCAGACTAAAAACAGCGCTGTTTATGGCATTATTATGATGCTCGGCCTCTTTTTAATAGTCCACTTTTACATGCTTTCAGGAGAAAAAGCATCGGCGGGTATTCCGAGATGGATTCTTATTTTGCGCATTCCGTTACAGTTTGGATTGATGTATTGGGCCTATACGTATTTAGCACTATGACCCTAGCTAAACCGGATACGATGATCCATATACCGTTTTAGGATGAATAATTGAATATAGAAGAAAAGGATTAATCCAATGATACTGTACCATAAAGTTTCTGAAAGAACACTATTTAAACTCGCTATATACCCTTCATACTTTGTAAGAAAATCAAAATTCATTGTGTAAAGGAATGAGATTCCCTGATCTGTATTTTCAAAAGCAACATAAAGGATTATTCCAACTAATACCGTTCCCAAAAACCCCCAGAAAGTGTTCGAAATTAGTGGTTTATAGGTGGTTGTAGAAACTGGCAAATTCAACTGCTCAATGCTTTGAAGCACTCTCGACGTCAATTGTTCCGAAGGAGCATCTAATCCGGCTTCTTTTACCATTTTTTTAATAAACAAATCGAGCTCTTTATCGTCATTCATGTCTGTATATTTATATTTTTTCCAGTTTCAATAGCCCTTTTAATACCTCAGCAAGCTTTTTTCTGCTTCGAAACAATCTCACTTTCAAGGTATTTACAGAAAGACTCATAATTTTTGATATTTCTTCCAAAGAGCACTCCTCATAATAAAATAAGGTAATGACCAATGCATCTTCCGCATCTAAGGTATCCATTGCTTTTTTAATCACTTTTTTGCGATCCTGTAGCTCCATCACTTCTTCAGCTTGTCCCGAGTGTATCGCCTTTAAATCGGCTATGGATGCTGTTTCCCTATTCCTTTTCTGCCTTTTTAATACATCCAAGCTTTTGTGGTAGGCAATTTTATATACCCAGGTAGAAAACTTGGCTTCGCCCTTGAACTTTGGCAACTGTGTATATACGTTTACAAAAGTATCTTGTGCCACTTCTTCAGCATCTTCATTGTTTTTCACGATACGTAGTGCTAAAGTAAACACCATATGCTTGTAACGGTCTACCAAAACGGCAAAAGCCTTGGTATCTCCCTTCAGGGTTTGTGCAATAAATGGTTGGTCCAATTCTGGGTTCATTATACCATAAGACGTTTACATTCCATGACAGGTTACTCAAAACATAAAATAATTTAGGAAATTTTGGTAACCTCAGTACACTTTATGTCGTCATACCCTAAAAATATATTCATTAATCCTTAAAAAACAATCACATGGCAGGACCTGTTCTCATTGTCGCTTTAATATTCGGAGCAATATTCGGCGTATTTTATTTGTATTATTCCACACGAAACAAGGAACGTTTAGCACTTATCGAAAAAGGAGCCGATGCCAGCATTTTTGTGCAACAAAGGCGGGGAACGCCTGCCCCATTTTGGAAAATTTTCATTCTTAATCTTTCCCTTTTGTTAATAGGTATTGGGTTGGCTATTTTTATTGCCGCTTTTTTGGTGCATACCGTTGGCTTAGAATTTCAGGTAGCCTATCCCGGAACCATTTTTCTAATGGCGGGAATCGGACTTTTTGTGGGGTTTACATTAACCAAAAAGATGGACAAAGAGCATTAATTGGTTGGTTAAAGTAAAAAATGTAAAAACCATTGTATTTCTTTGCAATGGTTTTTACATTTAGTACAACCCACTCACACTTAAACCTCAAATAAAATGAAGATCATCGCAACCAACCTTGGCAAAAGCACCACCTTTTTATGGAATGGAAAAGAAGAGACTACAGGCATCTTTAAATATCCAACGGATAAGCCCTTATTTTTGGGTAAAACTGATGTAGCAAACGATACGGTCATAGATCGTGTGCATCATGCGGGAGAAAATAAGGCTTGTTATCTTTTTTCTACAGCGGAATACGATTATTGGAAACCCATGTATCCGAAGCTACAATGGAATTGGGGTATGTTTGGCGAAAACCTGACCATAGAAGGTTTGGATGAAACTCAAATGCGGGTTGGTGCTATATATAGGATTGGCGATGCGCTTGTACAGGTGTCTCAACCAAGAGAACCTTGTTATAAACTGGGCATTCGCTTTGGAGATCAAAAAATGATATCCCAGTTTGTAAAACGTTCTCGTCCGGGCACTTATGTTCGTGTGTTAACTGAAGGTTGGGTAACACCAGGCGATAAGATGCTTTTAGAAACACCATCGCAAAATCCTTTAACTGTACAGCAATTCTATACGCTTTTGCTTCAAAAAGAAAAAGAACCAATGCTAGTTCAACTCGCATTAGATAATCCTTCCGTACCTCAATATAAAAAAGAACGATTAAAAAAGTTTATCTAAATTATGCCATTCCCACATAAAAAAAAGGAAACATAAGGAATAAGAGGTGCCTTATTTTTTGAGTGTCTCTAAAATATGGAGGATTTGTAGTGCCATGTTTTAGTTGGAGAAGAGAAGAACCTGAGTGAATAGATATACAGCTATTTTTGATTTGTATTTCTTTGATAGGTTTTCCCGCTGCACTAAATATCAATAAAAAAAAGGAGCCTGCCCAGCCCCTTTTCTTGAATTAACTTAACTTAAATAAACAACCAATAATTACTAATTAACAACAATATCTTTATAGTAAGTGTTTGTTTTGTCTTTCACTACTACGGTATAGCTGTCCTTTTTGGCACTTTCAAAATTAAAGGCCTTCTCTACCAATAGTTTATCAGCCACTACTTCGGAATATAATAATCTGTAGCTGCTGTCGTACACCTTAATAGAAACTTCCTTTTGCTCCAGATTCAAAAGATTCAGAAAAATAACCTCTCCTTTGGTTCTAAAAACCGGTTTGGCATTTTCTTTCCTGCTTACCACTTTTAAATCGGCATCATTTACAGCTACGGTGTAAGAAATAACGCGAAGATCGTTTTCCATGGTTAAGTAATACGTGCCACTGGCAACATTCTTAAAGTCGAATTTCTTACTATAGTTGCCTTCTTTTGCGAAATTCTGAGAAAAGATCACATTATTTTGGGCGTCTATAATTCTGACCGTGGCACTTCCGGATTGGCCATCCAGTTTAAAAACTAGACTTTTGGCAGCTTCATTAGCTACTACGCTTAGTTTAGGCTCATTTGCCATGCCCGCTACTGTAACGAACATAAAGGCAACAACTGCGGAAAATTTAATAATTGTTTTCATAATTTTACTTTTTAGATGTGATTAATAAATCAATTTCTACGATACAAACTTACCACAGTTTAAAAGCCCTCACTACAGCACATTTCTCTAATTTATATGCTATTTTAACCTTAATTTTATGTTAATTATAGCCAAATGGTAATTTAGCATATATTTTGGTTAATTTTGCAAAGATAAATGGTACATACAGGTTATACCTTTATACTATCAATCACAAAACAACATGGTATCACAAAAACCCGCCTTTGAGGCAATAGCACCTAATTTTGGTCATTCTTTTACCTACCAAAAGTTTGACGAACACAGGGTTAATAAAAACAACATTTGGCATTACCACCCGGAAATAGAACTGGTATATGTAAACGGAGGATCTGGCAAACGGCAAATAGGAAGCCATATTTCCTATTATACTGAAGGTGACCTTATTTTAATAGGAAGCAATTTACCCCATTGCGGATTTACGGATCGCTTAACAGGAAACAAAAGTGAAACCGTGCTACAAATGAAGTTAGACTTTTTGGGAAATGATTTTTTTGACATCCCGGAAATGAAAAATATCCAAAGCCTTTTTGATATGGCTAAGGGCGGCATTGCTTTTTCCGGAAAAGCAAAACGAAAAATTGGAGAAAAAATTGAAATTTTGGAATATCAAACCGATTTTCAACGACTGCTATCTATTTTAAATATTTTAAACGAATTGGCTATTTCTAAGGATTTTAAAGTCTTAAATGCCCAAGGATTTTCCATGGAAACAGAGGTAAAAGACAACGACCGCATCAATGTGGTTTTTAATCATGTAAAAACCAACTTTAAAGAAGAAATAACACTAGAAGAAATTGCCGATTTGGTAAGTATGACGGTGCCTTCGTTTTGCCGCTATTTCAAAAAAATGACCAACAAAACCTTCACGCAATTTGTAAACGAATACCGATTGGTTCATGCTTCTAAATTATTGGCAGAAAAACCTATGAGTATTACAGAGGTTTGTTTTGAAAGTGGTTTTAATAACTTTTCGCATTTTAATAAATCCTTTAAGAACTTTACCGGTCAAAATCCGTCCGAATATCGAAATCAGTTAAAGGCCGTGCTTACCTAATGAACAACCTATTTACCGACAAAATAAAACTTTCGCTTCCGGATAGTGACATTACCTACTTTCCCGGCTTTTTTAATCCCGAACTTGCTACTACTTATTTTCAATCCCTTAGAAAGAACGTTCTTTGGCGACTAGATCATATAAAAGTATTTGGCAAAATACACCAACAACCAAGACTCACTGCGCTTTACGGCACCAACGGAAAAACGTATTCCTATGCCAATATTACTATGACACCACTTCAATTTTCCAAGGATTTAACAGTACTAAAACAACAGATCGAAGACGAATTGCATGTTGCATTTACCACTTGTCTTTTAAATCTGTATCGTAACGGAAAGGACAGTAATGGATGGCATGCAGACGATGAAAAAGAATTGGGCAGAAACCCTATTATTGCCTCTGTTAGCTTGGGTCAAGCACGCTTCTTTCACTTAAAACATAAAAAAGAACCAACCTTAAAACACAAAATTTTGTTGGAGCATGGAAGTCTCTTGGTAATGCAAGGTGAAACGCAGCACCACTGGTTGCATCAAATCCCTAAAACCACCAAAACGATAGGGGAACGTATAAATTTAACGTTCAGAATTATTACCTGAACGACCCTCCCATCAAACCCGTGAGACAATAAAGAAACTTTTATTATGGTTATGACGCCCTCTTGTGTGCACATGCCGGTACGGAGGAGAAAGCGATCACCCGAGCCTTTAAATCTCGATTAATGAGTACATCTCAATTTGCTTGTACCCCTATCCTACCAGAAGTGAATATCAATTCTTATTGAAACAACGCATTGAGGATTTTAGCCAATCGTACCCCGCCTTTTTGGAGTTGTACTTCTACGGTACTCCAATGCGCGTAGCCATAGGCATAACCCAATTTTTCACCCACCGTTACAGAGTCGTACAACGTATTGGCCATAGTTCTAGATTCCTCCATCCAATCAAACATGGTGCCTTGTTGCATGGCCTCTTTCTCTTGTTTCGACAGCTTAGGCAATGATCCGGTAAGTTCGGTATAACTCATCCCATGATCATCAATCATATTACTATCCCAAAGACGATGTAAATTAGTGCCTCTACCAAACCACTGTAGCTGAATGTCATTACCACCTTTGTCTTCCAGTTTCCCTACATGCATCGGCTGGTGTAAATCGCCCACCAAATGCACCAACATTTTAAGATAGAATGTTTTATCTTCTTTTTTACCCTTTGGATCTTTGATAATATCGATACATTTTTGTATTCCAATCATTAGATCGCCATCAGGATTCGGGCTTACCTCCGAATATTGTTTGTCTGTAGGGTAATTTACATAATGCCAAGCATTGAAATGTTTAAAAGATGGATCGGCCTTAATCTCATCCGCAAAATTAGACACCGAAGCCAGATTTTGGCCCTGTAATAATTCGGCTATGGCCTTTTTAGCCTTTTTGCTCAAATGATTTTCTGCAACTTCACCAACCACCCTATGTCCTGTTTTAGACCAATACAGGTCATTACCCAATGCAAATTGTACGGTTAAGAGCACTAAAAGAACTATTTTTTTCATATAAACTGGAACTATCTGCGGGATTACGTACACCGTCTCCATGGCAGCTTCGACATGTGCTGTATTACAATTTTTGATACCTAATAAGCCTCCATTAAACTACATCATATACGCCATTTGAGTATTTCGGTATAACTACAAACCTTCAATTCAACGTATTTCTAATAGCGGAAGCAATAAGAAAACTTGGTTATGGGCACAAAAATAGGGAAATCAAAATTAAGGTATTGTTAAGGCTTGTTCGTATTCTTGTATTTATTTTAAACTTGCATTGTAAAAACACATACTCATTGATTTTAAAACGAAAAATAACACCGTACTTCAAGCTTTTAGCAGCTGTTTTTGTAGGTTTTTTAATGGTATGTATCCTGTTTGTATCCAGTATATATCTGGGTTTATGGGGGAAATTGCCAAGTCAAAGCGATTTGACAGATTTACAATACCAAAGAGCGTCCGAAGTGTATACCGCCGATAGCGTACTCATCGGAAAGTATTATTTATTTGATAGGCAGCCTATTACCTATGACGATTTTCCTTCGCACCTCATTGAAGCCTTAATAGCCATTGAAGATGAGCGCTTTTATAAACATTCTGGAATAGATGTTACAAGCTTGTTCCGAGTGGGTTTAAAGACCGTACTGATGGGCGATGCATCTTCCGGCGGAGGCAGCACGCTTACCCAACAGTTGGCAAAAAATTTATACCCCAGGAAGGAACGCAAGTCTGCTACCCTTGTAGTCGATAAAATTAAGGAAATGATCATTGCCAGGCGACTTGAAAAAAGCCATACAAAAGAAGAGATTTTAACACGCTATCTCAATACGGTATCCTTTGGGGATAATACTTTTGGTGTGGAAAGTGCCGCCTTAAAATTTTTTAACACACAAGCTAAAGCGCTACGTATTGAAGAAGCGGCTACGCTGGTAGGCATGCTTAAGGCCACCTACAATTACAATCCCCGAATATTTCCGGAAGCCGGCAAAACAAGGCGAAATATAGTGATGCAATCCATGTACACCAATAATTTTCTGCAAGCTGACCAAAAAGACAGCTTAGTGCAATTACCCTTAGTACTAAGCTACACGTCATTAGATCATAATGAAGGCATTGCGCCTTATTTTAGAGAAGAAGTGCGGAAACAGCTAGTACAATGGGTTTCTGAACAAAATAGCCAAGGACAATCCTATAATTTATACACTTCCGGCTTAAAGATTTACACCACATTAAACTACAAAATGCAAGTAATGGCAGAGGAATCTATGGTAGCACATATGCGCAGTTTACAGCGTGATTTTGAAAAAAGTTACGGTAAAAACGCCCCATGGTTATCTAATAAAACCTTCATTAACAAAATGATACAACAATCGTTACCCTACAAAAAACTGAAACAAGCAGGACTTTCCGAATCTGAAATTTTAGCTGCTTTACATAAAAAGCGCGAAATGATACTGTCTGATTGGCAAGGAGACACGGTTATACATGCAAGCACAATTGACAGTCTTCAACATTATGCAAAACGATTACATACCGGCTCCATGGCGATAGACCCCAGTACCGGTGCCGTGAAATCTTGGATTGGTGGTATCGATTTTAAGCATTTTAAATACGATCATGTTTCGCAAAGTAAACGGCAAGTAGGTTCTACCTTTAAGCCTATAGTATATACTGCCGCTTTAGAAAATGACATAGCCCCTTGTACCTATTTTTCTGCCCAAAAAGTAGCTTATGAGGATTTAGAAGGGTGGACTCCAACAAACTCGGGCAATACAGACGAGGCTTACCTTAATTATTCTATGAAAGAAGCCCTGAGTAAATCTGTAAATACCGTTACAGTAAAGGTATTGGAGACTACCGGTATTCCAAAGGTACTTGCTCAAGCTAAAAAAATGGGGATAGTAAGTGATTTGCCCAAAGTGCCTTCCTTAGCCTTGGGTACCGCAGCACTGAAAATTAGTGAATTGGCCGGTGCCTACGCCAGTTATGTAAACCAAGGAAAATCAGTTAAACCATTTTTGATACAAAAGATTAGTTCGCATACCGATTCTATTTTGGCTGTGTTTTCACCGGAAATATCAGATAGAAATGCCTTTTCGGAAACTACGAGACAGCTTATGCTCGAGATGATGAAAGAAACCGTAAATGGAGGTACAGCTTCTCGCATACGATCGGTCTATCAACTTAAAAATGATATTGCCGGAAAAACAGGCACCACTCAAAACAATAAAGATGCCTGGTTTGTGGCCTTAACTCCAAAATTAGTGCACGTTACTTGGGTAGGACTGGATCATCATGAAATTGGATTTAATAGTACAAAACTTGGGCAAGGTGCCAATGCGGCATTACCCATGTTTGCCCTGTGGATGCAAAAACTAAATAAGGACGATTCCTTTTCGGAAATTACCAAATCAAAATTTGAAACACCCAGCGCATCTATCTTACAACAGCTCGATTGCGAGCCAGTGAAAAGAGATGGCTTTTTTAAGCGCCTATTTAAAAATCCGAAAAAAGTGAAATCCAAAAAATTTGAAGATAAAGTCTAATACGAAATGGCATTCCAATTGAGAAATTGTAATGATTCTATTTTTATTTAATTTGTACCCTAGTTCCATATATTATCTTATAAAGTCGCTTTAAATGCAGTACAAAACCCTTTGTTCAGATCTCGATGGCACCTTATTAACCACCAAAAGTGATGTGTCCGATTTCACGATTGCGGAAATTGCAAGAATAAAGAAGCACGTGCAAATTATACTTGTATCGGCCAGAATGCCCAAAGCAATGACCTATTTGCAACGACGATTGGGTATAGAGAATGAACCCATTATTTGTTATAACGGGGCTTTTATTTTGCATGGCTCCAATGAGATTGCCTCTACAATAATCCCAATAGAACACCTCGAGGCCATTCACGATCTGGCGAGTTTTCATTTCATTAAATTAGGGCTTTACTACAAAAACGAATGGTATGTAGACGAAAACACAGAACGCGTTCGCAAAGAAATTGCCTATACGCAAGCTACTCCTTTTTTCAGGGAAACCAGAGACACCCTTCTAGATTGGAAGGAACGAGCTGTGGGAGCGCACAAGATAATGCTCATGGGACAAAAGACAAATACAGATCGTATCTTCCCTGAATTACAACAAAAATGGGGACATCAATTGCATTTTTATCGCTCTAACGATACACTTATTGAAGTAGCTCCAAAAACAGTTTCTAAACTGTCAGCAATTGAGCAACTGCTGCCCTCCGCAACAGGGCTTAGAAACGTAATTGCCTTTGGCGATAATTATAATGATATAGAAATGCTGAAAAAAGTAGGTCTGGGAGTCGCAGTAGCGAATGCGCGTGAAGAAGTCCAATCCGTAGCGGATCGCATCACCTTAAAAAACACCGAAGATGGTGTGGCACATTTCATCAAAGAACATTTGTTATTTTAATTATATTTGAAAGCTTCCTAAACCCATTTTAATGACCCAAACACTAATCACCAATGACAGCGTTGTATTTGGACTCCTAGCGCTTTGTTTAGGTTTCATTTTCTACACGTCGAATCGTACAACCGGATTTTGGAAAAAATTTTATTCGATAGTACCTGCGGTTCTTATGTGCTATTTGTTGCCCGCCATCCTTGCCAGTATAGGTTTGGTGTCCGATGCCACTTCCAACTTATATTTTATGGCCAGTAGATATCTATTACCGGCAGCCTTAGTTCTAATGACGCTGAGCATTGACCTAAAAGCAATAGTCAATTTGGGGTCTAAAGCTCTAATTATGTTCTTAACGGGCAGTGCGGGTATTATTATTGGTGGTCCCATAGCAATACTGATAGTCTCTTTATTTTCTCCGGAAACCGTGGGGGGTAATGATTTCGACGCTATATGGCGAGGATTAGCCACAATTGCCGGAAGTTGGATAGGCGGGGGAGCTAACCAAGCCGCTATGCTCGAAATATTTCAGTACAACCCGGAAGAGTATGGTAAAATGGTTCTTGTAGATATTGTAGTTGCCAATGTTTGGATGGCGATTATCCTTCTTGGAGTTGGCAAAACTACAAAAATAGACCGTTGGCTAAAGGCCGATACTTCGGCCATTGAATCGTTAAAAATAAAAGTGACTCAATTCACCGAAAAAATCACTAAAGTACCTACCCTAAACGACTATATGATAATGCTATCATTAGCATTTACCGCTGTTGGCATTTCTCATTTTTTTGGAGATAGGATAAGTGATTTTTTAGTGAAAAACGTTGCTTCGGTGGCTGATAGCCGTAACTTTTTATCTTTTTTAGGATCCAGCTTTTTTTGGATGGTAGTTGGTGCAACTTTCTTGGGGATTGCACTTTCTTTCACCAAAGCCAAAAATTATGAGGGTGCAGGTGCCAGTAAAATAGGAAGTGTGTTTATCTATATTTTAGTGGCTACCATAGGCATGAAAATGGATTTGGGGAAGATTTTTGAAAATCCAGGGCTCATATTGCTTGGTTTTATATGGATCTCAATCCATGCGGGACTTCTTATTTTGGTGGCTAAATGGATTAAAGCACCCTACTTTTTTCTTGCTGTTGGTAGCCAAGCCAATGTAGGTGGTGCTGCCTCTGCCCCTGTGGTTGCTGCGGAGTTTCATTCCTCATTAACATCCGTAGGCGTCCTCTTGGCTGTCTTAGGGTATGTGGTAGGTACCGGAGGTGCGCTAATTTGTGCTTTTCTCATGGAAATTGCTTCAAAAGTTTAGAATTTCAATCTACTTTCATGATATTTGCGCCACTAAACACAAAGATGAAAAGCCCATTGAGCGAATTAGAATACCTTATTTGGCAAGGCTACCCACTTAAGAAAGGTGCACATAAAAAGACAGTATCATAGCGAATATGTACTGCATTAAATAATACCAACGTAAATGAAACCAAATCCTGTGAAGAAATTATTTTTAACCGCTGCCCTTGTATGCATTATTGCTGCCTGCAGCAAAGATTCTGCCAACACCATGACTGTAACCGGAAATGTAAAAGGTCTAAAAAAAGGCACTTTATATTTGCAACATTTAGCCGATACCACATTGGTTACTTTAGACTCTCTAGTGCTTAAAGGGGATGGTGCGTTTACTTTTAAAACCGAATTAGACAGCCCAGAGATATTTTACCTTTACCTAAATAAAAAGGATGATAATGATATTAATGATAGACTTATTTTTTTTGGTGAGCCGGGTGTCATAACCATAAATACTACTTGGAATACTTTTGATACGCAGGCTAAAATATCGGGTTCTGAAACACATAAAAAATTAGTTGAATACCGCGAGGTGATGTCTAAATTTAATGTTGCCAATTTAGAAAACGTGAGAGCTTTCTATGATCCAAAAATTAACCAAGATCCAATAGCCATGGACTCCGTTCAAAAAATAAACGATAGAAACACGTTAAGAGGGTATCTGTATGCCTTAAATTTTGCATTGAACAACAAGGATTCGTACATTGCCCCCTATATAGCACTTTATGAAGTACCGGATGCCAATCTAAAATATCTGGATTCTATTCACAAATCATTGCATCCAGAAGTATCCCAATCCAAATACGGAAAAGCACTTTACCAGTATATAGAATCTCAGAAAAGCAAGGAATAGTTGCTACTTCTTTACAGAATGCGTGCGTACCAAGAAAACATCTTCTTCATAGGCTATCTTGTAACCGCTATTTTTTTAGAACCGGACTTTCTTTAGCTTCGAATATGTCCATCGCCATAAACGTAGTACTTGTTGGTCACTAATTCATTTAATCCTAAAGGACCTCGATGGTGCAATTTTTCGGTGCTAATAGCGAGCTCTGCTCCTACCCCCATTGCGCCACCGTCGGTAAATCGGGTAGAGGCATTTTGGTACACCACGGCACTATCTACCTGCTCCATAAATTGTGTAGCATTTTGTTGTGATGTTGTCATTATAGTCGCCGAATGACCGCCCGAATAGGTGTTTATTTTTTTGATGGCTTCCTCCACGTCATCAACCGCACCAATACAACATTTCATTTCTAAAAATTCTTGATACCATATTGCTTCGTCTTCAATACTTTTGGTATCTTTTAAAACAGACTTAACCGAATTATCTGTGAGAATAGTAACTCCTTTTTCTATTAAAATATGCTGTAATTCTCGAAGCTTCGCCTCATAATCGGGAATTTCTGAATGGATCAAAATTTTATCCAATGCATTACAGGCCGAAATTTTAGCTGTTTTTGCGTTTAGGATCACTTTGATGCTTTTTTGCCAGTCTGATTCTTTGTCCACATAAAGAAAATTATTTCCTCTTCCGCTAACCAAAACGGCACATTGGGCATGCTCTTTTACGAAGGCAATCAGTTGTTCGCCACCACGGGGCACAATCAAATCTAAGGGCTCTGTAGGGTTGCGTAAAAACGCCTGAGTTTGGGTTCTGTCCATTGTTAATAATTGGATGTACTCAGAACCCAGCCCGTTTTCTTTTAATGCCTGATGCCATAGTCCTACTAAGAACACGTTACTATGTAGGGCTTCCTTTCCTCCTTTTAGTAAAATCTTGTTGTTGGCTTTAAAAGCCAAAACGGCTGCCTCTATGGTAACATCGGGTCTAGACTCATAAATAATCATGATGGTTCCAAACGGTGCGGTTTTGTTGATGATTTTAAGTCCATCCTCCTTTTCTACCGTAGATATAACCCTACCCACCGGATCTTCATGGGCTGCCACTTCCTTAATGGCGCGAATCATCGCATCAACCTTAGAATCGTCTAAAATTAAACGGTCGTACATGGCTTTATCGCTTTTATCAAAAAGGTCTAAATCCTTTTGATTTGCCTTAAGAATATACTTCCTATTTTCATCTAACAACTGACACATTGTCTCTAACACCCTATTCTTTACCTCTGTCTTAATCAATTTCATTTTAGTTGTTTTTTTCGTGAAGCGATACCTTGGTACCTATCTTTTCACCGTTCATTATATCAATAATAACATTCTCTAAATTACCATTAGCAATATAGGTAGGTATATTTTTGGACGCTGCCTGTTTGGCAAAATCTAATTTAGAGCTCATGCCACCGCGTCCTTCTGCCTCGCCTTTGTTAGATGAGGTAATATATTGGTCCATATTTTCATGCACCCCCACGTCTGAGATTACATAGCTGCCTTTTGCATCCGGATGCCCGGAATACAGTCCATCTATATCCGATAATATAATAAGTCTGTCTGCTTTTAAAAGTTGGGCAACCAAACTGGCCAGCTCATCATTATCTGAGAACATAGACATAGTAACAGACACAGCATCATCTTCGTTTACGATTGGTATAATACCTTCTGACAATAAGCCTTCATAACAATTAATCATATTTTCTCGGTGCACACCGGGATCAAAATCGCCTTTGGTAGGTAGCACTTGAGCACATTTCATCCCATAATCATGAAAAATATTGTAATAAAGTCGCATCATGCGGGGTTGTCCAACGGCAGAGTATACTTGTCTCCGTTTGGTTTTATCTTTAATCTTAGATTTTCCAATGACCTCTCGTCCGGCAATAACGGATCCCGAAGAAACTAAGACAGTTAAAATATCTTGCTCATATAACTCCGCAATTTGTTTTACCAATCGCCTTAAGACAGGTCTTACAATTCTATTGTCTTTGTTGGTCATCACATTGGTGCCAACCTTTACAACTATAACCTTTTTAGTATCCATATTACCTATCTTTACCTAACGCTACCGCCTTACTAAATGCAGCGTAAGCCGCTTCTTTTATTAACTCTTTTACATTGTTATCTTCCATTGAGTCTAGCGCTGCACGTGTAGTTCCTCCTTTAGAAGCTACTTTATTCATCCAAGAATTTGGTGATAGGTCTGATTGATTAAACAACTCCACGGCTCCTGTAAACGTTTGGCTCACTAACACTCTGGAAACGTTCTCCGAAAATCCCATTTGCGATGCTGCTTCCATCATACTTTGCATAAAATAGAACACATAGGCCGGGCCGCTACCAGAAATTCCTGTAGAGGCGTCTATGTAGTTCTCATTGCTTACGAGTATGGCTTTCCCTGTAGTTTCCAATAAACTTTCTACTGTTAACAATTCTATGTGCGAAACTGCTGGAGAAGCAAAATAAGAAGTAAGTCCCATGCCTACTTTAGCCGGTAAATTAGGCATGGCTCGTACGACTTTAGTAAGTCCCGTAGCTTCCATTATAGTGTTTATGGTAACCCCTGCCATAATAGAAATTAAAATTTGTTGTGAATTTACCAAAGTGCGCATGGTTTTAAACAAGTCTATGGCATGATAGGGTTTTACCGCTACAAAAATAATATCGGCCTGAGGTACACAATCGTTTAAATGTTCGTGGGCATCAAAATGCGTGATTTGATCTATTTCATTTCGTTTTTCTTCAGAGGTATCCAACACCATAATGTTCCTCTTACGTAAAAGCCGAGATTTGGACATTGCTTCGGCGTAGGTGAGCCCCATATTGCCGGCACCTATGACAAGTACTTTCATATATAAATGATAAAAATTAGTATAATGTTTTTAAAATTAACAACAAGAAAACATTGAAATTGTAGTTATTTGGAAAGTTCGCATGCTTCGCAATCTTTAACGACGCCATAGTAGGTAGCTCTGTACTTGTGTAGCGTTTTGATTGGTATACCCAAAACACATTTTTTAATGTAGGTTACTTTGGTCCATAAGATGCCCATTTTTTGAGTATATCGTTTTTCTAATTTCGTACTTCGTTTTACGTGTACCAAGTTCATTATTTCTATTGATTTAATCCGATAAGATAAAATTATGATAGTGCTAACCAAGAAAATTAAGTTAATTTAAAGTTAAACATGGTTAAACACTTTTTTAATTGCTTCTTTTTAACATCAATTAATATATTTATTACACACATTTACAGTGATTTACGATATTCCATCTTGTTTACTTTTTCGCTTATCTCCACAATCCCTTTTTACCCTTCCATTGAATAAAACTTAACAAAATTCTATGTATTCTTTAACCACAAATCCATTAAAATGAATTTATCTTTATAACATAGTTTTGATTCATAAAAGTTGGTTTTTGAGTTAGTTAGTTTAAAGCCGGTGGGAGCACCGGCTTTTATGTGTTTGGATTTTGGCAATGTACTACCCGCATGAAATAAAAAAAGCATCCGATTAGGGATGCTATTACGGTTTGTTAATTAAGAATTAACCCAATTTATTTAATTTTTCTAGCAGTGCGGTTGCTTTTTCTTCTAATTCTATCTTTACATTTTTTAAATGCGCTTTTCTGTTCTCTAAATCTTTTTGGTTTACTTTAGCGATTAATCCGTCGAAAGTTTCAATGGCGCCATCTATAATTTCATTGCCCTCCTTGGTATTTCTTTGAGATGTTGATGCTTCAAAAAAATAGACTGCTTCAATAATATCGCCTAATACGAAATTGATATCCTTCTTTAAATTTCTAATACTTGCCATTTTACTATTGTTTTTTTTGCAAAAGTACACTTTTTTATACAGTAACCTCCAAAAGTTTAGCACTGTCCGCTTTAAGAAAAATTGTTTGCGTTATAGCGGGTATCAATACCGTTTCTCCTTTTTTTATTTGAACTTCATGTTCCCCGTCTCCAATATGCACCTTACCCGCAACACACATATAAATGGTAAACGAATCTCTTTTCGAAACGTCTAACCTCATATCTTGAGATATGTGAATAAAATTTGTGATAAAATAGGGACAGGATACCAACGTAGTTGGTCTATCCTTTGTTTCCTCATAACCTATCTTAAAATCATTTTTATACTCAAAATCAATAGCATCTAGTGCTAAATCTGTGTGTAATTCTCTCAGATTTCCGTCCTTATCCTTTCGGTTAAAATCGAAAACCCTATACGTAATATCTGAAGTTTGTTGAATTTCTGCCAATAAAATTCCCGCACCAATGGCATGAATTTTTCCGGTATTAATAAAAAAGGTATCGCCTTCTTTTACCTTTTCATAATGCAAAAGTTGGGTTAACGTATTATTTTTTAAACTAGTCCTGTACGTTTCTTTTGAAACGGTTTTGTTAAAACCCACAATGAGGCTACTGTCTTCTTCGGCATCCATTATGTACCACATTTCGGTTTTACCAAAAGATTTATGGCGTTTCTGGGCTAGGCTATCATTGGGATGTACTTGAATAGAAAGATCCTGTTGGGCGTCTATAAATTTAATTAGAATAGGAAATTCTGAACCAAAACGCTCGATCACAGATTTTCCTAATAATTCGGCGCCATATTGGGCAATTAGTTCCGTTAAAGATGTTCCAGCCCATGCGCCGTTAGACACTATTGAAACATCGCCCTCTACTCCGGAAAGCTCCCAACTTTCGCCAGTTATATCAGTCGTAATGGCTTTCTGTAACACGGTTTTAAGTTTGCTGCCTCCCCAGAGCCTTTCTTTTAAAATGGGCTTAAATTTTAATGGGTACAATGTCATCCTTTTTACTTTTAATTTTTTAAAACCTCATACGAAAACCTCACCTTTATAAAAAATTTCTTGAAACTGACTATCCCCGAGGCAAGCCATAGGGGTATTTCGCCAGTTTCATTTTGGCCTTTGGGCCAAAATCCGAAATTTTGTATTTTACCTCACCCGGAACTGCAAAAAGGCAGTTCCGACCTCTCCAAAGGAGAGGTAAATAGGAAACCCCCACCCAAGGGTTGGGGAATCTTTAGATTGAAGAACTCAATTCCTATTACCTATTATAGTTGAGTCTTATCTTATAGGCTATTGCGTTATTGAGCTAAAGTGCTTTTAAGGCATGCAAGGCACTATTCCTGTGCTGTAGCGCATTTATGCTGTTATAAATCATAATGATAGTCCCTGCTTTGTCTACCACATAGGTTTCTCTTCCGGGAAGTAAGCCCAAAAAAGAAGGTTTTACGCCAAACAATTTTCGAACTTTATTTTGTCTATCGGACAGCAACAAAAATGGAAGCCTGTGTTTTTTAGCAAAACCACTATGCGTTTGGTGGGTATCTGCACTAATACCAATAACCTCGGCACCTAAGCCCTTAAAATCGTCATACCCATCCCTAAAGTCACAAGCTTCTTTGGTGCAGCCTGGGGTGTTATCTTTTGGGTAAAAGAAAAGAACAAAGGGTTTTTTACCCAAAATTGACCCGATTGAAAACCATTGGCCATGTTGATCTAAGAGGGAAAATTCCGGGACTTTATCACCTATTTGTACACCCATGGGTTATCCGGAAAAAGTTACAAAATTTCTTGGGGTCTCGTAAAGGGTAATTTCAAGCATCTTTTTAGCATCAATATGCGGTCGGAGTCTGTTGTAAATAACAACAGCAATGTTTTCGGCCGTGGGATTGAGATTTGCAAATTCCGGAACTTCCAGATTAAGATTTTTATGATCTAGATGTGTTTCTACTTCATCACTTATAAGATCTTTAAGCACTTTCATATCCATCACAAAACCCGTTTCTGAATCAATTTCTCCTAATACACTTACAATTAATTCGTAATTATGTCCATGAAAGTTAGGATTACTGCATTTTCCAAAAACAAGCTCGTTTTTTGCATCGTCCCAATCCTTTCGGTACAAACGGTGCGCTGCATTAAAATGTGCCTTTCTACTTATTTTAACCTGCGTACCCATCTTTTTTTTGAAATATGTGATTGTAAAATTTATCGAAAATAATTTTAAACCAAGCCGTGTAGTTTTCCGGATGTTGGCTAATATCTTTTTTAATGCCTTCCGGCTTCATCCATTTCCAAGAGGCCACTTCATCCGGGTTTATTTTTGGCAGACCGTTATAATAGCCAATCATAACGTGATCAAATTCGTGTTCTGTCAATCCATTATCAAAAGGTGCCTTGTAAATAAACGAAAAAAGTTCCTTTAAATCTACCGAAAAACCCATTTCTTCACGCAGCCGTCTTTTCCCGGCTTCCAAATTGGACTCACCTTCGCGCTGGTGGCTGCAACAGGTATTGGTCCACAACAGGGGCGAATGGTATTTATGTGCTGCCCGCTGCTGTAACATAATCTCGCCTTGAGCGTTTTGTACAAAAACAGAAAAAGCCCGATGCAAGACTGCTTTTTCATGCGCTTCCATTTTAGGCATAATCCCTATTTGGATATCTTGTTCGTTTACCAATATAACGTTCTCCTCTTTCATGGTGCAAAAATAAAAACCTTTGTCTCATTTATAGGTTAAACCCATCATAAAAGATAATCCGAAAAGTAAAATCGTAAAAAATGATAGCGTATTAGAAGAATCTCGGCGACCGGATATTGCCTAGGGCTTTTATAAAATCATACCTAACAATAATCTCAAACGAACCATCATTAAAACGGGCACTACCAAGATCTGTAGTTTCTTTGTCGTATGCCAAACCAATAAAAAATCCATCGTCTAAATAAAAACCTGCCAAACCGCTCACCGCTGCATCCCAGCGATAGGCAGCACCTAGTACAAACTTTTCGTTCATTAAGAAATTTGCGGAGACATCTACTTGCAATGGTGCGCCTTGTACCACTTTTGTGAGTAACGCAGGCTTAAATTTTAGAAAGGGATTTACATCAAATACATACCCCGACATAAAATAGAGGTTAATTTGTTCCTTTGCTGTGGAAAGCGATGAAGATTCAAAATGCGTAGTTTCCAAAATTCTTGGGGCAGAAAGCCCTACATAAAACTTATCTGTGTGGTAATATACACCCGCTCCTATGTTCGGTGAGAGTCTATTGTCTATATTTTGCTGTAGCGTAGGATCAGGGCCACCTGGATTAGACAAGTCCTGATTAAGATCTGAAAACCGTACATCCAAGAGGTTTGCACTTGCCTTGAGTCCAAAGCTTAACTTTCCTTCATAAGATGTCATTATGGTATACGAGAAATCTACATCGAAGTTCGTTTCCGAAGTGGGGCCTATTTGATCGTTTACAATGGAAACGCCTAGCCCGACACCTCTATAGCCTATCGGGGTATGCACATTTAACGTTTGTGTCTCTGGAGCACCATCCAAACCCGCCCATTGCGATCGGTAGAGGGCAGCAATACTCATGTGTCCTCTAGAACCCGCATAAGCCGGATTTACGCTAACGGTATTGTACATATATTGCGTGTATTGAGCGTCTTGTTGCCCAAAAACACCCACAAAACAAAAACAGCACAACATAAAAACAAAAGACCTAAGCTTCATGGCATTACGTTTATAGAGAGTCTTACTGATCATTCTTTTTATCTGTTTATATATATGTATCCGGTAAGCGATTTAGAATTCCCTACAGTATCCTTATAGTCTAAAATATAGAAATAGGTGCCCACAGGAAGCTTATTGTCCTTGTCTACGGTGACTCTACCATTTGACGTGCCGTCAAATACGTTGCCTTGGGTGTTATAGGCTTTTGTGGTAAATACGAGAACGCCCCATCGATTAAATATCTTTACTGTGTTATCCGGGAAGTTTTCCAAACCACGAATTGTAAGTACATCATGTATACCATCTCCATTGGGTGTAACTACATTAAAGACCTCTATGTCCTCTGCGGTGGCAATTAAGTCAGAATCCAAATAATTTGGGATCCCATCACCGTCAAAATCATCGTTGGTCCAATTTCCATCGCCATTAGTATCTTCATCAGCGGTAGCTATCCCATCATCATCATCATCATCGTCACGGTAATCCGATTCATTATCTTGATCGGTATTGGGAAGATCACTAAACGGATTATCAATTTCATCATTTACATCAACATCGATGAGCTCGGATCCTTCAAACCCATCGTCTAAGCCATCACCATCGGAGTCAATACCAATAAATACAACATCCGGGAAACCATCGTGGTTATGGTCATGCCCTTCAATATAATCCGGCACCCCATCATTATCGCTATCCTCGTCCACAAAATCGGGCAATCCATCACCATTGGTATCCACTGGTATCAAACCAAGGTTGCCATTTTGCTCGTAGGCATCATCTAACCCATTACTATTGAGGTCTACACCAGTTGGAGGTATATATCCCAGCGTGGATTGTGCTTCCACATTATCAGGAATACCATCATTATCACTATCAATATCTAAATAATCCGGAATACCATCACCGTCTGAATCTGTTGGATTGGTCGATGGATCATTATCGCCATCGAGATTTAAATCTTCAAAAGAATCCAAAACACCATCATTGTCTGCATCCAAATTTACAATACCAGCCGGTGTTACCAGAACGGTAATAGAGGCCGTACTACAATTACCTTGATTATCGCAAAGCGTATAATTAAATGTATCGCTACCAATAAAATTGGAGTTGGGTGTGTAGGTTATAAAATCGTCCGAAGGGTTATTTGCCGTTCCATTAGTGTTTATTTGAATAGTGCCATTGGAGGGTGTGGTAACCGATAAAGTGCCTACCGTAGGAATATCATTATCATTTGCAAGTATCAGTATATCCACCGGTTGATTTTCTGTTGTTGTAACAACATCATCAAAGGCATCTACTATAGGAAGAACGGTAATCGCAACAGATGCTGTGCTACAATCGCCCAAGGCATTGCAAACAGTGTAATTAAATGAATCTGCACCATTAAAATCGGGATTCGGCGTATAGGTCACTACATCATCCGTAGGGTCATTTGGTGTGCCATTAGTATTGATAGAGACTGTTCCATTAAGCGGATTAGTGACCGTTAATGTACCATTAGTTGGTAGATTTGTGTCGTTAGAAAAAATAGCTATTTCTATAAATTCATCTTCATTTACGGTCACTAGATCGTCCACCAAGTCAGCCGCTTGTTGTAAACAAACCACAGTAAAACTAGGTAAATCTATCAAATTCCCAGCTTTGTTGAGCGTCGCCGTGTACTTTGCAACACTCTGAGAGGCTATCACCATAGGCCTTAACGGATCTCCCGTAACTGCCGGCGACCAATTTACAGAAGCCGAAGTTGGAACGTTGGCCGAAATATCTAGAATTACTTCATTATTTGGGGCGCCACAGTCGGTTACAATAAAATAGGTTGTCGCATTTTTACCACACAATGTACCGTCGTATGTGGCGAAATAGACCCCAGGAGCAGTTACTTCGTAGAAAAAATCGGTTCCTAAGATTGTGTTTGTGTCCGACGCTTCAAACCACCTATAATTGTGCTCATCACTGCTATTTGGTGCTTGTAGCAAAAATTGTCCGTGAGCTATACTTGTGCAAAACAAGCTGAAACAGCACAACAGTAGAAATCGATATGTATGAATTAATTTCAAACCTTTTGGATAATTTAGAATTCCTTAAATTATTTAACTACAAATACCACGTTGATCAAGGAATTGAAATCCGCTGGCTGACCGATGATTGTATAACTTAAAACCCCATTTGCATTAATGCTCATTGTTGCTGTATTGAATACCGTAGGATCCGCAAACGTAACGTAGTAATACAAATCCGTTGCCGCAAAAGTTGGAATGGCTGCTGGAGCTCCTGCACTACCAACTGTTGGGTTTCCAAACTGAGCTAAATACTGTGCATACAAATCAACAGTGAAGGCTCCATTGGAAGAAGCGTCTATTGCTATAGATGGCGGATAAAAAATATTGGGTCGCGTATTTGCGATCACATAGGGATTTCCGGCACTACCATCTCCGGTTACCGCAATATCTGTACCTGGTGTTACAATAGTTTCCGTACCATTGACCGATAGATCATAATTGATACCACTTGGTGTAATAATTACGGAGCCATCGTTTGACGTTATCGTTTGAATTTCATTCGTAACACTTGAATCGGCATCGTTTACATTTAATGTGATGGTGTTTCCTCCAGAAATTGATATATCACCCGGATTTCCCATTGTTGATAATGTTTGATCATCCGTTGCCGGATCTCCTGCCGGACCTTGAGGCCCGGTTAAATCCGATGTGGTGAAAGTGGATCCGTCATCAAAAGTTAGTGTAAATGTACCGTCTCCATTATCAGAGGTCGATGCAATACCGTTACCGTCTGCACCATCAGCACCATTGGCTCCGTCGGCACCATCGGCTCCGGGTAGTCCTTGAATTCCTTGAGCACCTTGTGGACCGGTTAAATCCGATGTGGTAAAGGTGGATCCGTCATCAAAAGTTAGTGTAAATGTACCGTCTCCATTATCAGAGGTCGATGCAATGCCATTACCGTCTGCACCATCAGTACCATCTGCACCATCGGCTCCGGGTAATCCTTGAATGCCCTGAGCACCCTGTGGACCGGTTAAATCCGATGTGGTAAAGGTGGATCCGTCATCAAAAGTTAGTGTAAATGTACCGTCTCCATTATCAGAGGTCGATGCAATGCCATTACCGTCTGCACCATCAGTACCATCTGCACCATCGGCTCCAGGTAATCCTTGAATTCCCTGAGCACCCTGTGGACCGGTTAAATCCGATGTGGTGAAAGTGGATCCGTCATCAAAAGTTAGTGTAAATGTACCATCTCCATTATCAGAGGTGGATGCAATACCGTTGCCGTCTGCGCCATCAGCACCATTGGCACCATCAGCACCATCGGCTCCGGGTAGTCCTTGAATGCCCTGAGCACCCTGTGGACCGGTTAAATCCGATGTGGTAAAGGTGGATCCATCGTCAAACGTTATCGTAAATGTACCGTCGCCATTATCTGTGGTCGATGCAATGCCGTTGCCGTCTGCACCATCGGCTCCGGGTAGTCCTTGAATACCTTGAATGCCCTGAGCACCTTGCGGACCGGTTAAGTCTGATGTGGTAAAAGTGGATCCGTCATCAAAAGTTAGTGTAAACGTACCGTCACCATTATCTGTGGTCGATGCAATGCCGTTGCCGTCAGCACCATCAGTACCATTGGCTCCGTCGGCACCATCTGCACCGTCGGCTCCGGGTAATCCTTGAATGCCCTGAGCACCTTGCGGACCGGTTAAATCCGAGGTTGTGAAAGTGGATCCGTCATCAAAAGTTAGTGTAAATGTACCGTCTCCATTATCAGAGGTCGATGCAATGCCGTTACCGTCTGCACCATCAGCACCATTGACTCCGGGTAATCCTTGAATGCCCTGAGCACCTTGCGGACCGGTTAAATCCGATGTGGTGAAAGTGGATCCGTCATCAAAAGTTAGTGTAAATGTACCATCTCCATTATCAGAGGTGGATGCAATACCGTTACCGTCTGCACCATCAGTACCATTGACTCCGTCGGCACCATCTGCACCGTCAGCTCCGGGTAATCCTTGAATGCCCTGAGCACCTTGCGGACCGGTTAAATCCGATGTGGTGAAAGTGGATCCGTCATCAAAAGTTAGTGTAAATGTACCATCTCCATTATCAGAGGTGGATGCAATACCGTTACCGTCTGCACCATCAGTACCATTGGCTCCGTCCGCACCATCAGCACCATCTGCACCATCGGCTCCGGGTAGTCCTTGAATACCCTGAGCACCCTGTGGACCGGTTAAATCGGATGTGGTGAAAGTGGATCCGTCATCAAAAGTTATCGTAAACGTACCGTCACCATTATCTGTGGTCGATGCAATGCCGTTGCCGTCTGCACCATCAGCACCATCGGCTCCGTCAGCACCGGGTAATCCTTGAATACCTTGAGCACCTTGTGGACCGGTTAAATCCGATGTAGTGAAAGTGGATCCGTTATCAAAAGTTAGTGTAAACGTACCGTCTCCATTATCAGAGGTCGATGCAATACCGTTGCCGTCTGCACCATCTGCACCGTCGGCTCCGGGTAATCCTTGAATTCCCTGAGCACCTTGTGGACCGGTTAAATCCGATGTGGTGAAAGTGGATCCGTCATCAAAAGTTATCGTAAATGTACCGTCTCCATTATCAGAGGTCGATGCAATGCCATTACCGTCTGCACCATCAGTACCATCTGCACCATCGGCTCCAGGTAATCCTTGAATTCCCTGAGCACCCTGTGGACCGGTTAAATCCGATGTGGTGAAAGTAGATCCGTCATCAAAAGTTATCGTAAATGTACCGTCTCCATTATCTGTGGTCGATGCAATGCCGTTACCATCAACACCATCGGCTCCGGGTAGTCCTTGAATACCCTGAGCACCCTGTGGACCGGTTAAATCCGATGTGGTGAAAGTGGATCCGTCATCAAAAGTTAGTGTAAATGTACCATCTCCATTATCAGAGGTGGATGCAATACCGTTACCATCAACACCATCGGCTCCGGGTAGTCCTTGAATGCCCTGAGCACCCTGTGGACCGGTTAAATCCGATGTGGTGAAAGTGGATCCGTCATCAAAAGTTAGTGTAAATGTACCATCTCCATTATCAGAGGTGGATGCAATACCGTTGCCGTCTGCGCCATCGGCTCCGGGTAATCCTTGAATACCTTGAGCACCTTGCGGACCGGTTAAATCCGATGTGGTGAAAGTGGATCCGTCATCAAAAGTTAGTGTAAACGTACCGTCACCATTATCTGTGGTCGATGCAATGCCGTTGCCGTCTGCACCATCGGCTCCGGGTAGTCCTTGAATGCCCTGAGCACCCTGTGGACCGGTTAAATCCGATGTGGTGAAAGTGGATCCGTCATCAAAAGTTAGTGTAAATGTACCATCGCCATTATCAGAGGTGGATGCAATACCGTTGCCGTCAGCACCATCAGTACCATTGACTCCGTCGGCACCATCGGCTCCGGGTAGTCCTTGAATGCCCTGAGCACCCTGTGGACCGGTTAAATCCGATGTGGTGAAAGTGGATCCGTCATCAAAAGTTAGTGTAAATGTACCATCTCCATTATCAGAGGTGGATGCAATACCGTTACCGTCTGCACCATCAGTACCATTGACTCCGTCGGCACCATCTGCACCGTCAGCTCCGGGTAATCCTTGAATGCCCTGAGCACCTTGCGGACCGGTTAAATCGGATGTGGTGAAAGTGGATCCGTCATCAAAAGTTAGTGTAAACGTACCGTCTCCATTATCAGAGGTCGATGCAATGCCGTTACCATCAACACCATCGGCTCCGGGTAGTCCTTGAATACCCTGAGCACCCTGTGGACCGGTTAAATCCGATGTGGTGAAAGTGGATCCGTCATCAAAAGTTATCGTAAATGTACCATCGCCATTATCAGAGGTGGATGCAATACCGTTGCCGTCTGCACCATCAGCACCATTGACTCCGTCGGCACCATCTGCACCGTCGGCTCCGGGTAATCCTTGAATTCCCTGAGCACCTTGTGGACCGGTTAAATCCGATGTGGTGAAAGTGGATCCGTCATCAAAAGTTAGTGTAAATGTACCATCTCCATTATCAGAGGTGGATGCAATACCGTTGCCGTCTGCACCATCGGCTCCGGGTAATCCTTGAATTCCCTGAGCACCTTGTGGACCGGTTAAATCCGATGTGGTGAAAGTGGATCCGTCATCAAAAGTTAGTGTAAATGTACCATCTCCATTATCAGA
>NZ_JAYEEQ010000026.1:0-42093 GCF_034651555.1 Aurantibrevibacter litoralis | reverse complement strand
TGAATCGATTTTAAGCAACTAGTTTAAACGGCTCACTTTCATCCGGCGCACATGGCTCAATTTGACCGGCGCATCCACACATTAATTTCAATCTTATTTTTATTGGGAATAACCACGCTTTTTTCTCAAGAATTCAACTCAAAATTACATAATCCGCAACCCGGACTTCCGGAGATGGAATTGGTAATTCTTCCTTATGGAATGGATTATCCAGTAAAATTAGGCACTGTTAAGCCCGATGGAGGCCTGCACTTTCAAATGCCGGATAGTAAGGTCGATTTCTTACCTAAGGAACAATTAGAATGGACTTTTGGAGATTTAGATTTTGCGTTTGAGTTTAGTTGTAGCAATCAAGATCATTTTGGTAACAACCCTAATGTGAAAGCGGTGAAAGGAGGTTATATTGGCCTATGGCACAAAGGGCGGTGGGCCGGAACAATTTTTCCACTCTCTGATGAAAACTTGTTGCCATGGCGAGAAGATTCCTCCTATATGGAACCCATAAAAGCTTCATTTTACGAAATTGTTTATGTAACCGAAGACGTTACCATTTCAACTACGTGCAATACCGTTTGGAACCTTAGTAACGAAGATATAAATGCGACCTATAGTTTTGACTTAAGTCTAAAAACGGGTTATAATTTAGTTGCATATCACATTCAGGAAATACACAAAACGGACCCCAATGAAACGGCTTCCAAACCAAGTAAAGTTTTGATTACTAATGTCAATGCTGATTTTGACCGTATTAAATGGGTCGTAAAGTATTTTTAATCCATATCTCATATGTCTCAAGCACAGGCCAGTTCCATAACGGTTACAAAAATAACTAAACCCTTGGCCAAAGGTTGTGGTTGTTTTACCGTGGTTTTTCTAGTTCTTTTTGTGTGGGGCATATGGAGCACCATTACCAGCTATAACAGCCTTGTTGAACTTGAAGCCAAGGTCATTGATTTTGTACAACAGGAAACGGTCTTTTTAGATGCCAGATATACCGAAGTTCTGAGACCGGTAGTTTCCTATGAATATAAAGAAAGGGTGTATACAGACACCATTCACTATACCTTTGACAATGCCGAAACGCTGGAGATAGATACGTTGGTAACCATACTCATAAACCCCGATCAACCGGAATTTACTGTTGAAAATGGCAGCAGCACGCTCCGGTTTTATTTTGTGTTCTTAGGCTTAGCCGCACTCTCTTTTTTGGGGTATAAAGTAATCCGTCGAGCGTCGCTAAAATATGCAGGTGACACCGCTCCCCCTTTGGGTCGTAGCCAAAGGCAAGCCCCATTAAACATGATCCCAAATAAAGAAGAAACTACTACAAAGCATGCTACGCCACCAACAAAGGCATTCAGTACTTCATCGAAAGAAAAAATACAACATGCACCGCTATGGTTGTCTATGGCCATTGGCATAGGATTGGTTTTAGGTGGCTTGGGGATGGGCTATTACAAATATTCCGGAGCCCAAACCGCTAAAATTTTAAATAAAAAGGGCGTTCAAATTAAAGGAATTGTTGCCGAGGTAGATCGAAGTAGTTCTTCTGAAAAAACGAATAGACGAGATTTTTATACCATAAACTACCATTGGGAAACAGTACCCTACACGTATAAAACCTCAAGTAAATTTGCCCGTTATGGTATTAATGAAGAGCTCGTAATGCTTGTAAATCCAGATAATCCCTCAGAGGCCATGCTATTGAGTAGTGAAGATATACATAGAGGCAGTTATTTATTTGCGCTTTTTTTGATGGTAATGGGCGTGCTCATATGCTACTACCAATACAAACAATATTTAGTGCCAAAGAGCCTATGAAAATAAACATAAAAATAAGGCGGATGCCAAACCGAAACCCAAGGTGCACGCACGCGTATGTATTAAAATTTATACGATGTGCGCAAATGATTTTTGACGAGGTCCATCGGACCTTTTGAAAAACAATACATTTTAACTGATGACTATAGTGCATAAAGACAGATTGTCTTTTAAATGCCCTTTTAAAATACCCCTAACATGATGAAATAACGTAGGTCTCGTTCCTTTAAAAGGAAATAAAATTACCATAGACTTTTAGCAGTAACGTCATTATCAACATAAGGATCGTAGTACTTAATACAATGTTTAACTTTAATCTAATTCTCATGAAAAAACTGATTACCATTGCCGTAACCCTACTCTGTGTATTGTCCTGCAAAGACAATCCTGTAGTGAAAAAAGCCAAGGAGGTAAAACAAGCAGCCACCAATAGCAACAAGCTAATAAACGAAGCGGCCAAGATGCAAGACGACATCAAAGACCTAACGGAAACCACGCCGCTTACCAACGATGAACTAAAAGCATGGCTACCGAATGATGTACATGGAATGAAACGCACTGCTTTTAAGACCGGAGCCATGGGGATGATGAATATTGCCTCCGTGGAAGCCTCATACGCTACAGAGGACAAGGAAAAGACCGTAAAAATCGAAGTTATCGATGGCGCTGGAGAAATGGGTGCTTATGCCACTGCCAGCCTCAGACTCATTTTTTCCCAAGATTTTGAAGAAGAATCTGAAGATAAGCTGCGCAAGACCGTCACCAAAAATGGCACCAAAGCCATTGAGGAATACAACAAGCGTCGCAATAAGTCTGTGATACAGCTTTTTCAGGATAAGCGATTTTATATTAAAGCCACGGGAGAAGGCATGGAAATTGACGAGCTTTGGAAGCTGGTAGATGATATGAATATTAAAGACTTAGGTTAAGCGTACGAAATTCTTCTGTATTGCTTGTGGTCTATATGGAGCTCAATTTGTTCTTGTCGTATTATAATTTTGCAGTATAATAAAATAAGTGGTAATATTGCAACCGCAATTTGGCAATTCTTAGTTCGGGATACTCCAAAAAAAGAAAAGCCGAACGGTCCTATAGCTCAGTTGGTTAGAGCACCTGACTCATAATCAGGTGGTCCCTGGTTCGAGCCCAGGTGGGACCACAGAAAACCCTCGTTTTACGGGGGTTTTCGTATGTTTAGGGGTTACGTTTTGGGGTAACATTTTTCAAAACTTTGTGTAGCCTTCATTCCAAATTCCTGCAAAAAGAAGTTCACTGGCTCATCCTCTTTATAACGAATCTGGTGAAATTTACCGAATGGAATAGTTTTCAATTTTGAGTTTCCGAGGAAACGCTAATTATCCGTTTTTTAGGATTGGTTCAGCTCCAATTCTTCTGAGAATTTGGTTTTGAGTTCTTTACGTTGTAGGCTGTCTAATTCTTTAAAAAACACGCTATCTCTTTGCATTTCAAGATAATCTTCATAAGAAATCGCTTCTAAATCGGCCGATTTTCTTCCTAATGAAATATTGGGTTCTTCGCTGGTGCCGGTTACTTTTATGGGTATGCCAATAATCCCGAAAGGTGGTAAACCTACGCGCATTTTTAAATTCAAATCGCCGTCTAAATTTGTTTCGCCTTCAGTACGCAGTCTGAAGCCTTTCGATCTCATTCGAAATCTTTCAATGGTTAAAATGTTATCTTTTATGGTAGTAGGAATAATGACTTCTTTTAAATCAGGCGATTCAAATGCATCGGTTTGGGTTGATTTAGAAACAGTTCCCAGTAATTTATATCCTTTGATGGTAGCGTTTTTAATATTTAAAGTTCCTGAACCTTCCAACGATGGAAAAATAGGTTTCATTTCACCATCTAAAACACCTGATAGCTGGTATTCTAATTTAGCAACACCTTCGGTGTAGGCGGCTGCCGACACCACTTCTCTAAACAAAGGCAATTCGTTATAAGCTCGATTAATATCAAAATCGTCAACTGCCAGATTTAAGTCGAATATAGCTTTGTTTTTATCAATGGCTTTGTAATTACCCGATATCGTTGCTGTAGCATCAATAAGTTCTAAATTGGCTTGCTGAAGGATTAACGTTTCGTCTTTTAGTAATACTCTTGATGATACGTTGTAAACATTAATAGAATCGTAGCGTACATGAGCTGCATTTAGTTGGGTGTCTAAATTAACACGCTTTGGAAGTTTTAAAACACCATATTGTTCAACCGAATTGGTATCAACATAAATAGGATTATATTGATCACTTTCTTTAAATGAAAAACTGGGTACAAACTCGTTTAAATTAAAAAAATTAGAACTAATGCTAACCTTTCCTGCCAAATGTTCCTTGCTGTAAAACATATACGAAAGTAGGTTATTAAAATTTCCGTTTAGCAACAAATCTGAAGCCCCATAGCTGGTTTTAAAGTTGTTGAAAGATGTATTATTATTGTAAAATAAAAGTATGCCATCTTCAATTATAAAATCCTTTGGGTAATTATTTACTCTGGTATTGATGTTTTTAAACTTAAGGCTGCCACTGTGAGAAAGCAGGTTATAATTACCGGCTGAGAAATCGCTCTGCTTTCCTTTAAGACTTAAATCTGCAATGATTAATCCGTCGAGGTTGTTCACCGAAGCTCCCAAAAGTTTGTAAAATTTGTTCAAATTAAAAGTGCCGTTGGCAACTATATTATAATCAACATCTTCAAAGTTGCTAAAGCTGGCGTTAGCTGTAAAAGGCTCGTTTTCAAATAAAAAATTCAAATTTTCAACAATTAAACTCGCATCCCTAAAAGTACTGGCGGCACTATGAAGTTTTACATCGGCATTTAAATTAGTGATAGGATTGGGATAGTACGGCGATTGTATAAGACCATTTTCTATTTTAAAATAGGCTTCGGTTTTTGGAAATTCTAATTTATCCGGATTGTAATAACCGTTAGAGGTAATGGCTACATCAACATTGCCATCCATCACCAAATTCTCAATTCCCAAAGCGTTCGAAATACTTTTTAAATTTATTACACCCTTTATGTCAGCGTTTACCAATTTTTCTTTGCCGTTATTTTTTTCAAAATAGGTGCCTTGCAAATAATCTTCATCGACTTTAAAATAGAAGTTTTCTATATCGTAATCGGCCATCGATAAATTAAGTTGTGGCATAAAAAACGATCCTTCTATAAAGATGTCTTCAATATATTCACTAGTATACGTGCAGTCTATTGCTCCGTTTTCCAATTTTAATTTCATAGAGAAATCAGGATATAAATTGTTGAGTTTACTTTTTCTACCTTTTAATGCCATTTCGGCACTTGCGCTTCCTTTTACCTTGGTTTGCTGCATCCATAGATCATATTTCGGCGGAAAGGCACTCAGTACGTTTTCAATTTTCGTATTGTTAAAATCGGCAAAAAAATCAAAATCATAACCATCGGATAATAGCGTAAATTCACCTTCAAAGTTTAATGGCAATTTATTGATTTGTATCTTATTATTGTCAAATTTAAACGAAAGCTCATCTGTGTTATAGCGTGTTTTTACTTTTGCATTTAATTTCTTTTTAAAAAAATATCTCGTTCCATCGTATTGGAATTCAAAGTTTTGTGCTTTAATGGTGGTGTTGAGATTGACATTGGCAGTGAGTAAACTTCCATCTCCTTCAAAATTAAAATCACTAGCGCTAAAATTTACTTTTGATGATAAATCATTAAAAAATAGCTTGCTGTTTTTGATTTCAAATTGATCGATTTCTAGAAATAGTTGTTTATTGGCCTTGGCAATAGTTTCGGTTTCGGTTTCATAGATTTGGTAATTGCTATTTCCTATTTGATCAATCATTAAGTTGATATTAGCCTGATTGGCCACAATACCCTTTATTTTAACCTGATTTGAGAAAATGAGTTTTAAAACATTTATTTTAAAATAGATTTCTTTGGCGTAGAACAGGGTATCGTTTTCAAAGGATGCAGAGGCATCAAGCGTAGATTCGTAAAACGAAAATGTTAACAACGGAAAATGTTTAAAAAAAGACAGTTCTGAAGACGAAAAGTCGAAGTTAGTGGTGAGTGATTGATTGGCCTGATTCCTGATGATGGTGCTAATATCATCAGTAAAAATTTTAGGTACTAGCCACAAAAAAAGTAATCCAATGACAGCAACACCGGCAAAAAGTTTACCGGTTATTCTGAGCCATTTTCTAAAGTTCCAATTTTTTAAACCTTGCATTTTTTCTTGGTAACGAACTATAAAAATAAATAAGAAGAATGAGAACTATAAGACTTCAGGTTACTATTTTAAGAATTTTAGGTTATTTCTACGCTAAAAAAATACAAGCTTAATAGGTTTGGAAGCCCAAATTAAATCCATCAAAGTGTGTTTTGTCTAGTGGTTTTTCTACTTTTTTCCCTATCCGATTGTATGTCTTGTATTTTTAACTCTCCGAAACGTCTCATAATTCGTATTTCTTAAAGACCAATCTAAAATGCGCATTTCTAAGGTTTCTTTAAATGGAACTTTCAGATAGGTGAATTTTTTAAAAAATAAATTCAGCTTTGACAACTTTAAAGTGGCACCCCTAACTTTAATTCTTGAGTATGCTTGCCATCACCAAATCTTGTATTACAATATACGATCATTCTACCACCAAATTAGATGATTAAATACGGACTTAAAAAAGTGAAGTCGCATACGCATAAATTTATTATATTTGATCTGACCCCCATGGAATCAATACTTTAGCCTAAAAATTCATCTTCGTATCAAAACTGATATGTTCATGTAACTTAAAAAAACCAATAACCAAAAACAAAATAATCATGGCTTTTAATTACGGGAAACAAACCTTGGATATCAAAAATCCATTCAAAACAGAGGGACTCTTAGACGTCGTTTTCGGCACCTTGGTTGTACTCCTGGGTATCATTTTAGTCTTCCGCGTACGAATAAGTATTGCCTCCGGAGCTCAGCTATTGGCATGGCTAGAATTAATCGTTTCTGTCGTGTTTTTAGCCGTGGGCATCAGAGCCATCATTGTTGGAAGCGTACGACTTTTTAGGTTTCTTGTAGGCAGAGATGTACCCGCAAACATTTCGCCCTTCCCCTACAATCAGGAAACTATAGAAAAAGTCCTTATGCGCAGAACAAATCCAACATTTATTGAAAAAAATGATTTTGTTTCTCGGCTTTTAATAAGTGTTTTTCATAAATCCTTATTTCTGCCCATCGGCTTCAGAAATTTAATGGAAAGCGTAGCCTCCCTCCTTCTGAGTTTTCTTTTGTTTTTTGCGGTGTATTCGCTTACCATTTTCTCTACATCTATAGGACTTATACACCTAACCGATAAAACAGCCATTATAAGCTTGTTTGGCCTTTTCTTTGTACTAAAACAATTCGTTGTCTGGTTTACCTATAGACCCAATACAAAACGAATATCCCTAATAGCTCCTTCCGTGTACAGCTATAAAAATATCATTATAAACATTCTTTTGGCCATCTTAGCCCCGGTATTTTTAGAAGTTTTGGCGCGAAATGGCGCTGCTATTCCGTCCCTTGAAATAAATTTTGCAGCACCAATTGCCCTCTTGTTCGTGTGCTCACTAAGCTTAGTACTTATATCCTATTTTTTATCCTTAAAGCGTTTGGAAGTGTTACATCCGGAAACTGCGGTTAGCGAATATAAAGAGCATATTCAAGTATCGGTGCATCCCAAAGATATTTTTAGGTGTTTTGAGATTGAGATGGCCAATAAAAGGTATATGGAACTGCCCAATAGAGTGTATAAGGAAATAAAACCCATATTAGAGCTCGAAGGAAGCCAGAACAAAGGTAGTTTCCATGGGAGCACCATACAGGAGACCCAACCCATTCCGCGGGAAACCAATTTGCCGGATAGTGCTAAAAAAGAACGCTTTTATGTAGCCCTTACAGGCAGGGTATTTCTGCTTTTTGGTTTTATCCTCTTATTTCTATCCCTTGGCAGCTTACCGAATGAAATTACCGTAAGCGCCTTATTTACCACCTTCTATTACCCTGCGCTCATTGTATTTTTTGCATATTACCTCATTAGAATTGCGCATTTGTTTTATTCCGAAATTCTGTTCTCATCATTTTTGGTTCATTTTTTTTCTGACGGTACGTACACGGATTCAAAAGTTTCCTCGGGGATGTCGGTATACGACAGTAATAGAAGCGAAAATACCGTAGTGAATACCAGTGCTACTCCTTGGATTCTGGTCAGCGAAATTGTAACCTCTACTTTTGCCGATTCATCGACCAAAAATCTTGAAGGAAATAGGTTTATTATTGAAATGTACAAAGCGGATGATTTCTTGGGCGATCTAGTGAACGGATTTACCTCGTACCTCGGTGATCGACAATTAATTGTTGGGTTCAACACTAAAACCGATATTGAAAATTCATTGAATTTTCACAAGCTCAATGAAATGACCCGATCTAAAAATCCCCTAAAAGATCGTATTGAGGAACATACCCGACGAGAAGATCTGGAGGAGTAAGACGCCTATCCGACTTTTTTTTACCCTTTAGTATTCATGCTTTTCAGAGGTCATTTTGTTGTGGTTTTCACCTTAGCCCTTAGTTAGCGTTTACCAACCCTGATTTGGTTGGTACTACATCCTTGAGAAGACAAAGATTTAGGTATTTTAATCTAAAGATTTCCCGACCCTTGGGTCGGGGTTACCTATTTATCGCTCCTTTGGAGCGATCGGAACTGTCTTTTTGCAGTTCCGGGTGAGGTAAAATACAAAATTTCGATTTTTGACTCAAAGGCCAAAATGAAACTTGCGAAACCCGTGCTGAGCGCAGTAGAAGTATACCCCTAAGGCTTGCCTCGGGGATAGTCAGTTTCAAGAAATTTTTTATTCGCAAATGTGGTGAACCCTAGTTATACGTAGTCAGTATTTCCCAAACTAATATCCATAATATGGCTGTGAAATACACCCAATTTGTTTGTATATTAGAGTAATTATTAGGTTATGGCATTAGTTTCTGTTTCAGAGTTTACAGATAGGGCAAAGCACGCCTTTACCCGGTTTCCGGTTACCATAGTTTGGGCAACACTGGGTAGTTTGTACTGCATTTACAAAATTGAAGGCGATTCAGTACATTTTTTTGAAAAAGAAGCCGCGGTGCTGCTTACCTTGGTTTTAGGCATCAGTTGGCTTATGGCAAGTCAGTTTTTTATAGAACAACGGGCTTCCCAAAAATATTGGAAATGGGCTAAGGGTATTGTTTTGGTTCTTTTAGTAGCCTTTTACCTGCACTTACCCGATTTTGAGAAATATCCCGTTAATCCAGAATTTATCTTTCGCTTTTTTATATTGCTGATCGCCGGGCACCTTTTTGTGTTCTTTGCCCCTTTTGTAGTTACTTGGAACAAAAACGCATACTGGAACTATCTTAAAAACCTAGGATATGCCCTACTGCGCAGCGCTTTCTTCTCTGGCGTACTTTTTCTTGGATTAGTTTTGGCCTTACAAGCTATAAAAGCCCTGTTTACGATAAGGATACCCGACCACTCGTTTGGACAGCTCTTTGTATTTTGCTTGGGCATTGTACATACGTGGATATATCTTTCAGATTTTCCAAAAAATAGAGGTTCACAGAACGTCATTCATTATAACAAAGCTTTGGAGATCTTTGTTACGTATATATTGATTCCCTTGATTCTTCTTTACCTTATCATTCTTTATGCCTACAGTATCAAGATTGTTTTTTACTGGGAATTGCCCCAAGGGTGGGTCTCCTATTTGGTTACCGTGTTGGCCTTACTGGGATTTAGTGTACAGGTTATGATTCATCCTGTGGAAAAGGATTTAAAATCATGGCTTATAAACCGATTTCACCCTTGGTTTTATATCTTTCTACTGCCTCTCATTGTGTTGCTTTTCGTGGCTATTTTTAGGCGTATTTTAGACTACGGTATCACCGAAAACAGATATATAGTGCTCCTAATGGCTATATGGATATTAGGGATAACCCTGTATCTGCTTTTAAACAAGACCAAAAAACTTAAAATTCTGCCCTATACTCTTTTCGTCCTAATCCTAGTAGCCTCCTTTGGATTTTGGGGCGTTTTTGAGGTGTCTAAGAAAAGTCAGTTACGGCAATTCAAAAAAGTGTTTGAACATGTTACCGCTAACGGAAACCTGGCTTCTGAAGCGCAGTACGCACAACTAGAGTCTATTTTGTCGTACTTACATGAAAGAGAATCCTTGGCTGCGCTTGATGAAATGATGGGTATTCCCTTGTCTAAAAAAAACAACGATACGCTCATGACTGATACCACTAAACGGAATTATGTAGATACTAGGCGTATTCTGGATGCTTTAAAAATCACTTTAGATCCTAATGAGGCTACAACAATACAGAACACCGTGAAATATTTCAGCTATTATAATGATCATCAAACTAAAGACTATAACATAGAAGGATATACCCATCTAGTGCCTATCAACCTTACCAACAATACAGACCTCAAACAAAAGATTGGTCGCTTTATAAGTGCTTTGGATTTGCAAAAACAAAGCGTGATACTTTCTACGAATCGTACTGAAAAGGTTCTGGAAATTGATTTTCAAGATAAGTTGCGTACACTGCTTTCTTACGGCAATTATCCGGAAAAAGTACCTCCCAGCGAAATGATACTTTATGCACATAATGACTCGCTTGCTCTGAAATTAATTTTAACCCAGCTTTCTTTTTATTCAACGCAGGACAGCATCAATTTGACAAATATTGAAGGCCTTTTGCTCCTAAAACAATAACGCTATGCTTCGAAAAATTAGCTTGGAACATATTTTGTTTTTAGATATCGAAACCGTTCCGGAACATGAAACTTTCAACGAGCTTGATGCTTCAAAAAAAGAACTTTGGGAACATAAATCGCGCTACCAGCGCAAGGAGGAGTTTACCGCCGAAGAATTCTATGACAGGGCAGGTATTTGGGCAGAATTTGGGAAGATTGTGTGTATTTCCGTAGGTTATTTTCATTTTAAAGGAAACGATCGCACGTTTAGAGTAACCTCCTTCCATGGCGATGAAACCGCGCTTTTAAAAGCATTTAAAACCCTTCTAGAAACGCACTTTCAGGAACCAAAATATGTCTTGTGTGCCCATAACGGAAAAGAATTCGACTTTCCTTATATTGCCCGAAGAATGATTATAAATTGTATTGGACTTCCCAGCAAACTCGATCTTTTTGGAAAAAAACCTTGGGAAATTCCACATCTGGACACCATGGAACTTTGGAAATTTGGTGATTATAAACACTACACCTCGCTTAAATTACTTGCGCACATTCTTGGCATTCCATCCCCCAAAGAGGATATAGACGGCAGTATGGTACGAACGGTTTATTACGATGAAAAAGATCTGGATCGCATCATTCTCTACTGTGAGCGCGATGTGGTTACCATTGCCCAGGTCTTCTTGCGCTTGCGGAACGACGAATTATTGGAAGCGCACGAGATTCTCAGTGTTTAGCTCTTGTAAAATTTAGTCGTCCTCAGGCCTTCTACATCCTGAATAACTAACATATAAAGTCCTGATGATAAATGATTTACGTTTATTCCGGAATCGTGTACATCGCCTTGCTGTAGCAGTACTCCGGACATAGATAAAATGCGGTAGGAAGCCATCTCAGAACGTTTTCCTTGTACTACAATATACGCCATTGCCGGATTGGGAAATATCGAAATTCCGATTTTTTCAGGAGCTGTCAACGTTTCATAGGATTCTTGTAATTCTAAAACGGTAGTGGCTCCTGTAAAACTAAACTCAAAAACGGCACTAAATTCTGAAACTTTATTTTCTGTGCAGATCGTGCGCACCCTAATTTTGTACTCATTTTGGTGACTAAGACCGTCTAGGATACTTTTATTTTCCGACGTAAGTTTGCTTTTCCAGGTATCCGAAGAAGCCTCGGAATAGTGTACTTCATAAACTGCATCTGTAATAGCATCCCATGTAAATTGCACCGAATGCTCATCCGCTTCAACAAGCTGAATGCCTGTGGGAGCCACAAGTGCACAATCCGTCACCGCAATTCCAGAAACGATAAGAGAAAAATTCTGGCTGCCATTTTTAAGTTTTCCTTTGTGACTTATTCGAATGTGATATTCGCCATGAGCGCTTTCAATCTGTATTTTTTCATAAGGATCTACCTTGTTATCTCCCTTTGTAGCAGGTTGATCCGCATTCATCGCACTTAATTTCCATGGATAAAAAGTGGTCCCATCTTTCGATATTCTAATGTCTAAGTCGTTGACCAAAGCTGGTGTACTCTCGTTGAGTATTCCTGTGTTTACATTATCCGAAGCAGGATCGGTCCACGATATAGATGCTAGCAACGACACATTCTCTAGCGCTTTTACTGTAAAATCAAAAGTATCACCCTCTAAAAGTGTTACCTCTTGGATAAACGTACTATAATCCTTATCTGTAATCAGTTGCGCAGCAGTCATGGCATTCATAACCCCCCATCCCAATTGGTAATCGGGCCCGGGCAAGCCCACATCGTCGGCTGTGTGCAGTGCCAATCCCTTAACGGTAGCTGCCCGCATGTACGTGCCATACAATTGCTCATAATACTGCTGTAAAAGCAAAAGAGTTCCAGTGATGCCCGGCGTAGCCATTGAAGTGCCAAATGAAGTGTCATAGGCCGAATTATCTTTGGCAGTTGTTGTATATATACTACCACCGGCACCGGCAAGATCCGGTTTTATGCGTCCATCATCTGCCGGGCCAAAACTACTATATCCGGCAACATTAGCCTGCGTTAAACGCCCATTGTTATCTATTTTGGTGTCTGCTGCGGCTACAGTAATGCCGTTCTTGGTTAATGCAAAACCCAACATCAGATCAAATCCATTTGCAGGCGCACCAAACATAGGTGTACTGTTATGACCCATTTTTTGTGCATTACCGGAAGCAGTAACCATGAGATAATACGGCGCATGGTACATAATTTGATCCCATTCTTGGGTTACTTTAATGTAGGATCCAAAATACCAATCGGGTACCCTATCGGTTTGTATGCCATACGAGTGATTCGAGACTAAAAGTCCGTTCGCTGCTGCCTCCGCTACTTCTATTTTGTCTCGAGTCCAGTCATGGCTTACCGCTTTCGCATTAAAGGCAACCCCTTTGGCCTTGGCCTTAATCCCTTTAGAAATTAGGGTGCCCATCACCATGGTAGCATGCGCATTGGTGGTGCCAGTAGCATCACCCAAAACAACTCTAGAATCAAATTCTTGATGGGTAGTTAGGGCGGTGCCTCCATCCCAAATACCCACGTTCATGCCTGTACCATCAATATCCAAATTCAATAATCCGTTACTGTACAGGGTATTGGCTCGCGATACTCTGGTAGCATAATCGCTGAATGTAGTGTAGTACAAAGGTGTGCCGTCTGCACCAATATCTTGTAGCTCCACATAGCCGCCTTGCGGGAGTTCTTCGGAAATTTTCCATCCTTTAGCGGTTGCGGTTTGCAAAAGCTGTTGCCGCTGCACCAAAAAATCTTTCTTTAAATCCGCCGTAACCGCTGGTAATTTAGAAGCACGATAGTGTTCTTTTATTTTCTGTTGCTGCATCTCGTTTTGACCAAAAGAAAAGGCACATCCTAAGAGAAAAAGTAGGCTGAAAGCATTGGCACGAAACCCTTCTCGAGGAACATTTATGTAGTCCATGACAATCATCTAAGTAAGATTTGGACTACAAATATATAAACAAACAAATTAATATCGACAAAACCACCCATTTAATCGATGAAATACACAATTCTGAGCTATTCTAGATATATAAACCTCCATTTTGAGGACGCCGTTGCTACTTACGGATGATATTTCAATTGAATGTACACCGGAAAATGATCGCTATAGCCACCCAAATAGGTATTCCCGGCATAGGTTCGAAACGGATTGCCTTTTACTTTTCCCTCCCATTCGGTTAAAAAATGAGGATCAAAAATATTTGCATGGGCAAAGGAATGGGTTTGTTTTTCGAAATTAAAAAAACTGTGAGAAAGAATAATCTGATCGAACAAATTCCAATTCGCTTTATAGTTTAGCGTCCCCCGCATTGGAGAAACTAACTTATCCATCGGATTGTACAATGTCTGCAATTCTAATAGAGATTGCATGCTGGCCGAGTGTGGGTCGTCGTTAAAATCGCCCATAATGAGGTAATTGGGATTTTCGTACTGGGTCTCTATGCGCTGTGCAAAGGTTTTAATGGTTTCAGAAGCCTTTATTCGTTTAAATTCCGTGAATTCGGCACCTTCGCGTCGGGAAGGCCAATGGTTTACAAAAACATGTACCTCCTCTCCATTTAATTTTCCATGGACATATAGAATATCTCGGGTACGGTCTGGCTCTCCATTGGTATTATGAACCACAAGGGGAATAGGCTCGGCATGTAGTACGTCAAAATATTTCTTTTGATAGACCAAGGCAGTATCTATGCCTCGTTCATCGGGAGAGTCAAAATGAACCAAATCATAATCCCATCTTCGTAAATAAGAAGTAGCTAAAACATCCCTAACCACGCTATCGTTCTCTACCTCTACCATACCTAGTAGTGTGGGTGGTTGTTGCGCATTTTTAAGGCCAATTTCCGAGATGGTCTTGGAGACTTTATGTACCTTGTTTTTATAGCGTTTGCCGTTCCATTTTTTTTGTCCCAAAGGCGTAAAATCGTCGTCTAGGGTATTAGGATCATTTTCTAAATCGAACAAATTTTCTACATTGTAAAAAGCTACAGTATGGATTTCGCTGTTCGTAGTTGCCTCTGTCATAGAAATAGAATTAATACAGGGATATGACCTAAAATTACAAAAAAACCCTGAGTACTATTTAGTAGCTTTGCACTATAACTAAAAGTATGTTAGAAAAGAAAACGATTGACTATGAAAGGGCCGTGCTCATAGGTGTAATTCACCGTGAGCAAGACGAGGAAAAAGTAACCGAATATTTAGATGAGTTAGAATTCTTAACTTATACGGCAGGAGGAGAAGTTACCAAACGCTTTATACAGCGCATAGATCTTCCTAACCCTAAAACCTATATTGGCAGTGGTAAAATGGAAGAGGTAGCGGACTACGTATCCAAAAATGACATCGGTTCGGTCATTTTTGATGATGAACTAACTCCTGCCCAACAACGCAATATAGAAAAACAACTCCGTTGTAAGATTCTGGATAGAACCAGTCTTATTTTGGACATCTTTGCACAACGCGCCCAAACCAGCTATGCCCGTACGCAAGTAGAATTGGCACAGTACGAATATTTACTTCCCAGACTAACGGGTTTATGGACGCATTTGGAACGACAAAAAGGAGGTATTGGCATGCGTGGTCCGGGAGAAACTGAAATAGAAACTGATAGACGTATTGTCCGAGATCGCATTTCTCTTTTAAAGAAAAAGTTACTGAAAATAGACAAACAAATGGAAACCCAACGGGGCAATCGCGGGGCTCTAGTACGCGTAGCCTTGGTAGGGTATACCAATGTGGGAAAGTCTACATTGATGAATGTAATTAGTAAAAGTGCTGTTTTTGCCGAAGATAAGCTATTTGCTACCTTAGACACCACGGTGCGCAAAGTAGTCATTGGCAATCTTCCGTTTCTTTTAAGTGACACTGTAGGATTTATACGAAAATTACCCACGCAGCTGGTTGAGAGTTTTAAAAGCACTTTAGATGAGGTTCGCGAAGCCGACCTCCTGTTGCATATCGTAGACATTTCGCATCCGCAGTTTGAGGCGCACATACATTCTGTGAACCAAATTTTAAGCGAAATCGATAGTGCCGACAAAAAAACCATAATGGTTTTCAACAAAATAGACCGTTACCGACATAATCCTATTGCAGAAGATGATCTCGTCACCGAAAAAACATCATCTCATTTTACGCTTGCCGAATGGCAAAAAACCTGGATGCAACGTATGGGCGATAGGGCGTTATTTATTTCTGCCCTTAACAAAGAAAATTTAGATACCTTTAGAAAAAGGGTGTATACCGAAGTCCGCGATATTCATGTAACTCGATTTCCGTATAATAATTTCTTGTATCCTGAACATTTAGACGAATATTAATCCTTTTATTTAGATTTCATCGTGCCGTTCATCGGAGAAAAAATACCGTTAAATTTTTCACCACATTTTAGCGCCTGTTCACAACAAATATTTAGCATCTAATGAAAGACGCTGTATCTTTACATTGTAATTAAGTGATAGTGTTTATCCCCAAGTTGAACATTACATTACCAAAAAGTGCTCTGATTACCCAAATCGGAAAACTGTGATACCAAAACTTACTTAACTAAAAAAAAAGCCCTTCATAGCGAAGGGCTTTTTTTATGCGTTTACCATCCCAATAAAAAATTTCTTGAAACTGACTATCCCCGAGGCAAGCCACAGGGGTATTTCGCCAGTTTCATTTTGGCCTTTGGGCCAAAATCCGAAATTTTGTATTTTACCTCACCCGGAACTTCAAAAAGGCAGTTCCGACCTCTCCAAAGGAGAGGGAAATAGGAAACCCCCACCCAGGTGTCGGGGAATCTTTAGATTAAAAGGCATAGCTTAAACCAATCGTGTAATAGGATTGTAGGTCATTATCTACATTGTCAAAGGTAGCACCGGTATTCCCTAAGGTATTTATATTATAATTTAATGCTTCTTGTTTATTGCTACGTAGGCCAAAATCGAACCCCACCCCAATTTTTTTCCAAAGCGTATAGGCAAAAGAGTTGGTCCAAGTCCAGTTACTTAAGTCCGACGTTTCATAACTCTGAAATAATGATAAATTACTCTTAAAGTTAATAGCGCCTATTTTACGTGTGTAGTCTGCTACGATCTTGGCACCTAGTGAGGATTCAAAAATAGTATCTTCCTCGCTGAAAACGAAGTTATAGTTCAGGGGGTGTATTACTACGATAAGGTCTGTAATGGGTGTCCATGTCATTCCCACCCCAATGTCTAAATAGCCCGGATCATTAAAATTACTCAATACCGTAGTGCGGTACTCTGCTAGCGTAGAAACAGCCCAATTTTTAGATATATTGCGGCCGTAAAGCGACGAAATATTAAAAACATCTGTAGCTTCCCGAAATCCATCATCATCATTGGGGTCGTCCTTATCATCCAGCTTAACCCAAGAAAAATTGGTATTTAGGGCATTTCTCCAGAAAAATTTCTCCTCTTTAAGATTGGCATAGGCGTTTACCGTAAACCCAATATTGCCCGAGGAATTGTTTGGAAAACCTTGCGCAAACCAATTATTGAATCGGGAAAAATTACCCCCAATGGTTCCAAAAGCCCCAATTTTCCATCCCGGTAAGGCGTCAATCTGACTTTGTAAGGCATTAACCCTAGCCTGAATAGCAGCAATAGAATCTTTTTTTGGTGCTTGTGCAGCCTTTAGCTCTTCCAGGGTTTGGGAAAAAGCCATGCCATTACCGACCATAAAGGCCAGTATAATAATCATCTTTTTCATAGGGTATCGTGTTTATAGTAAGCAGCAAAAATAAGAATTACTGCCAAAAACACTAGAAGTTCACTTCCTTTTTTTGAACAAGGGTACGGAAGAGCAAGCCTCGCCGTACATTACACTTTTGGCTATGGGCTGTATTTTGGCAGTGAGCCATACATAGGCGTTCTCAGGGATCGGCCTTTTACTACACCCTTTAATAATGACCGGTTTATCCCTAAACATTTCTAGATCAATGGAATGAATCACTTCTTGAAAAATACAGGTCTCTAACAATTCCAAATCGCCAATGACCACATGGGAAGCAAACGGCTGAAGTTTGGTAGCTACTAACATATACGCCCATCCCGGTATAATGGCCTCTGTACTGCACGTTAATGCCACAAAAGTACGGTCATATTGCGCCCAAGAATGCCCGTGTAAGGCGGCTCTAAATTCTTTTTCTCTTAATATGATGCCCTCATGCAGCCACATACTAATATCGAGTAGAATACGCTGCCCTACGGGATAATAATCTTCCAAATCGATGGTTAGTAGCGCGCTTTGTGCTACTCGGTTTGTTATTTCTTCGGATTTCTCAGACATGCTATCTCCGTTTTTGGAATATTACAAAAGTCCCAATTCCAGTTTGGCCTCTTCACTCATTAGGTCTTGTGTCCAAGGCGGATCAAAAGTAATCTCTACTTCTACATCTTTTAACACATCGATAGATTTTATTTTTTCTTCAACCTCTACAGGAAGAGTCTCGGCTACCGGACAGTTTGGCGAAGTTAAGGTCATTAAAATTTTAACTTCGTTATCCTCATTAACCAATACATCATAAATAAGTCCTAACTCGTAGATGTCTACGGGAATTTCCGGGTCATAAATGGTCTTTAGCACCTGAACTATTTTTTCGCCCAATTCTTGGGTATCTATTGTTGTATCGCTCATTTTTTCTAATTTAATTTCGATTCGCAAATTACTCCAAAGGGCTGCGTTAGTTTAATTGAGTTTGATACGCTACTGCATACAGCTTTAACTGCTTTATCATGCTGACAAGCCCGTTAGCCCTTGTGGGCGACAAATGTTCTTTTAACCCAATGTCATCGATAAAATGAGTATCGGCTTCAATGATATCTTTGGGTTTTTGATTGCTAAATGCCCGTATTAAAATAGCGATGATTCCTTTGGTTATTATCGCGTCACTATCGGCCGTAAACATTAGCTTACCCTCCTTCATTTCGGCATGCACCCAAACCTTGCTTTGGCATCCTTTAATGATATTATCCTCGGTTTTGTACTTTTCATCTATCAGGGGTAAGGATTTCCCCAATTCTATCATATATTCATAGCGTTGCATCCAATCTTCAAATAAGGAAAACTCGTCTACTATTTCTTCTTGTATTGCTTTAATGTCCATACTTCATTTTAAACGATCTACTTCAAAAAAAATCTATATTTAGGATAAAAAACGTACGCTTTAGGTAAGCATGGCCTTTGCGCGCTTTACCCCTGCTACCAATGCATCTACCTCCTCTTTGGTATTATAAAAACTAAAACTGGCTCTTACCGTTCCGGGAATTTTGAAAAAATCCATCACGGGCTGTGCGCAATGATGCCCTGTTCGTACGGCAATTCCCAATTTGTCTAAAATAGAGCCTATGTCGTACGGATGTATCCCATCAATATTAAAAGAAATTACCGCTGTTTTTTCTTTGGCAGTACCGTAAATTTTTACACCCTCAATGGCCAAAAGTTGTGCTGTGGCATAGGTTAACAATTCATGCTCGTACTTCGCTATGGCTTTAAAACCAATGGCATTCATATAATCTAGCGCTGCACCAAAAGCAATACCACCGCAAATATTAGGTGTTCCTGCTTCAAATTTATGAGGTAAATCGGCGTAGGTTGTTTTTTCAAACGTCACCTCCGAAATCATTTCTCCTCCTCCTTGGTAGGGTGGCAACTTTTGCAATAGGCTTTTCTTACCATATAATATTCCTACACCGGTAGGGCCACACATTTTATGAGCCGATACCGTATAGAAGTCTACCTTCAATTTTTGAACATCGGCCACTAAATGTGGTGCGGCCTGTGCCCCATCAACCAATACAACAGCACCTACACTGTGGGCTTTTTCTATAATTTCTGCTATAGGATTTACCGTGCCCAAAGCATTAGACACATGATTGCAAAATACGAGTTTTGTGTGTTTAGTAAGTAGTTTTTGATACGCTTCCATTTGGAGTTCGCCGGCTAAACTCATAGGGATTACTTTTAAAACAGCGCCCGTACGTTCGCACAACATTTGCCATGGCACAATATTAGAATGATGTTCCATAGCCGACACTAAGACCTCATCACCGGGCTTAAGAAATGCGGCAAAACCATTTGCGACCAAATTGATACTATGGGTGGTTCCTGATGTGAAGATAATTTCTTCGGGGTAAGCGGCATTAAAATGCTGCTGAATCTTTAAGCGCGCTTGTTCGTATTTATCGGTCGCTTCTTGCGACAGCGTATGAACACCTCTATGAATGTTGGCGTTGTAATTGGAATAATAATCTACAATAGTACCTATAACCTGTTTCGGTGTTTGTGCGGTAGCTGCATTATCTAAATACACCAAAGGATAGCCGTTTACCTTTCTATGAAGAATAGGAAAATCCTCTCGTATAGTGTGTATATCCAATCCTGTTTGTATCATAGGACTTTGGTAATTCTTGTTCGCATTCAGTTACAGATCAAACCCTAAGCGTACTCCTAATTTTTGAGCAATCAATTTATTTATTCTGGATTTCAGTTCGGGAATACGAACGCTTTCTAATACATTATTAGCAAAGGCATACATAAGCAAGGCTCGTGCTTCCTTTTTGGGAATTCCTCTGGATTGAAGATAAAAAAGCGCTTCTTCATCCAATTGCCCAATGGTGCAGCCATGGGAGCATTTTACATCATCAGCAAAAATCTCTAGCTGTGGTTTGGTGTTAATAGTAGCCTTGTCGCTAACGAGAATATTGTTGTTTTGCTGAAACGCATTGGTTTTTTGTGCCAGACGATCTACAATGATTTTTCCGTTAAAAACTCCGGTAGCACTATCGCTGTAAATGCCTTTATAATCCTGATGGCTTTCGCAATTAGGCTCTATATGATGCACTAAAGTGTGATGGTCTACATGCTGCTTCCCTCCAAGAATGGTAACCCCTTTCATAATAGAATTGACATGTTCTCCATTTTGATAAAAATTAAGGTTATTCCGAACCAATTTCCCGCCAAAGGAAAACGTATGCACGTTTACCGTACTATCTTCTTTTTGATTAATGTAGGTGTTGTCTATTAAGGATGCGGCACTAGTGTCATTCTGGATCTTATAATAATCCACATGCGCATTTTTGGCAGCAAACAACTCGGTTACACAATTGGTAAACACCTCATTGGTTGTTAAGCTCTGATGCCGTTCTATAATTTGTAATTCGGCATTTTCCTCGGCCACAATCAGGTTTCTAGGTTGTAGGAGTAACGAAGCCTCATTACCCGTAGAAAAATGCATGATTTCTATGGGTTTTCTGGGAATTTTGCTCTTGGGTATGTAGATATACGCACCCTCTTTGCTAAAAGCGGTATTTAGATTGGTAAGCGACTCTGCCTTAGACGCTATGCTGTTAAAATATACATCGATCACCTGCTTGTACATCGGCTTTGTCAACGCAGCACTAAGCAGGCAAATATCTACCCCATCATGTGTAGTTTCGGAGAGGAACGAACTGTAAATTCCATCTACAAAAACGATTTTATAGGTATCTATATCATGAATAAAATACCGTTTTACGTCTTTGTATTCCAGCGTATTTTCCTGTTTCGGAAAAATACTAAAGTTCGATTTCGCCAAACTGTTCAAAGAAGTGTATTTCCAGTCTTCTTCTTTTTTGCTGGGAAATCCTTTGGTCTCAAAAACCCTTATAGCCTCGCTACGAATATCGTGTACCGGATGATCCACATCTACCTCATTTTCAAAGGCTAAGAAAGAGGATACTAATTTGTCTTTTAAATCCATTATTTGTTTCTTGTTTGGCAAACTGAAGTTTGCAGTTTCAAGTTTCTATTTTTACTGTTCCTTAAACTTTATTCTTTTGAATTCCTTCTTATTCAAATACAAAATAAAATTTGCTATTCGATTACTCAATTGTTCCTATTCCGAGATAAGCCGATCCGCTTCTTCTGAAATATAACCAATATCATACATCCTGTAAAGTTGTGTTCTAGTTTCACCTGCCGAGCCTTTTGCGACTGAAAGAAATTGTCTAAACTCCAAATTACCACCTCTTTCAAATCCCTATGCTATATGATCCGGTAATCTGATCCTTCAATTTATAACCTCCCTTTAATTAGGTTACTTTAACGATCTGAATAATTTCACAAGACAATCTTCTAGCCTCCTTCCAAATATCCAGATCCTCAAACTTTAAAATAGTAGCCATAACCAGAACCTAAATAAACCTGAAACTAGGCTACTGTCTCCTCCTTCAACCAATCATACCCCTTTTCTTCTAATTCTAATGCGAGCTCTTTTGTGCCAGATTTTACAATTTTTCCATTGTGAATAACATGTACAAAATCGGGTACAATATAATCGAGCAATCGCTGGTAATGGGTTATTACGATAACGGCATTGTCTTTGCTTTTTAGTTTGTTTACACCATTGGCCACTACCCGCAGGGCATCAATATCCAAGCCGGAATCGGTTTCATCCAATATCGCCAGTTTGGGTGCGAGCATCGCCATTTGAAAAATCTCATTCCGCTTTTTTTCTCCACCCGAAAATCCTTCGTTTAACGATCGCGACAAAAATTTTCGATCTATCTCCAGCAATTCTGCTTTTTCACGAATCATTTTTAACATTTCATTGGCCGGCATATCTTCTAAGCCATTGGCCTTTCGGGATTCATTTAAGGCTGTTTTCATAAAGTTGGTCACCGAAACTCCGGGGATTTCCACAGGATATTGAAAGGATAGAAAAATTCCTTTATGAGCCCGCTCTTCAGGAGAAGCCTCTTCTAAATCTTCGTCATTTAAGAAAATCTTCCCTTGGGTAACTTCAAATTCTTCTTTTCCGGCAATAATGGACGCTAGGGTGCTTTTGCCCGAACCGTTTGGCCCCATGATGGCATGTATTTCACCGGCCTTTACTTCCAGATTTATGCCTCGTAATATTTCCTTATCGTCTATACTTGCGTGTAAATTTTCAATTTTCAGCATCTTCTATAAAATTCTAGGTTATTGTAAAAAGTTTGTTGCGGTCGGCATGCTCTCAAAATCCTTCTTTTCATGTTGCAAAATTACCCACGCTCCCTTTTCTTCGGCAAAGGCTTCAAAGGCCTCCATGCTGCTTTGGGTCTGAGCTACATCAAAATTAAATATGGGGACACGTCTGTATATTCTGTTTTCATTAAAATGGTACATATCACCAGAAAGGAGTACCGAACCACTTTCATTCAATTCTAAGTATAAAGCTTGATGGCCGGGCGTATGGCCGGGCAAGGACTTTATGATTACAGTGCCATCCCCGAAAACATCAAAATCGCCATTCAATTTTTTTATGTTTTGTAATTCTTTGATGGCATTATAGCCATCTGCATTTGTTTTTTGAGATGCTTCGCTGGTGATAAAATCATATTCGGCCTCCTGCACCAACCAGGTTGCTTCTTTAAAAGCGTTCGCCGTGCCCGTATGATCAAAATGGGTGTGCGAAAGGGCTACATAAAGAAAATCGTTAACCGTCATACCCAAGGCACTGAGTTGATTTGCCAAGGAATCTTTTCGAGATACCGTAAAGGCACCATCGGGTGTTGTAAAAGGCTCCGGCAAACCTACTAATCCATCGGGCAAACCCGTATCCCAAACCAAATTTCCTTTGGGATGGCTAACTACGTAAAACGCATTGGCAAACTCTTTTGATTGCCCCTGATACGTGGTGTCCTGTGAAAATAACTGTAGGTTGTTTACCACTATGGTGCCTCCATCTAAGGTATACAGCTTTACTACGGGTTTCGATGGTTTTTCTGATTCAACTATACGATCTTCCTTTTTTACCTCTTTACAGGCAAACAGGAGCGGAATTATTAAAAATACGATTCGTTTCATGTAGTATTGTTTATTTGTTTTCGGCGGTTCTGTTTGTGCCTAGCGCAGCACCGGAATGAACCAACTCTAGGCTTTTAAGTATCCTAATGCACTTTGTCCACGGGCATTTCATGTACGTTGTATTTCTTGCTTTATGTCCTTGGTTATCCTACAGAGCCTTCAAGACTTATCTCTAATAATTTTTGAGCCTCTACGGCAAATTCCATGGGCAATTTGTTTAATACTTCCTTGCTAAAACCATTCACAATTAAGGCAATCGCCTTTTCTGTAGGTATCCCTCTTTGGTTGCAATAGAAAATTTGATCTTCACCTATCTTGCTGGTGGTGGCTTCGTGTTCTATTTGAGCCGATTTATTTTTTACTTCGATGTAGGGAAACGTATGCGCCCCACAGTCGTTGCCCATTAATAACGAATCGCATTGGGAGAAATTCCGGGCATTTTCGGCCCTGCTGCTTACCTGCACCAAACCCCGATAACTATTTTGCGATTTGCCTGCCGATATTCCTTTGGAAATAATGGTGCTCTTCGTGTTTTTACCCAAATGGATCATTTTGGTTCCTGTATCGGCCTGCTGAAAATTATTGGTCACCGCAATAGAATAAAACTCACCTATAGAATTATCGCCCTTTAAAATACAGGATGGATACTTCCAGGTAACCGCCGATCCGGTTTCTACCTGAGTCCAAGAAATTTTAGCGTTTTTCTCGCACAAACCTCTTTTTGTAACAAAGTTGTACACCCCGCCTTTTCCTTCTTTGTTTCCCGGAAACCAATTTTGTACGGTAGAGTATTTTATTTCTGCATGATCCAAAGCTATCAATTCTACCACAGCAGCATGCAACTGGTTTTCATCTCTGGAAGGTGCGGTACAGCCTTCCAGGTAACTTACGTAACTTCCTTCATCGGCAATCACCAAAGTGCGTTCAAATTGCCCGGTACCGGCTTGATTGATTCTAAAATACGTGGACAACTCCATGGGACAGCGCACTCCTTTAGGAATATAACAGAACGATCCGTCTGAAAATACAGCCGAATTTAACGCTGCATAAAAATTATCCTTCTGTGGCACGACCGAACCAATATACTTTTGCACCAATTCCGAATGTTCCTTAATCGCCTCAGAAATAGAACAAAATATAATACCCTTTTCGGCCAATGTCTTTTTAAAAGTCATAGCTACAGATACCGAGTCCATGACAATATCTACGGCAACACCGGCCAGTTTTTTTTGTTCGTCTAAGGAAATACCCAATTTTTTGAAGGTCTCCAACAATTCCGGATCTACCTCATCCAAACTATCGTACTTGGGTTTACTGTTGGGTGCAGAATAGTAGGATATGGCTTGGAAATCGGGTTTTTGATAGCGCACATTAGCCCATTCGGGCTCGGTCATTTCCTTCCAAATTTTAAAAGATTCTAAGCGCCAAAGTGTCATCCACTCCGGTTCTTCTTTCTTTTTAGAAATGGCGATAACAATTTCCTCATTTAGCCCATTGGGAAAAGTGTCAGACGCAATATCGGTGTAGAAACCGTATTCATATTCCTTGGTTTCCAGCTCTTTCTTAAGTTCTTCTTCTGTATATGCCATAAGCCCCTTACTCCCCAAAGGGGAAATTTTTATTCGTTAAACTTAAATGCTCCATCACAATAATCCGCTTCATCTATTATGATATTTGTTTTATGCAATCTTCTGATATTCTATTCCCCCTTTGGGGGTTAGGGGGCTTTTTAAAGCGAAAAACTCTCCCCACACCCGCAGGTTCGCTGCGCATTAGGATTATTGAACACAAATCCCTTCCCATTGAGTCCGCCGGAATATTCCAAGACGGTACCTACTAAATACAGGAAGCTTTTTTTGTCTACTATAATCCGTACCGCATTGTCCTCAAACACCTTATCTGTTTCGGCTATTTTATTATCAAATTTCAATTCATAAGATAAGCCGCTACATCCGCCACTCTTTACACCTACACGTACAAAATCCTTAGAGGCATCGTAACCCTCGTCCGTCATTAGGTCTATGACCCTTTTCTTCGCTGTTTCGGAAACTTGAATCATATTTAATTGGATTTATTCTAAATAAAGAACAAATATACTATATCTACGCTGGTTTACCATAATTCCTAACATTAATATAACAAATGCGGATATAAACTTTTTCTATACCTATTTATACCGCTATTTTTGTATCCTTTTTATGTCTTTCTCTTTACTTTTGCCCTATGTTAGAAGATAAAAATACAGAACGTACCGCTCTAGAACGCTTAGGTGAATTTGGATTGATAGCGCATCTTACCAAAGGGTTTGCCTTACAGCAAAAATCATCAGTAAAAGGCATTGGGGACGATGCGGCGGTTTTAGATTTTAAAGATAAAAAAACGCTGATTTCTACCGATTTACTAATTGAGGGCGTACATTTTGACCTCAGTTATATGCCCTTGAAACACTTGGGGTACAAAGCCGTTATGGTAAACTTATCCGATATTTATGCCATGAACGCCACTGCTACACAGATCACGGTCTCCATTGCCGTTTCCAACCGCTTTCCTTTGGAGGCGCTTGAAGAATTTTACAGTGGGGTGGCTTTGGCCACCAAAGCCTATAATGTGGATCTTGTTGGTGGCGATACCACTTCTTCAAAAACCGGAATGCTCATTAGTATCACTGCCCTAGGTGAAGCAAATGCAGAGGACATTAGCTACCGAAGCGGCGCAAAACCCAATGATCTTTTAGTGGTTACAGGCGATTTGGGAGGTGCCTATTTGGGGCTGCAAGTACTGGAGCGCGAAAAAGAAGTGTTTAAAGTTAACCCAAATAATCAACCGGATCTTACGCCCTATTCCTACATAGTAGAACGGCAATTGAAGCCGGAAGCTCGTAAAGATATTGTAGAACTGTTGGCTGCACTGGAGGTGCATCCCACGGCAATGATTGATATTAGTGACGGACTTTCTTCGGAAATATTGCATCTATGTAAAAGCAGCAACGTAGGCTGTAACTTGTTTGAAGATAAAATTCCGCTAGATCCTACGGTAATGAGTGCGTGTGAGGAATTTCAAATAGACAGTACTTTGATAGCGTTGAGCGGAGGCGAAGATTATGAACTTTTGTTCACTATTGACCAAAAAGAATTCCCGAAAATCAAGGGCAATCCTAACTTAACTGTCGTGGGGCACATGACAGCCGAGAACGAAGGTGCACATTTAATTTCCAGGAATAACTCTAAAATTCCACTTACCGCTCAGGGGTGGAATTCGTTTGCCAAGCATAATTAGGCCACCTGCTGGGTGGTTCTGTGTCTTTTTTGATATAAATCCTCCAGTGTATTATTGATATCGCGTCTTTCTGGAGTTAACAAGGATAAGTTACCGCTTACATCGGTAGTAACCTGCTTGTGGCAGTGAATACATTGATATTCTTTAATGTGAAAGGTCACTCTTTTAGAAACGGCATAATGATGCCCAAAAATACTACAGCAAAAGGAACTTAGTTTGCCGCCGCAGGTAGAAAATAAGTGTTTCATAAGGTAGGTTTTTTAAAAGCGCATGGTAGGGTTTGGGGAACCTTAGTAATGCATAAATTAATGTTGTTGTAAAATTGAAAATCAGTGTCGTAATCAACTTTAGATAAAGAACGTTGTTCACCCATTTTTTATTGAGCAAGTGCACATTATTTTTTATTTTTTTTGTTAAAATGCACTTTTTTCGATGAAAAGCACTTTTTAGTCTCTTTTTCGTCTATTTTAACCTTGTTTTTTTGACATACATTTCCTTAAAGTTTTGGTATATGCACAAAACCCGTGAAACCCTCATTGCCAGTTTCGCCTTATTTTCCCTGTTTTTTGGAGCCGGAAACCTAATCTTGCCGCCTCTACTGGGTTTTAAGTCGGGCGACCAATGGTGGCTTGTTACCCTGGGTTTTTGTATTTCTGCCGTATTTTTTGCCATACTGGGCGTTTTGGCACACGCAAAATTACAAGGCACTATGTTTGATTTTGCCAAAAAGGTATCGCCTACCTTCAGTTTGGTGTATTCGCTTTTGGTATATGCCATCTCTATAAGCCTGCCATCGCCAAGAACTGCCTCTGTAACCCATGAAATGGCGATTGCTCCATTTTTTGGAACGTCTTCGTTGCTAACAAGTATTGTCTATTTTGGATTGGTCTTTGTTTTTGTAATGAACCGATCTAAAATACTAGACATCCTTGGTAAATTTCTTACTCCGGCGATTGTACTCATTTTGGTCATGATCATTGGTATTACCCTTTTTTCTTCGGATTTTGTTTTTGGTGCTACGGAAATAGCACATCCGTTTAGCTATGCCATTTTAGAGGGTTACCAGACTTTTGATGCTATTGGTGCGGTTGTGGTAGGTGGCGTCATCATTATCTCTATCAATTTAAAAAATGAAAACGCCTCTTATACCGAAAAAAGAAACCTCATGAAACGCATGGCATGGTTCTCGGGATTGGGTCTATTTCTCATTTATACCGGATTAATTCTTACCGGTGCCTTACTGCATAACGATTTTGATTCGGATATCTCTAGAACGGCCTTATTAACCGGAATTAGCACGCAAACTTTGGGAAATACCGCCAATCTCCTGTTGAGTATTCTAGTGGCTTTGGCCTGCTTTACCACCGCTGTTGGCATTGTTACCGGTACGGCCGACTTTATACAATCTAGATTTGGCAATGCCCCTCTGGCCTATACCCTTACAGGTGCCCTAGGCTGCGCCTTAGGCGTCCTTATGGGTCAGTTTCAGGTAGCGTATATTATTGCAGTAGCGCTACCAGCCTTAATGTTTATTTACCCAATTACACTAGTACTTATCCTTTTAAATGTACTTCCCGATCGCTGGGCTTCTCCGTTTGTCTTTAAAATAGTAGTGGCCACGACTGCGCTCTTTAGTGTGCCCGACTTTTTAAAGAGCCTTAACCTAAACGCAAGTACTTCATTAGTAACGTGGCTGCCCTTGCAAGAATATCATATGGGGTGGGTGCTGCCGGCCATCGTCGCTTTTGTAGTGTGTAATGTAATGATCACGCTCCGTAAGCCCCAAAACCAAGATATTTAATTTTCTAAAGATTATGTTTTCTTATTTTTTTTGAATTTAAACTCCCCTCAACAATCCCCGGACAACGATCAACCAATAACCGACAACTAACGAAGTCGAAAGTTCTTGGTTTCCGGTTTCAGGCTTTTTGACTACTCCAAAGCAGAACAAGATCACTCCATGACATCATAACCTCATCTGCGATGTTTCTGTTTTCAGCAAATTTGGGCTTGCCCTTTTCCTCCCAACCTTCATAGCTTAGAAAGGGTAAAAGCACAAAAAAGTGGGTTCATTTTCATTGAAAATAAAATGTATACCTGATCGAAAATTAAATATATTTACAAGCATATTTTCGTCCTCTTAAAACCTAAAACCCATGACAAAATCTTTATTTATTTTCGCTCTAATAGCGGGATGCGTGTTCCAATCGGTTGCCCATGAACCTGTCATTGACAGCCTTGCTAACGGTAAAATTATTTTTATAAGATCTACCGGTTTTATGGGTTCGTCCGCGGCCTTTAAAACATTTATTGACGAAGTATTTGTCTGTAGACTCAATAATAAAAGGTATTCGGTCATTGAAGTAACATCTGGGGTGCATAGTGCTTCGGTTCAATTTGGTGGCACAAAATCAAAAGAAAGGGCAGAAAAATTTGAAGTAACGGTACAGCCCGGAGAAACAAAATACATTCAAATCGTATTTGAGAATGGCGTATTAATCAATAATGTGTATTGCGAGGAGGTGACTGAAAACACCGCATTGCAAAAAATGAAATCCTTAAAAGAAGATACCAAGTGCCAATAAATTGAGCGCATAGGCTATAGCGCCTTTTGAGCTTGAACTGGCACCTGCCCCTTAATCTACGGAACAAAGTGAAGTTTTCCATAACGTGGAGCGCATTATTCGCGAGCTACAATGATAAAGCACCTGGGCAGAGGGATAACAATTCCCCCTTTGGGGTCTAGTGGGCTTTCATCAACTCCTCAATCTCTTCCGCTTCAATCGGAATATTGCCCATCAAATTAAAGGGTTCGCCGGAAGGCTGAATTACCACATCATCCTCTAAGCGGATTCCCATTTTTTCTGCCGGAATGTAAATCCCCGGCTCTACCGTAAAAACCATATTGGCTTTCATGGGCGTTTTTAGTTCCCCGTAATCATGCGTATCTAAACCAATATGATGGCTGGTGCCGTGCATAAAGTATTTTTTATAAGCCGGTTGATTTTTATCTTCGTTTTGCACATCGGCTTTGTCTAATAAGCCCAGTTTAAGTAATTCTGAAGTCATAATTTTACCCACTTCCTTATGATACTCGGCCCAAAGTACACCCGGTACCAACATTTTGGTGGCCTCATTTTTTACCCGAAGCACTGCATTATACACCTCTTTTTGGCGTTTTGTAAATTTTCCGTTGACGGGAATGGTCCGGGTAAGATCGCTGGAATAATTGGCGTATTCTGCCGCCACATCTAGCAAAAGCAAATCCCCTTCTTTGCATTGTTGGTTGTTAACGACATAATGCAACACATTGGCATTGTTTCCCGAAGCTATAATAGGAGTGTAGGCAAAACCTTTAGAGCGATTTCTAATAAATTCATGCAGCAGTTCGGCTTCAATTTCATATTCCCAAACGCCGGGTTTTACAAAGCCCAACAACCGCCGAAATCCCTTTTCAGTGATATCGCAGGCCGTTTGCATTAAGGCGAGTTCTTCCGGCTCTTTTACACCTCTCAATTTTTGGAGAATAGGATTGCTTTTGGCTACTTTATGAGCCGGAAATTTTAGTTTGCAATTTAAAATAAACCGGTCTTCTCGGGTCTGTGTTTCCGACGCCTGCCTATAATGTTCGTTAGTATTAAAGTAAATAGTATCGACCTCGGTCATGAGATCAAAAAAAATCTTTTCATACTGAGATAACCAATAAACGGTTTCAATTCCCGAAACGGTCGTGGCCCATTCTTTCGTTAACTTTTCCCCTTCCCACACCGCAATATGATCATTCGTTTCTCTCACAAAAAGAATTTCGCGATGTTTTTTGTCAATCGCATCCGGAAAAAGTACCAATATCGTTTCTTCTTGATCGGCTCCACTTAAATAAAAAATATCCCGATGCTGATTAAAAGGCATGGTGCTGTCTGCACTAATAGGATAAATATCGTTAGAATTGAAAACGGCCAAGCTACCGGGCTTCATATGTGCCATAAACTTGGTTCGATTTTTTATAAAGAGATTCGAATTAATCGGAAGGTATTTCATAAGCATAAGAATTTGCTCAAAAATAGAAATTTAAGCTGGGCTACCATAAAAATGACCAGAAATAGCAGCCTATTGGCATCCATTCGGGAGATGCGCGTATTATCTTACTGTTAAATTGGGGTTAAACCTCGTTATTGAACTAAGTAACGCTGCTTTTCGTCGACAAAAAAACAACCTAAAGCATAGTATTCATCAAACAACCGCAACAAATGATACCTAATTTTTTATTTGTATCTGCCGAAAACGACGCCTTAGCCAATTGCAAGGCCGGTGGTATGGGCGACGTGGTACGGGATGTGCCTATACACATTGCACTAAACAGTCACTCTGTGTCTACTGTAGTGCCATCTTACGGAAGACTGCACAAAACGGCACAATTTCTAGAAAAATTTACGGTTAGCTTCAGAGGAACATCCTACCTTATGGAACTCTACAAGGGGACACCTAAAGAGCCAAACACAAGGGTGTCGCACTATGTACTGCACCATGCCGACCTCACCGAAGGTAACATTGCGCACATCTATCAGCACGATGAAAATGAACCCTTTTATACCGATGCCAACAAATTTTCCCTGTTTTGTGTAAGTGTTGCGCAGTTGATACAGCAAGGTTTTTTTGGAAAATTAGATGTCATACACCTTCACGATTGGCATACGGCACTACTGCTTTTTTTAAAGGAGTTTCATCCGGCATATGCAAAACTAAAAGAAAGTAGGTTTGCCTATACCATTCATAATTTGGCAATACAGGGCATACGTCCATTGGAGGGAAATTATTCCTCATTACAAGCGTGGTTTCCCGAAGTTTCATTTGATCCCGAATGGGTGCAAGACCCAAGATATCGCGATTGCGTAAACCTTATGGGTTTAGGCATACGTTATGCTGATGCAGTGCATACCGTATCGCCTTCGTACAAACAAGATATTCTTCTGCCCAGCGAACAACCTTATTTTATTGGTGGGGAAGGTCTGGAAGCCTTACTGCAAAAGGCCGACCGAGAAGATCGCCTTTTTGGTATTCTGAATGGTATAGATTATACCCACTTAAATTATGATGAAAAGCCCAATTTTTATGAACATAGCTTGAAGGCAATTTATGGATGGCTCAGTGAAGAAGGTAAAAAATATAAGGCTGATTTTTTGATTCATACCGGCAAAAAACTGTCCGGATACCTATTGGAAAAACCGAAATTCCTTATGGCCAGCGTGGCGCGCCTCACGGAACAAAAGTTTTATTTTTTTAAACAATATCCGGCAATTTTTGATCAATTACTTGCCGCATTAGCGAAGGCAAACGGCGTGTATGTGCTTTTAGGTACCGGAGATCCGGCTTATGAAACCTTTTTTAGGGAGGCGAGTTACGCCCACAACAATTTTGTGTTTATCAATGGCCAATCTGAAGCTGTAGTAAAAAGCATCTACGCCGCAGCCCATCTATACCTTATGCCGAGTCTTTTTGAGCCTTGTGGTATTTGTCAAATGTTGGCCATGCGTAACGGCAATCCCTGTCTGGTACATAATACGGGTGGCCTAAAAGACACCGTGGGCCATGGTATTAACGGTTTTACCTTTGATGGGAAGACCAGTTACCAAAAAGCCATCAATTTGGTTAAAACGCTTCAAGAGGCCATTGACATGTATTTTAATCAACCCGAAGAATGGCAAGAAATTAAAGAAAACGCCAAATCATCTCGGTTTGGCTGGGAAAGCTCGGTTAACGATTACTACCGCTTGCTGTATCACATTCCGGTGGCCTGCGCCATAGATCACACCAATAGCGGATCTCATCCAGTAAAGGCAACCCATTTTAACAAAAAAGAAGCATTAACGCACCTCGCTTTGAAATAAGCGGGCACTATTATAATAACACTAACTAATTTTTGAAATTTTGACGAATTACGATCTTATAATCATTGGCACCGGTGCCGGCGGCGGCACATTGGCCGCTAAATTAGCCCCCACCGGAAAAAAAATCCTAATCCTAGAACGCGGCGATTACATCCCAAAGGAAAAGGAAAATTGGGATACCGAAGAAGTCTTTATCAAAGCACGCTACAAAGCCAAAGAAACATGGCTCGATAAAAATGACAAGGGATTTCACCCCGGTATTCATTATTGCGTAGGCGGCAATACCAAAATGTATGGTGCTGCGTTACTACGACTTCGGGAAAGAGACTTTCAAGAAATACAACACCATGGAGGAGTTTCGCCCGCATGGCCCATTGCCTACGACGATTTAAAACCGTATTACCTGGAAGCCGAAAAAATGTATCATGTGCATGGCCTAAGAGGATCCGATCCTACTGAACCGGAAGATCCTATGCCGTACCCACTAGCTCCTCTTCCCCACGAACCACGGATTCAGGAGTTGTATGACGACATCCAAAAATTGGGACTTCACCCTTTCCCACTGCCCATTGGAGTAAAAAATCCGGAAAAAGGCGATGCTCCTTTGGTACTCGATCGTTTTGACGGATTTCCTGATCCCACCGAATCCAAAGGGGATTCTCATGTAATGGGCATCAAAGAAGCATTGAAATATTCCAATGTCACTTTGCACACTCATGCGCTTGTGGAAAAATTAAACACAGATGCTTCCGGAAAAAAAATCAGAGAGGTCGTTGTTGAGTTGAATGGTAAAAAAGAAGTTTTCAGTGCCGGCCTTGTCATCGTGGCCTGTGGTGCTATCAATTCGGCCGCGTTGCTGTTAAAATCAGCCAACGAGAAACATCCAAACGGTTTGGGAAACAGTTCGGATATGGTAGGGCGAAACTATATGGCGCATAACAATTCGGCCTTATTAGCCATCTCCAAAAAGCCGAATTTAACAAAGTTTGGAAAAACATTTGCTGTAAACGATTACTATTTTGGTTCGGATGATTTTGATTTTCCATTGGGACACATACAAATGCTCGGAAAATCGGATCCGGTAATGTACAAGGAAGACGCCCCTGCTATCGCACCCGGATTTTCATTGGAACTCATGGCCAACCATGCCCTCGATTTTTGGATGACCTCCGAAGATTTACCCGATCCTGAAAACCGGGTAATGCTAACCAAAGACGGACAGATTAAATTACAGTACACCGAAAACAATCTGGAAGGACATAAGCGGCTTCAGAAAAAATTGAAATGGATGGTGGAGCACGCAGGCTGCGAATCGCATCTTTTTCCCAGTCATCTCTATTTGGGCAAAAAAATCCCTTTGGCAGGCACAGCGCACCAATGCGGTACCGTCCGGTTTGGTACTGATCCTAAAACATCCGCTTTGGATATTTGGTGCCGATCGCACGAGGTAGACAACCTTTTTGTGGTCGATGGAAGTTTTTTTCCGTCGAGTTCTGCCGTAAATCCGGGTTTAACCATTATTGCGATGGCACTGCGGGTGGGAGATTATATCAATCAAACGTTTTTTGCTAAATCGATATCACAATAATGCATAAATCAACATCGTTTTTATCGCTTTTTGTTTCGATATATTTATTTTTTACCGCTTTAAACGCTTTCTCACAAACTGCCAAGCGTGTTAGTGAAATTACGGTTACCGTAAGCAATATCGATAAAATTCAGCATTTTTACACCCAAGTTTTGCCCTTTAAGGTAGTAGATACATTTTCTATGGATGCCAAAACCTCGGCCTTATTATACAGCCTTCCAAGAAAACAGGCTCGTGTAAAAATGCTTCGCTTGGGCTTAGGAGAACAAACATTTATCCTGCAAGAATTCCCCAATGTGGTGCAGCAAAACCCAATTCCGGCAGATTCTAAAAGCAATGATTTGTGGTTTCAACATATTGCTATTGTGGTTTCGGATATGGAAAAGGCATATAGCAGGCTACGAGAAAATCGGGTGCCTCACGTTTCTACAGCACCGCAAACATTACCGGATTATATACCGGCCGCAGCAGGTATCAAAGCATTTTATTTTAGAGATCCGGATGGCCACAATGTAGAACTCATCTACTTTCCGCCTGGTAAAGGAAATCCAAAATGGCAGGAGGTGCAAACAAATCTTTTTTTAGGTATAGACCATACCGCCATTGGAATATCGGATACCCCTAAACAACAAAGGTTTTATGAATCGCTAGGATTAAAACTGGCCGGAAAAAGTGAGAATTACGGTTCCGAACAAGAACATCTTAACCAAGTTTTTGGTGCGCGCTTAGAAATTTCAGGCTTGGTGGCACAGCAAGGTATGGGAATTGAATTTTTGGAGTATGTAGCACCTCCCGGCGGTAGAAAATATCCTAACAACAGTACGGCAACCGATCTTTGGCATTGGCACTCCTCAATTGAAGTTGCCGATTTAGATTCCCTTTATCAACAATTAAAAAATCAGGATATCGAAATCATATCAAAAGAAATCGTACATCTTAAAGGCTCCAAATTCAATGCATCCCGTGGTCTAATGATACGAGATGTGGATGGCCATGCAATTTTGCTTTTTGAAAAATAATAAATTTAAAACTTTACATATGGTACAAAAACCCAACAAACGACTTTTAGGCCAAACGGCCATTATTACAGGTGCTAATTCCGGAATTGGCGCAGCCATTGCCAAAGGACTAGGTATGGAAGGAGCTAACATCATCATCAATTACATTTCTAATCCTGAGGCGGCGGAAGAATTGGCACATTCTATTTGCGATGATGATCTCTGTGGGCGCGCCATCCCTTTTAAAGCAGATGTAAGTAAGGAAGATCAGGTTCAGGCCATGTTCCAAACTGCCATTAAAGAGTTTGGCACCGTAGACATTGTAGTGCCCAATGCCGGAATTCAGGTAGATTATCCTTTGCATGAAATGCCCTTATCGGCATGGCAAAAAGTAATGGACGTAAACCTTACCGGCCATTTTCTATGTGCTCGAGAGGCGCTAAAGGAATTTATGCGCCGTGGCCTTCGACCTGAAGTTTCCAAAGCCTTAGGGAAACTTATTCATATTAGTTCGGTGCATGAGGTTATTCCATGGGCAGGTCATGCAAATTATGCCGCATCCAAAGGTGCCATCGTAATGCTCATGCAAAGTATAGCGCAAGAGTATGCTCCCCTAAAAGTCCGCGCCAACAGCATTGCGCCCGGTGCTATACGAACTCCTATAAACAAAGAAGCTTGGGATACGCCCGAAGCTTTAGAAAAACTCAATCAACTTATTCCGTATAAGCGCATTGGCGAACCCGATGATATTGGTTCTGCCGCCGTTTGGCTGGCTTCTGACGAGTCCGATTACATCAACGGATCTACCATATTTATCGATGGTGCAATGACCTGCTATCCCGGATTTACTACCAACGGCTAAGCCTTCCTTTGGAACAAAACAAGGGTTTTCCATACGGTTTGTGTACATTGTACCTAACCAAATGATCGCTAAAAAACAAAAAAATGAATAAAGAACAAGAACGACTTAACACGCATTACAAAGGTGAAAAGAATTGGCTAAAATGGGGGCCATACCTTAGTGAGCGCCAATGGGGAACAGTACGCGAAGATTACAGCGAACATGGAGAAGCTTGGGACTATTTTCCCCATGATCATGCGCGTAGTCGTGTATATCGCTGGGGCGAAGACGGTATTGCCGGGATTACAGACAGTCTAAATAGGCTTAATTTTGCTGTTGCCCTCTGGAACGGCAAAGACCCTATTATAAAAGAACGTTTGTTTGGACTCACAGGTCCCGAAGGAAACCATGCCGAAGATGTTAAAGAACTGTACTATTACCTGGACAGCACGCCCACACATACGTACATGAAACATTTGTACAAATACCCACAGTCGGCTTTTCCGTACGAACAATTGGTGCATACCAACAGACATCGCTCAAAGCATGAAACAGAGTTTGAAATTCTGGACACCGGTGTTTTCGACAATCAAAAATACTTTGATGTCTTTACCGAATACGCCAAAGCCGATGAAGAAGATATCCTCATTAAAATCAGCGTACACAACCGAAGCGATACTGATGCTCCTATTTCTGTTTTACCCAATTTATGGTTTACCAATTTGTGGAGTTTTGGTCTACAGAAAACAAAACCAATTTTGGAACTGGAAAGCACAAAAAAAGATTTTTCTGAAGTTAAAGCATACCACTCTAAACTGGGCACGTATTTTTTCTATTTTGAAAGTCCAAATCGTATCCTTTTTGCTGAAAATGAAACCAATACAGAGCGGTTATTTGGGCAGCCCAACGGTACAGATCGCCCTAAAGATGCCATAAATGACGCTGTAGTTTCCGGCGATTATTCCAAATTTGAAGGAATAACGCAAGGCACTAAGTTTTCGCCACTCTACGAAACCATTGTTCCGGCAGGTAAATCGGTAGTTTTTAAATTTAGACTGACAAAAACCAAGGCCAAAACCAATCCGTTAAAAACGTCTTTTGACAACATTTTTAAAGAACGTTTGCAGGATGCTGATGCGTTTTATACCGAATTCTCCAATCCGGAAACGCACCCCGATTTGGCAAACATTCAACGGCAAGCCTTTGCCGGCATGTTGTGGTCCAAACAATATTATTATATCGATATTCCGCAATGGCTCAACGGCGATCCCGGGCAAATGCCCCCACCGGAAAGTAGAAAAACAGGCCGAAATTCGGATTGGAAAACACTGAACAACCAAGACATTATTTCGATGCCCGACAAATGGGAATACCCTTGGTATGCGGCATGGGATTTAGCCTTTCACTGCGTGCCATTAGCTATGGTTGATGCCAATTTTGCTAAAGAACAATTGGTATTATTCTTAAGAGAATGGTATATGAAGCCCAACGGACAACTCCCCGCCTACGAATGGGCTTTTGGGGATGTAAACCCACCCGTTCATGCTTGGGGCTGCCTAGAAGTATATCGGATTGACAAGGAAAAAACGGGTAAAGGCGATGTTAATTTTCTAAAGAAAGTTTTTCAAAAGCTCCTTATCAATTTTACATGGTGGGTTAACCGAAAAGATCATATGGATAATAATATTTTTGAAGGTGGCTTTTTAGGATTGGATAACATAGGAGTCTTCGACCGAAGTTCTGCTATTCCGGGTGGCGGTTATTTAGAACAAGCCGATGGCACCAGTTGGATGGCCATGTATAGCCTAAACATGCTTGATATGGCTCTTGAAATTGCCCAAGAAGACCCCGTTGGTTTTGAAGATGTCGCTACCAAATTTCTAGAACACTTTGTGTATATCGCCGAAGCCCTAAACCAACGTTCCGAAGATTGGACGGGTTCGTGGGATGAGGAAGACGGTTTTTTCTATGATGTTCTTGGACTTCCCAATGGGCAATATATTCCTCTCAAGGTACGCTCTCTGGTAGGGTTAAGTACTCTTTTTGCCACCTTGGTTGTGGATAAAGAGCGACTAGAGAACCTTCCCGATTTTAAAAGGCGCTTACTATGGTTTAAAAAATACCAACGAAAGAATGCCAAACATCTGGTAATGGATACGTTTAATGAGGATGGCGATATGCTGCTCTCCCTTGTACCCAAAGATCGATTAGAAAGGGTCTTAAAAAGCCTGCTTTCTCAGGAAGAATTTTTCTCCCCTTATGGTATTAGGTCGGTATCTAAAAAACACGAAACACCCTATGTGGTTCATATAGAAGGACAAGATTTTGGTCTGCAGTACGAGCCGGCAGAATCTACCACGAGTCTTTTTGGTGGCAACTCTAACTGGCGCGGGCCTATTTGGATGCCCATGAATTTCTTGCTTATTGAATCTTTAAAAGAATTGGATAAATTTTATAACGGTGAAATGCATGTATCTTGCCCAACCGATCAAGGCAATTTGTGCCGGTTGGGTGGTGTTGCCGATGATATCTCAGAAAACTTAATCAAAATTTTTGAGCAGGATGCACAAGGTCAGCGTCCAGCGAATGCCTTACACGATATCTACGAAAAAGATCCGCATTTTAAGGAATTAGTCCTCTTTTATGAATATTTTCATGGCGACAATGGGCGCGGGGTCGGTGCTTCGCATCAAACAGGATGGACCGGTCTGGTGGCGCAATTAATTCACCGGAAACTAAAACATGAAAAACGATGATCCATTTTGTGAACCCCAACTTTGATTTGCTTTCCGATAAAGAATGGATCGTTACCAACGGCATAGGAGGCTATGCTTCAGGCACCTTATCCGGGGCCCATACCAGACGCTATCACGGTTTGTTGGTGGCATCACTAAATCCGCCTACACATAGAGTTGTATTGGTATCTAAAGTAGAAGAAACTATTACCGTGAACCAAGAGGTTTTTGAGCTTTCGTCCAATCAATTTGAACATGCCATAAATCCAAACGGCTATCAGTACCTCAGCAGTTTTGATCGCTTTCCTTTACCCACGTCCATATACCAAGGTGCCGATTTTAAACTGTCAAAAACCATTTTTATGGTATATGGCGAAAATACCACCGTTGTTGAATACAAGAATACCGGTGAAGCAGCCCTTTCTCTTAAAATAGATGTATTCCTAAATCATCGGGATTATCACAGCAATTTGCGAGAAAACGAACACACCAATTTCTTTACCGATACGCAGGAAGGATTTCTTAAGACTTACGCCTATTACGGTGCGCATCCACTCTATCTGTCTCATGGAGGTGCTTTTGTAAGTCAACCCAACTGGTATAAAAATTATGTGTACAAAAAAGAACAAGATCGCGGATTAGAAGACAGGGAAGATACTTTCAACATAGGCCATGTAGAAATACACCTGAAACCGGGACAGGTTACACATCTTATTTTTTCAACTGACGCGGCGGCCATGGAAAGCAATGGTTCCGCTTTAAAAAAAACTGCTACAGACCGATGCCACTCACTTCGACAAACGAATGATACTTTTTTAAACGATTTGTTGGTGTCTGGCGATCAGTTTATTGTGACGCGAAAATCTACCGAAAGTCATTCCATTATCGCCGGTTATCACTGGTTTACCGATTGGGGACGCGACTCCATGATTGCCATGCGGGGTTTATGCATAGACACCGGCAAACAAGATGTGTGCAAATCGATCTTAAGAACCTTTCTACATTATTTAGACCAAGGCATGTTGCCCAACCGTTTCCCTGATGCTCCGGAAGATGAGGTGGAATACAATACTATCGATGCCACCCTATGGCTGTTTGTGGTATTGTATGAATATTATCAAGCGTTTGAAGATGAAGAATTTATTAAAAATGCCTTTGACAAACTCACCGATATTATCCGATTTCATAAAACTGGAACCCGTTATAATATACACGAAACTCCGGAAGGATTTATCTATGGCGGGGAAGGTATTGCGCAACTCACTTGGATGGATGCCCGTATTGGCGATTATGTTGTTACCCCCAGACACGGTTGTCCTGTAGAAATACAGGCGCTTTGGTATAACGCCCTAAAAACCTATCAATATTTTCAATTACATCTGGCTCTGAACAACGAATATATTGATGCAGTAACCGATAGCATTAGCAAATTAGAACAGCATTTTGTGCCTTTCTTTTTTAATGACAAGGGCTATTTGAACGATGTAGTGCTACCCATGACCTCTGTGGACGATGCCCTGCGATGCAATCAAATTTATACCGTGAGTTTGCCTTTTTCAATACTGAATAACCATCAACAACAACAAATTCTGGAGGTTGTGACCACAAATTTACTGACGCCCTTTGGTTTGCGTACCTTAGCCTCTCAACATCCCGATTTTAAAGATACGTATGGCGGCGATGTATGGTCCCGTGATTTGGCCTATCATCAAGGCACAGTGTGGCCCTTTTTACTGGGTGAATATGCAGCGGCCTACCTAAAAATCCATGGTAAAACAATGAAAAGTAACGCTCATTTAGAATCCCTTATAGCACCGCTTAAACATCACTTCTACAATGCCAATTGCATTGGCGGAGTATCTGAGGTTTTTGATGGATTGCAACCTAATCATGGGAAAGGAACCATTCATCAAGCTTGGTCTGTTTCGGCACTCATACGCATCATGTTCACGATTCAAAAATCACAGCTGTGAACCTATCAAAAATTAAAAAAATAATCGCCATCTATTTGGGCGGTTATATGACCGGCGTGGCATTGGTGCTTTTCCCGGCAGCGGGAAGTATTTTTACGAGTACGCTTCATCATGGATTCTCGAGCAGTCAGTTTGGCAGTATTTTTACTCCTCAAATTATCTTGGCTATTATTTCGTCTTTGATGGCCTCCAAGTTGGCCTCCCAGATTGGAATGAAAAAGGTTTTGCTTTACGGCCTATTTGCCTTAGTGCTCTCTACGGGTTTGCTCACTGCAAGTCATTGGTTAGAAAATCATGCCACTGCGGTATATGTTTGTATACTTATGGCCACCGGCTTCTTGGGGGTGGGTTTCGGATTTAGTCTTACCGCACTAAATCCTTTTGCCTTTCAATTGTTTGCGGGCAAAGAAACCTCCGCCATTACGGCGCTCCATTTTTTCTTGGGAATTGGAACCGCTACCTCACCGCTGCTCATTAGCTATTTTACAGGCCTAGACATGTGGTGGGGGGCATCTTTGGTAACTACGGTTATTTTATTGCTCTTATTGTTTTTTACATGGACTCTTCCTCTGAAACTAACTGCGGAAGTTTTAGAAAAAGAAGTTTCCACAGATGTAGGTAAATTTAACATTCCGCCTAGATTGTGGTGGTATATCATTGCTGTATTTTTTTATGGTGCCTGCGAGGCCACCTTTGGCAGTTGGGGTGCTGTATTTTTAGAAAAGCAGGGCGGTCTTTCCATAGCAAAAGCATCCTTAGGATTATCGCTGTTTTGGGGGTCAGTAGCCGTAGGCCGAATCTTGTTTGCCCTAATGGCACTGAAATTTAAGACCAATTGGCTATACGTAAGTGCACCTTTTGTATTAGGATTGCTTTTTTACCTCTTGCCGCAACTAAATTCTGAGATGTGGTATCTCTGTGCCATGGCGGTGGGCGGTTTGGTCATTTCGTTTATGCTGCCAAAATCGTTTAGTAATGCTACGGCTGATTTTCCTAAAAATGCAGCTTTAGTTTCCGGATTTCTAGTGGCTGCATTGCAATTGGGTACCGGTTTTAGTGCCAACCTCATCGGTTTCTTTAATGCAGAGTACAGTTTAGGAGTGCTGTTTCAGTTTTCTACCGTCTACGCCCTACTTTTTGGTGCATTGCTCGTCTATATTGCCTTGAGCGGCACAGCGTACCGGAAGTAAGAATTTGTTTTTGAAGCCTACTATGGTGCACATTTATTTTAAAATTGACGTCCTCATAGTCCGCAACTAAATACAAAATTTCTTGAAACTGACTATCCCCGAGGCAAGCCATAGGGGTATTTCGCCAGTTTCATTTTGGCCTTTGGGCCAA
>NZ_JAYEEQ010000025.1:0-43097 GCF_034651555.1 Aurantibrevibacter litoralis | reverse complement strand
TCTGCGTTCCATAATACAGTAAATTTAGAATAAAAAATTAAACTTAAATTACTGTCCTATTTTTGGGGGAAATTATATATTAACCATTCACAATTAACCCTTAACCATTCACCATTCTAGTAGTACCCCTAAAGATAGTTGCAATGTACCTACACACAAAGAATTATTTTCTTATTTTAGACCACATCAAAATAAAACTACCATGAAATTAAAAATATGTCTTTCTATCCTGTTTGTTATTGGTCTAGTGCCAACCACTTTTGCTCAGGGTAGAAAACTCCCCGTAGATACTACCGTGGTTACCCAAAATAGCGTCACTATTAACGGTACACTCATTAATTATACAGCCAAAATAGGTACCCAACCCGTATGGGATGAGCTTGGCCAACCCATTGCTTCGCTACATTACACGTATTACACTCGGAATAATATTAGGAGTAGGGATGAGCGGCCATTGGTGATATCCTTCAACGGAGGTCCCGGTTCGGGATCGGTATGGATGCACCTTGCCTATACCGGGCCTCGGGTTTTAAAAATTGATGATGAAGGGTATCCGGTGCAGCCATACGGTGTAAAGGAAAATCCGTATTCTATTTTAGATGTGGCCGATATTGTATATGTAAATCCTGTAAACACGGGCTATTCCAGAACGATCCCTGAAAGTGGTAAGGAGGTAGATCGCAGCAAATTTTTTGGAATTAATGCAGATATTGCCTATTTGGCAGAATGGCTTAATACGTTTGTTACCCGAAATAATCGCTGGAACTCCCCGAAATATATTATTGGTGAAAGCTATGGGGGCGTTCGTGTCGCCGGTTTGGCCTTGGAACTTCAAAACAAACAATGGATGTACTTGAATGGAGTTATTATGGTTTCGCCGGCTGATTATAAAGTACTTCGAAACGATGACCCTACGGCCAGTGCCATTACCCTTCCTTATTACACCGCCACTGCTTGGTATCATAAGGCATTGGTGCCCGAATTGCAACAAAAAGACTTGTTAGAGATCCTTCCGGAATCGGAGGCATATACCATTAATACCCTAATTCCGGCTCTTGCCAAAGGAGGATTCATTTCCGAGGCAGAAAAGCAGGCAGTAGCTAAGAAAATGGCCTATTATTCGGGACTTACAGAAAAGGAGATTTTAGAACATAATTTAGTAGTTCCTACCCGTTATTTTTGGAAGGCATTATTGCGCGATGCATCGGGGTACACTACAGGAAGGTTAGATTCGAGATATCTTGGCCTAGACAGGCAATTGTCCGGTACCGGCCCCGACTATAGTGCCGAGCTTACCTCTTGGCTGCATTCTTTTACCCCGGCCATTAACTATTATTTACAAGAAGAACTCAAATTTAAGACAGATATAAAGTATTATATGTTTGGTCCTGTACATCCGTGGGACAATAAAGACGATACCACTAGAGACGATTTACGACAAGCCATGGCGCAGAATCCGTATTTAAATGTACTCTACCAGGCAGGGTATTTTGATGGAGCTACCAATTATTTCAACACCAAATACAGTATGTGGCAAACGGATCCCAGTGGACGCCTAAAAGATCGTTTTAGTTTTAAAGGATACCGGAGTGGTCACATGATGTATTTACGGCGAGAAGATTTACAAAATGCGAACAACGACCTTCGTCAATTTATTAAGCAAACGGCTGCCAATGGAAAACCGGCCAAGTATTAAGGCAACTTTTGAGGACATTGATAATTAACATAATACCTTCCATTTGGAGCATGTTCAAAAGCATTTTTTGTGGTTTCTGTGTGCTTATGTACTTGTTGTTGTTTGGTGCATGTAAACCTCCTGAAAAAAAATTTGATGAAAATAGCTATGTAGCCCATTTACTCCTAGCCAATACAACCTTACTAGTCACCGAAGTTGCTCGCAACTTAGAAGTGCCTTGGGATCTTGAAACGAAGGAATCGGGCTGGATTTGGTTTACACAACAGAAAGGAACCATAAGCAGACTACATCTGGCTACCGGCAAAATAGAGGAATTAATGCAGCTTACCGATGTATTTTATAGAAAATCGACCGGCTTGCTTAGCATGGTTTTGCATCCGGAATTTGCGTATAACCCTTATGTTTTTATCCATTATACCTATGCTGTTAAAGATGCACACTACAATGATGAAATTTTCTCTAAAATTGTACGGTATACCTTTGAAGACAAACAGTTAAAGGATGCCTATACGGTAGTAGATCGTATTCCAGGCAACACCTATCACAATGGCTCAAGAATGATCATTACTAGCGATAAGAAACTGTGGTTAGGTACCGGAGATGCGGGCAGCATATCGCTTACGCAAAACATAGCGTCTTACCATGGAAAAATTTTGAGGATGGAACTCGATGGCACTGTACCGGCAGACAACCCTTATCCTAATTCTTTGCTTTGGAGTATGGGGCATCGGAATATACAAGGTATTGCCTTTGGCAACGCTAAACTATATGCGTCTGAGCATGGTCCAAATAACGACGATGAAATTAATATTATTGTAAAAGGAGGCAATTATGGCTGGCCCAACGTAGAAGGATTTTGTGACCAAGAACGGGAAAAAACCTATTGCACGGATGTTGCCATTGAAGAACCACTTTTTGCTTGGACACCCACCGTTGCGGCTGCCGGATTGGTATATTACGACCACACGAGCATCCCGGAATGGAACAACAGTCTTTTGTTAGCTACCTTAAAAGGGCAAGCCTTACGCGTGCTTCAACTCGATGAATACGGCGACAACATTGAGGCAGAGGAAATTTATTTTTACCGTACTTTTGGTAGAATTAGGGATGTAGCAGTGGGTACTGAAGGTGAGGTATATATTGCCACCAGCAATTTGGATTGGCATCCGGGACATCAACCTTGGATGTACGATAGCCTATCTACTGCCAATGGCGATCGTATATTAAAAATTGAAATCGCCAACAAAGCCATGCAAAAACAACTTGCTACGCTAAAAAATCCGGTGCCTGTACTAGCGCATAAAGGGCCAATTACACTTCCTACAGAAAATTTTAATTTTAATGCGACCACAGCGGAACTTGAGAAAGGACAGGCGTCGTACCTAACCCATTGCGCCTCCTGCCACAGAGCAAATGGATCCGGAAATGTGGGGCAAATTCCGCCATTAGTACAAAGTGAATGGGTCTCCGGAAATGTAAGCCGTTTAATTGATGTAACTTTGCGCGGATTACAAACACCCATTACGGTAAATGGCATTGAGTATCATGGAGAAATGCCGTCGTATCGCAATTTGGAAGATAGGGAAATAACCAATATCTTAAACTATATTAGAGTTGCCTTTGGAGAAGCAAAGGGTACTATTGTTCCGGCAGATATTAAACATCAGCGCAAAGGACTTAATTAAATTGAAATACACATGGTACATCGTAACATCACTTTTATTGTACTGCTTATGGCAATGATCTTTCCGGCCTCATCCTATGCCCAAGATTGGGCAGATTTAAATCGATTTAAAGAGGCAAATTCAAAATTGAAAACACCTACGACAGATAAAAATCGTATCGTTTTTATGGGGAATTCCATAACTATTGGGTGGCAATCTGCTGATCCTGATTTTTTTGCGAATCCGGCGTATGTCAACCGAGGCATTAGTGGACAAACCACGCCGCAAATGTTGGTCCGTTTTCGTCAGGATGTGATTGCCCTGCAACCCAAGGTGGTCGTAATTTTAGCGGGCACCAATGACATTGCAGGAAATACTGGTCCTTCTACCATAGAAATGATTCGGGACAACATCATCTCGATGTCGCAATTGGCCAAAGCCAACGGTATTAAGGTTGTTTTGTGCTCCGTAGTACCGGCCTTTGATTATCCTTGGAAACCCGGGTTAGAACCTGCGCCAAAAATAGTAGCTTTAAACCAACTTATAAAAACATACGCGGACGCCAATGACATCGTTTATGTAGATTATTTTTCGGCCATGGCTGATGCCCGGAACGGACTCAGAAAGGATTTGGGCGATGATGGGGTTCATCCAAATAAAAAGGGATATGATATCATGAAACCCTTGGCGTTAAAAGCTATTGAAAAGGCGCTTGGCAACAATTGATCGCTGTATAAATAAAAAATTTCTTGAAACTGACTATCCGCGAGGCAAGCCATAGGGGTATTTGGCCAGTTTCATTTTGGCCTTTGGGCCAAAAATCGAAATTTTGCATTTCACCTGACCCGGAACTGCAAAAAGACAGTTCCGACCTCTCCAAAGGAGAGGTAAATAGGAAACCCCGACCCTTGGGTCGGGGAATCTTTAGATTGAAGTTTTTCTCAGACCTGGTTGTTTTAGGATGAACCGATGTAAATGTCGCAAACTGCTCTAATTTCTATTCTAATACCCTTTAAGAATACAGCTGCATTCCTGCCCGAATGCTTCGATTCAATTCTTAACCAAACCTATACCCACTGGGAAATAATTGCGGTAGACGATGGTTCCGAAGATGAAAGTTGGTCCCTAGTACAATCGTATGCAACGAAACATTCAAATATTAAACTTCGTTCTAATCATGGAAAGGGGATTATCCCGGCATTACAAACGGCGTATAAAGCGTCCTGCGGGGATCTTATTACACGCATGGATTCTGATGATATAATGACCGCCAACAAACTAAACGTGTTGGCAACGTCTTTACTGCGTAAAGGTGCGGGACATGTGGCGATAGGTAAGGTACGCTACTTTTCAAAAAGCGGTATTAGCGACGGATATGCCCGCTATGAAAAATGGCTTAATGGGTTAACGCAAAACGGCACCAACTACACCGAAATTTACAAGGAATGTGTTATTCCTTCTCCTTGCTGGATGGTGTATAAAACCGATTTAGATCGGTGCAATGCCTTTGATTTGGATCGATATCCTGAAGATTATGATCTTGCGTTTCGTTTTTACGAAATGGGACTACAATGTATTCCTTGCTCCGAAATCTTACATTTGTGGCGAGATTATGCCCATAGAACGTCCCGAACCAGTGTGCATTACGCTCAGAATTATTTTCTGGATATAAAACTGTATTATTTTTTAAAGCTCGATCGTGATGCAGAGCGACCCTTGGTGCTTTGGGGTGCAGGCGGTAAAGGCAAAAGCATTGCTAAAAAGCTTATTGAGTCACAAATTCATTTTTATTGGCTTTGCGATAATCCGAATAAGATTGGCAAAAAAATATATGGTATAGAAATGCTTCATTTCAATGTGCTAAGTCAACTAAAAAAACCTCAAAGTATTATTACCGTTGCCAATTACGACGCTCAAAAACACATTCGAAATCACTTACACGGTTTAGGATATACCGCCACGACGGATTCCTTCTTTTTTTGCTAGATTTTATTGAAATCTCGTACCGTACGTCTTTACCAAGTTTATAAACAAGGCCTAAGTTTCGATGAATAAGCCTATAATGTAAGATCATATTTTACTATATTTGGCAAATCAAAATTGGAAATGCAGTTTAAATATCCGGAACTTCTTTGGGCTTTACTCGCACTGCTAATTCCTATACTCATTCATCTTTTTCAATTACGTAGATTCAAAAAAACGCCTTTTACGAACGTAAAACTTTTACAAAAGGTAGTATCGGAATCTAGAAAAAGTAGCACTTTAAAAAAGTGGTTGTTGCTTTGCACCCGACTACTACTGCTTGCTGCCTTGATAGTTGCCTTTGCCCAACCCTTTTTTATGGCAGAAAATGCCTTAAAGGCTAGAGAGACGGTTGTTTATTTAGATGATTCCTTTAGCATGCAAGCCAAAACAGATTACGGTACTTTACTGGAAATGGCGGTACAAGATTTGCTAGCTACAGTACCAAAAGATGAAAAGCTAACCATTTTTACCAACACTAGAGTGTTTCAAAATGTTACTATTTTTGAAATACAAAACGAATTACTCGCGCTGCCTTTTACACCTAACCAATTGGGGTTAGACGATATTTTTCTGAAAGGAGCCACTTTGTTTCGTCAAAATTCTAGCACCTTAAAGCACATCATTTTAATTTCCGATTTTCAGAAACGCATGCAATCTGCCCAAATAGACACCTTGGGTTTTGCGAAAAAGTATGCGGTGCAGTTACGTCCTACCGCAACTGATAATATTGCCATAGATTCTGTGTATGTGGAAAATACGGGTGCTACCAACAGAGAACTTAAAGCCGTACTTTCTAGCAACTATGCTGTAGAAAGTGTACCGGTGTCGCTTTTTAACGGCGACGTGCTCATTGCCAAAACGGCTGCCTTTTTCGACGAACAAAATAAAGCGCTGCTAGCCTTTACACTTCCGGCAGACGAAATTATAGATGGTAAAATTACCCTATCAGATACCGGGTTAGCCTATGACAATCAATTTTACTTTAATATCAATGCGCAAGAAAAAATAAAGGTGCTCCTCATTGGCGACGGCAATACAACGTTCTTAGAACGCATTTTTACTGATGATGTGCTTACGCTTCAAAAATTTGGCATCAAAGATCTAAATTACGCCCTCATACCTTCGCAAAACCTTATTGTACTAAACGAACTTGATGCGCTTCCTACACCTTTACAAAACAGCTTACTATCTTTTCAGGCAGAAGGCGGTAGTTTGGTTATCATTCCTGCATTAGACACCGATGTATCGAACTATAATGCATTCCTGCCTAATTTCTATACCACGTCGATAGAGGAGAAAATAAATTCTGATAAAAAAATAACGACCATTGCGTACGACCATCCATTGTTCCGGAATGTTTTTGAGAAGAAAGTAACCAATTTTGAATATCCTAGTGTAGCCTCCTATTTCCGAATAAAAACGCGAGCTTCGGGCATCCTTTACTTTGAAAATAAAGAACCCTTTCTCGCAGGCGATATGGGCACGTATCTGTTTACAGCGTCTCTCTCCGAAGAGAATTCCAATTTTAAAAATTCGCCTTTAATCGTCCCCACGCTGTACAAAATGGGTAGTTCCAGTTTAAAATTACCCGACTTGTACCATACGCTAGGGCAAACTACCCAACTGGATATTCCCGTGGTTTTAGAAAAGGACGAAATTCTGAGGATGGACAAAGACGATTTTGAGTTTATACCCTTGCAGCAATCGTTTGCGAACCGAGTGCGTATTACCTTGCAAGACAACCCTACAGAAGCGGGCATATATACGTTACGAAAAGGAGAAGCAACACTACAGAAAAGTAGCTTCAATTTTATGCGTAAAGAAAGTGAGCTTACCTATATTCCGGAAAAAGAACTTCCGGCAGAACTGGTGCATCAATCGGTCGCATCACTTTTTAAGGATTTAGAAAAGGAAAATAGGATTACGCAGCTATGGAAATGGTTTGTTATTTTAGCCTTACTTTTTATGCTGACAGAAATCCTGATTCAAAAAATAGTAAAATGAATACACTTATTAAATCCGCTAAGATTATCGATGCTTCTAATAAGGGTCATCATCTTAAAACACGTGATATTTTAATTGAAAATGGAGTGATCTCTAAAATCGCCTCAGAAATAACGGAAGAAACCAATACAAAAGTTATCCGCTTCAACAATTTACACGTTTCTCTGGGTTGGTTTGATAGTAGTGTTAGCTTTGGCGAACCGGGCTATGAAGAAAGAGAAACCATTGCCCATGGTTTACAGGTGGCGGCTAAAAGCGGATTTACCGATATTGTACTTAATCCCAACACCTACCCTGTTCCGGACAGCAGCGCGGATATCGTATTTTTGAAAAATGCAGCCCAGGGGCAGGCGACACGATTACATCCTTTGGGCAGCGTTACTGTAAAATCGGAAGGAAAGCAACTCGCCGAACTATTTGATATGAAAAAGTCCGGAGCAGTTGGATTTTATGATTATAAAAACCCGTTGTGCAATTCCAATCTGCTAAAAATAGCCTTGCAATATGCAGAAAATTTTGATGGATTGATACACTCTTTTCCCCAAGATGCGGCAATCTCAGGAAAAGGTGTAGTAAACGAGGGTGAAGTTTCTACCCACTTGGGGCTCAAAGGTATCCCGGCATTGGCAGAAGAACTCCAAATGGTTAGAGATTTATTTATATTGGAATATACAGGGGGCAAACTTCATATACCTACCATTTCTACAGCCAAGGCCGTGAGCTTAATTGCCGAAGCCAAGAAAAAAGGGCTAAACGTGAGCTGTAGTGTAGCACTGCATAACCTTTTCTATGGGGATGAGGTCTTAAAAGAATTTGAAACGGCATATAAAGTGATGCCTCCATTACGTACTTCAACAGATATTAAAGCGCTGATTAATGGTGTTAAAGACGGAGTTATAGATTTTGTTACTTCAGATCATTTACCGGTAGCTATTGAGCAAAAACAAATTGAATTTGATCTAGCTATGCCGGGTACTTTGGGCTTAGAAACTGCCTTTGGCATCCTCAACACCATCTTGGACACCCCTAGGGCGATAACACTTTTAACCAAAGGACGAGAACGCTTCGGCATAAAAACCCCGAAACTTCAGGAAGGTGCAGCTGCCAATATGACGCTATTTGACCCGGATACGTCCTATGTTTTCAATGTAGGGCATATTCTTTCTACATCCAAAAACAGTATGTTCTTAGGAACTCAACTTAAAGGGCAGGTTTATGGCGTATTTTCTGGAAATACTATGGTCATTTAACTATATTTACCCTAAATATTTCAACATTATAACCTCAAAACAATATGGATCAAAAAACAAAAGAAGACGGAAAAACAATGGCTATTATTTGTTATATCACCTTTATTGGCCTTCTTATTGCCTATCTTATGAATAACAATACGCAAAATGAATTTGCCAAATTTCATATTGGCCAATCGGTACGGGTGGTTATTTTAGTGGTCGCCAATATGGTTTTAGGGCAAATACTCCCCTATTCCTTGAGTATAATTAACTCTATTATTGGTCTAGGTGCACTTGCCTTACTCGTTATCGGTATCATTAATGCCGTTAATCTAAGCACTAAGCCATTACCTATAATTGGTACTATTGGCGCCTAATAGAAGTATAACCTACACCCGATTATAAAATTAGATTATAGGGATGACCCAAGAAAAAAAAGGAAAATCAACCGCTATCATTGCATACCTCACATTGGTTGGTACCCTCATAGCAATAAGTATGAACTCTGATTCTAAAAATGAATTTGCCCGTTTCCACACGAGGCAGGCTTTTGGGATTCACTTACTTTTTCATGCGTTGGCATTGTTTCTAAGCGTTTGGTTTAGTGAGTGGGCTTGGTACGGTCTATATGTATTTTATATGGTGCTTTGGGGCTATGGTTTTATCGGTGCCCTTACCGACAAAAAGCACCTGATCCCTGTTTTTGGTTCCTATTTTCAAAAGTGGTTTACCTTTATTTCTTAGCATGACAACAGCCGCATTATCTTTAGAACACCTCCTAAAACCCTCTAGCCTTAAAGAAGGGAAAATCCCTGTTCTTTTTATGTTTCATGGATATGGCAGCAATGAAGAAGACTTATTTTCCTTTGCCAGCGATTTACCCCCGGAATTTTGCATTATATCGGTTAGAGCTCCTTTGACACTACCTACTTTTGGATATGCCTGGTATACCATTAATTTTGATGCCGCTTTTGGCAAATGGAGCGACGAAGACGAAGCCCGATGGGCAAGAGAAAAAATTGTACATTTTATAGAAGAAGCATGCACTGCTTATTATTTAGACAAGAACAACGTAACATTACTTGGTTTTAGTCAAGGAACCATTCTAAGTTACGCCGTGGCCTTATCCTATCCTGAAAAAATAAGAAATGTCATTGCCTTAAGCGGCTACATTAACGAGTCTATTTTAGTAGAAGATTATGCGCAAAAAGACCATAGCAAAGTCCAAATTTATGCTTCTCATGGTTCTGTAGATCAGGTTATTCCGGTGGAATGGGCACAAAATGCACCCGCTTTATTAGAAGCACTTAAGATTCCTTTTACCTATGAAGAATTTCCTGTGGGTCATGGTGTATCTCCACAAAACTTTGTTGCGTTCAAAAAGTGGTTAAAAAATAGAATTTAATTGCTTCTAGTATATAATAGATGGTCTAATAGTATAAAATCTACCCCTAAATCATCCTTTAATTCATACTTTAAAAATACTTCGCCCCAAAAAGAACCATCGGAGAAATCGGCTAAAATCCATTTTTGATTTAATACTTTAATTTTATTGATTTTAAAATCGCCTTCCATACCTTCATAGGGTACTAAAGGATTGCTTCCTTTTTGCTCATTGGTCTCTAATAGCTTATCGGCTATATACCGTGCAGGATCCGAAAGGTTTAAATGATCGTAATACGCCAAAGCGTCATCGTTATTTTCCAACGAAAAATAGTTCATATCCAACAACTTTATCTGCAATTTTTGAATTGAATCCTTCATTTCTCCCAATGCCTGATCTTGTTTTACAAGCTTATCATTAGTTACATTCAGCATTTTTCGGGTACTGATAAATTGATACAGTGCTATTAATGCAGCAAAAATAAAAAGATACAAGTAGATTTTAGATTTCATATATATAACAAATTATATTCCGTTTCGTTTTTTTGATGTTTATCCTTCAAAATTAATACTATGTCCTTGGGTGCGTTGTGCATTTTGATTATTTAGTGCTTATTTGATACTAAAATTTTCATTGTTTGCCTCGATCCTGAAGGAAGTAACGAAGATTTCTTCGATTTCCCCTTTAGGGCATGGCAAAAATTGAAGAAATCAAGTCAAAATGAACAACGGGGCTAAAACCACTATAGTCTAAACGGTAACGCTTAGATTATCATATGCCAGATACACATTTTTAGGCAATTTTTTCTGTACCTCTTCATGAAAACCCATAACGTGGCTAATATGGGTAAGATACGCCTTTGTGGGTTTCACCGCCTCAATAAATTCTATGGCCTCCTTTAAATTAAAATGAGAATGATGGGGTTCTTCTCGCAGCGCATTAATGACTAATACGCGAACATCTTTTAGCTTGCTCATCTCCTCAGTGGCCATGCGCTTTACATCGGTGAGGTATACAAAATCTGTGATGCGATACCCAAAAACCTGAAGCCTATTGTGAAAAGCCTCAATAGGAATCGCCATTCGATTTCCTACCTTAAAAGGAACGTTATTCTTCACTAGATTTACATGTACCGCCGGGGCACCTGGATATCGATTTTCATCTGCAAAAATATAATCAAATCGGTGTTTTAGGGAGTCTATTACCCGTTTATGAGCATAAATAGGGATATCGCCCTGTCTAAAGAAAAAAGGCCGTATATCGTCAATTCCGGCCGTATGATCTGCATGTTCGTGGGTAAACAAAATGCCATTGATCTTTTCTACGGCATGGGTCAACATTTGTTGCCTAAAGTCAGGGCCACAATCTATGACATAGGTATACGTATCCCAAGAGATCATGACAGATACCCTAAGCCGCTTGTCTTTGGGGTCTTGACTTAAACAAACAGGGTGCCTACTCCCAATTACCGGTATCCCTTGCGACGTACCTGTTCCTAAAAAAGTAATTTTCAACGCAACATCTATTTTATTCAAATTTATAACTTATTTATTTAGTAGATTGACCAATGTTGTTAACTTTGCTATTCAAAAATTGATTTACATGAGTTCTTTTGTAAGTAAGGAAACCGCCTTTGAAAACATTCCATCTATTAAGTCGAAAGCCCTGAGAATCAATCTAAACCCCGATATCTACGGCACCTTTTCCGAAATTGGCGCGGGTCAAGAAACTTCGGCTCATTTTTTTAAAGCCGGCGGTGCATCAGGAACCATTGCCAAGGCCATGAGTGCTTATGACAAGGATTTTAGTGATGCCATATATGGAGAAGAAGAAGATGGCCGCTACGTAACAGAATCGCGTCTAAAAAAAATGCTTTCTCATGAAATGCGGAATATGGAAGAACGGATAAGCCGAGAACAGCATCCGGATCGACTTTTTTTTTCCTACGCTAATACTGTGGCCACTATAGATTTTTCGAAACGTTATAAGGGACATGGATGGTTGGGAATTCGGTATCAATTAGATCCGAAACAGAAGGAGTATGACGAAATTGTATTGCATATTCGATTTAAACAAAATGAAGCTAGGCTACAACAGGAAACCCTAGGCATTGTGGGAGTCAATCTCATTTACGGAGCCTTTTATAAGTACGATACCCCAAGAAAATTACTGAAATATATATATGACCATATTGATAAGGATACCTTGGAGATTGATATGGTGAATTTTTCGGGACCACATTTTAAAGATGTGGATAACCGGTTAATGAGTCTACAACTCATACGCAATGACATGACCGATGCCGTAATGTTTGGATCGGACGGTAACAATTTACAACCTGCCGCAGTCTTGTACAAAAAAAATATTTTGACGATTCGCGGAAGTTTTAGGCCGGTGACCAAAGTAAATATGGACATGTTGCAAAAATCTTACGACATTTTTATTCGGGAGCAAACAGTGGAAGAGGACAATGCCATCGTTATTTTTGAAATTACACTGTCCAACCTGCGCGCATCCGGTGAGATTGATGAACAGGATTTTATGGACAGAGCCGAACTCTTATGCTCTTTGGGTCATACGGTAATGATTTCTAAGTTTCAGGAATATTATAAGCTTGTAGAATATTATAGTGATTTTACAAAAGCGCGCATGGCACTAACCATGGGCGTTAATAATTTAGTTGATGTGTTTGATGAAAAATACTACCGCCATTTAAGTGGTGGTATTTTAGAAGCCTTTGGCAAATTGTTCTTTAAAGATTTGAAAGTGTACCTCTATCCTATGAAAAATGAGGAAACAGGGCAAATAATGACCAGCAACAATGTAAAGGTACACCCCAGAATGAAAGAACTTTACAAGTTTTTTAAATATAATGGTAAAGTGGTAGATATCATTGATTATGACCCCGATATTTTACATATTTTTTCGCGGGATGTTTTGAAAAAAATAAGTGCAAAACAAGAAGGGTGGGAAGACGAATTACCTTTAGGCGTGGCAGACATCATCAAAAAGAAAAATCTTTTTGCGCCAAAAATGAGTAACGTAGAAAAAGAAGCGTAATAGTTTACGAGGGTGGCTTCATTTCCGAATCACAAATGCTACTCTGACTTTTTTGTGCTAAAATACGTCGCCACAAGCTCCTGCAAACGATCTTCCGATAGGGGTTTCTGAATATAATCTGATACCAAGGAATTGTTAGAGGCTCTAATAACGTCTCGCTGATCTTCGCTTACGGTGATCATTACGATGGTTATCTTGGTCTTTATTTCGTTAGGATACCGTTTATCAAAAGCCTCCAAAAACTGCCATCCGTTCATCTTAGGCATATTGATATCTAAAATTAGTAAACAAGGGGTAAATCCGGTGTTCTGGATTAAATTCCGTTCCTCCAAGAGGTCAATAGCAGCCGCTCCATCACCGGCGGTATGCACCGTAACGGCTAACCCAAGATTTTTGATAAGGATTTTGTTTAAAAAGGTAGCGACTTCATCATCATCTACAAGAAATATAGATTTTAAGGTATGATCAATCATAGACGAAACTTCTGCATTAAGGGTTCAAACGAGTATGGTATTCTTTTGACGCAGTACACTTTAGTATAACCTCCTCCTATGTTGTTATTCTTCTGGCGGTACTCGAATTATGTTTATAAAAGCTGATCGGCATGCGCTTTAGTATTCACTTTAGAGATGACTTCGGTTACTACACCGTTTTCATCCATCACAAATGTAGTTCTATGTATACCGTCAAATTCTTTGCCCATAAACTTTTTTGGCCCCCAGACACCGAAGGTTTTAATTACCGTAAGATCCTCATCGGCTACTAAGGGAAACGGAAGGTTATATTTTTCCTTAAAATTTAATTGCTTTTTTTGTGGGTCTGCACTTACCCCCAATAACGCGTATCCGCGTTCTATAAAGGTTTCATAATGATCTCGAAGATTGCAAGCCTCAGCGGTGCATCCTGGCGTGCTGGCTCTGGGATAGAAAAAAACAATCACTTTTTTGCCACGGTAATCGGACCAGTGAACCTCCCTCCCATCTTGATCTTTTGCAGAAAATTCGGGTACTTTATCCCCCTTTTGTAATGTTTTCATAGCCATTTTTACTTAAATTCGCAGTTATTTTTTAACGATATTCCTATGTAACTCCCCATGTTTTACATACAATATCGGTTTCCTTTTTTTGATTTTCTTACTAATGAGACTCAAAGCCTTTCAAAGATACTAAACTACGCATCGAATCAAAAATAAAACAAATGACCAAAGCCGAAAAGGTAACATTTACCATAAATACGCTTCAAAAATTATATCCCACGATACCGATTCCTTTAGATCATAAAGACCCTTACACGCTTTTAATTGCGGTTTTGCTGTCGGCTCAAAGTACGGACGTTCGCGTGAACAAAATTACCCCATTGTTATTTCAATATGCGGATAATCCGTATGATATGGTAAAACTATCGGTGGAAGAAATACGAGAGATCATAAAACCGGTTGGACTTTCTCCTATGAAATCTAAAGGAATTCATGGCCTTTCCAAAATTTTAATTGAAAAATACAACGGAAAAGTGCCTCAAGAAATAGCACTTTTAGAAGAACTCCCTGCTGTAGGACATAAAACAGCAAGTGTAGTGGTTTCACAAGCTTTTGGCATCCCTGCATTTCCGGTAGACACTCATATTCACAGACTTATGTATCGTTGGGGATTTAGCAATGGTAAAAACGTAGTGCAAACAGAAAAAGATGCTAAAAGATTGTTTGCCAATGAATTATGGAATGATTTGCATTTACAGATGATATGGTACGGACGTGAGTATTCTCCGGCAAGAGGATGGGATTTGGAAAAAGACATCATAACCAAAACCATTGGCCGAAGCAGTGTTTTGGAAGCCTATTATAAGAAAAATAGGAACAAATAGCTAAAATAGGCTTGTGCTAGTTCATGACATTTTCAAATTGCATCTCCTTGTAGTTCACAATTTGAATGGCCTTAGAATAATTTAACAAAAACTGAATGGTTTGCGGGCAAGCTTTAGCCAGCTTGCATGCATTTTGCGGTTGTGAGTAAATTTTTTCCATAGTATATAGCATTGTTATGAACTAATAACGCCATAGAAATGGAAATATTGTTTATGTTTTTTGGGTTTTCCTAATTGGTTAACACAATATTGTGTTTGTCTATTATTTTTCTAAGATTGATTAAGGCATAGCGCATTCTTCCTAAGGCCGTATTGATGCTCACTCCGGTGTTTTCTGAAATTTCTTTAAAGCTCATATCCTGATAGATACGCATTAAAAGTACTTCTTTTTGGTCGTCCGGAAGTTCTTCTATTAGTAAGGTAAGATCACTGTCTATCTGATCTTTAATAAGTTGCTTTTCGGCATTTAATTTGTCATCGCTGATCACAGAAAATATATTAAAATCGTCTGTACCCTCAAACATAGGCATTCTTTTATTCCTTCTAAAATGATCAATAATTAAATTGTGGGCTATACGCATCACCCAGGGTAAAAATTTGCCTTCCTCACTATAGGTTCCTTTTTTAAGGGTACGAATTACTTTAATAAAAGTATCCTGAAAAATATCTTCGGTAACGTCTCTGTCCAAAACCTTAGAATAAATAAAACTAGTGATTCTTTGGTTGTGTCTGTTAATGAGAATTTCCAGTGCTTTCTCTTCTCCGTTAATGTAGTCTTTTACTAATACCGAATCATCAATTTGTAGTTCCATAAAGGTTTTGTTTTTGGTTAAATTCCTGCTGAATTACGTTTCGAAATGGGTTTCGTTTTATAATTCTGATTTAAAAGTAGCTAAAGAGCGTTCTGTAGGAAAAACATTGTTGTAAAACACCACAAATATGATGTGAAACACGAATATTCGCTTTTTGAATAAAATAAATTTAAAAAAAAGGAGTTGCGCACTGTGCGTAGTACCTAGCCAAACTTGAAATTACCTAACGGAATGTAGTTTTTCCTAAAAACAGATGATAATTTGCAGTATTTGTATTGTGCAAAAGGGAATTATACGAAAAGAATACGGTATACTTGCCCTGAATATGGAGTAACTAGTTGCAATGCATTAGGTTATTCTACATTTTGCCGATAGCGCAAGGGGTACGCAAGGTAAAGAAAGAAGAAAGGATTCGAATTCGTCCGTAATAATGTATACGCGTACCCTATGCAGAAAGGGCTCGCTTTTTATTCACAAAACGGATTTTTTGATTCAACAAATATGTTGGTCTTGATGCCGTATGTTAAATCGTATACTACAGGCATCCCAAAAAAAAATGGTTATATGCAAAAATACCCCTGCCATACATAAGGAAACTAATTTTAAGTAAGAATGAACTCCTCGCTTTAGTTCAGGGTATTTTCGAATTGCACATCACCGTAATCAACAATATGAAGTGCCTTGGAATAGTTCAACAAAAACGCAATAGTTTCCGGTCTTGTTTTTACGATTTCACAATAATCTTCTTTTTTAGGGTAAATTTTTTCCATACTATTTCTGTGTTGTTTTATTAAAGAACGACACTTCATTGGAAAAATGGCATCTTACCCGATCTATGACCAATTAATTCGTTAAAACAATATTATGTTTATCTACCATCTTGCGGAGGTTAATTAAGGCGTAGCGCATTCTCCCTAGTGCTGTATTAATACTGACACCTGTATTTTCAGAAATTTCTTTAAAACTCATATCCTGAAACAGCCGCATTACAATAACTTCTTGCTGATCTTCGGGCAGCACCTGAATCATCAACGCTAAATCCTTGTCAATTTGATTTTTGATGAGCTGCTTTTCCATATTTAATTTATCATCTCCCAACACCGAAAATATATTAAAGGTTTCAGTGCCTCGGTGCATAGGCATACGCTTGTTCCTTCGGAAATGATCTATAATTAAATTATGCGCTATGCGCATCACCCAGGGCAAGAATTTACCTTCTTCACTGTAGCTTCCTTTTTTAAGTGTTTTTATTACCTTCATAAAGGTGTCCTGAAAGATATCCTCGGTAACTTCCTTGTCCAACACTTTAGAATAAATAAAACTTGTAATACGTTGATTGTGGCGATTTATTAGTGTTTCAAGTGCTTTCTCATCACCGCCAATATACGCTTTTACCAAGACCGAATCGTCGTTTTGTAGTTCCATACCAATTACTTTTAGTTAAAATTAGGGGCATCTTCCCAAGCGGAAGATTTTGTACTAATAGGTTAATTTTAAAAAGTAATTGTTGACGAATACGCGTTTTTGGTTTTTGTTAATGAAAGGTCAAATATAAAAAAATATTGTTAAGAAAAAAATTATTACCTCTAACGGATTGGAAAAATACCCATCTGATTATTTGTTGTTAGTTATTGAAATTAGCATAATGTATCTTTGCCGCTTTTAGGAACACTATGTCTCAAATAAGCGAAGCAAACCCGAAGGAAAGTATTATTATTAAAGGTGCTCGACTGCATAATTTAAAAAATATCGATGTTGTAATTGCCAGAAATAAATTGGTGGTTATTACGGGATTATCGGGCTCGGGAAAATCGAGTTTGGCCTTTGATACCTTGTATGCCGAAGGTCAGCGACGCTATGTGGAGAGTCTTTCATCGTATGCCAGACAGTTTCTAGGAAAACTAGACAAACCTAAAGTAGATTATATTAAAGGGATATCGCCGGCCATTGCAATAGAACAAAAAGTAAATGCAACCAATCCGAGATCTACCGTGGGTACAACCACAGAAATTTACGACTACCTAAAACTGTTATTTGCAAGAGTGGGTCGCACATTTTCTCCGGTTTCGGGCAAAGAGGTAAAAAAGCATACCGTTACCGATGTTATCGATTGTGTTAAAACGTACCCCGATGGAACTAAATTATTGTTGCTTGCTCCGGTACATATTCATAAAGATAGAGATCCTTTAAAGTCGTTACAACTACTTTCCAAACAAGGTTTTGCCAGAATTAAGTACAAGGGTGAGGTTTTACGTATAGACGATTCCGTAACCGAAATTGGTCGGGAATTCTTTTTAGTTGTAGATCGGATTATTACTAAAAGTGAAGAAGATTTTTATAACAGATTGGCCAATGCCGTTGATGCGGCTTTCTTTGAAGGTAAGGGTAGTTGCCTTATAGAAGAGGTAACCTCCGGAAAACAGGCCGTGTTTAACAATAAATTTGAATTAGACGATCTCAGCTTTCTAGAGCCGAATGTACATTTATTTAGTTTTAATAATCCCTATGGAGCCTGTCCAAAATGTGAAGGTTATGGCGATGTTATTGGTATTGATGAGGATTTGGTAATTCCTAATACGTCGCTTTCCGTGTACGAAAATGCCGTCTTTCCCTGGCGAGGCGAGTCAATGGGATGGTACAGAGATGCCTTGGTAAATTCTGCCTATAAGTTCGATTTTCCCATACACAAACCCTGGTTTCAACTCTCCGAAACACAAAAACAAGTGGTATGGACTGGAAATTCACATTTTATGGGTATCGACGGTTTTTTTAAAATGTTAGAAGAAAAGAGCTATAAAATACAAAATAGGGTAATGCTCTCTCGATACCGGGGGAAAACAAAATGTCCGCTTTGCAAAGGACGGCGGTTACGAAAAGAAACCGATTTCGTTAAAATAGGAGATAAAACCATTTCCGATCTGGTAGAAATGCCCATTACCCAACTGACGCCTTTTTTTAAAACACTTACTTTAAGTGATTATGAGCAACAAATTGCTTCTCGATTGCTAAAGGAAATTCAAAATAGGCTATCCTACTTGGAAAAAGTGGGTTTAAATTACCTGACGCTAAACCGGAAATCGAACAGCCTTTCCGGTGGTGAAAGTCAGCGCATTAATTTAGCCACCTCTCTTGGCAGCAGTCTAGTAGGTTCTATGTATATTTTAGATGAACCCAGTATAGGCCTTCACCCAAAGGACACCGAAAATTTAATCGCAGTGTTAAAATCCTTGCGCAATTTAGGCAATACCGTAATTGTTGTAGAACACGATGAGGACATTATGAAGGCTGCTGATGAAGTAATTGATATTGGCCCGGAAGCCGGTACCTTTGGCGGTGAGGTCGTTGCTCAAGGTCCTTTATCTGAAATTTTAAAATCGGCCTCCTTAACGGCGAGCTACCTTAATGGCAGTTTAAAAATTGAAGTGCCAAAAACAAGACGACCTATTAAAAATGCAATTGAACTCATTGGAGCGCGCGAAAATAATTTAAAGAATATCGATGTCATTTTCCCGCTTAACGTTCTTACGGTAGTCACCGGAGTTTCCGGTAGTGGAAAAACAACCTTGGTTAAGAAATTATTGTATCCCATTTTAGGGAAGACTTTAGGCGGTTTTGGTGAAAAAGCGGGACAATATTCAGAACTAAAAGGAAACTACAAGGGTATAAAGCACATCGAATTTGTAGATCAAAATCCTATCGGCAGATCGTCCAGATCTAATCCTGTTACCTACATAAAGGCATATGATGATATTCGCCTTCTATTTGCCAATCAAAAGCTCAGCAAAATACGAGGATACCAAACCAAACACTTTTCGTTTAACGTAGACGGCGGCCGCTGCGAAAAATGTAAAGGGGAAGGCGAAATTACGATAGAAATGCAATTTATGGCCGATGTACATTTAGAATGCGATGCCTGCCAAGGCAAGCGTTTTAAAAAAGAAATACTCGAGGTAAAGTTTGAAAATTGTTCAATAGACGATGTATTGCACATGACCATAGACGATGCTCTGGCCTTTTTTGAAGGGCATAAACAGACGAAAATAAGGAATAAATTAAAACCACTTCAAGATGTAGGCTTGGGTTATGTGCAGTTGGGACAGTCCTCCTCTACCCTCTCGGGTGGTGAGGCACAACGCATAAAATTGGCTTCATTCCTTGTAAAGGGAGCTGCGGCAGAAAAGGCATTGTTTATTTTTGATGAACCTACCACCGGTCTTCATTTTCACGACATAAAAAAATTGCTCACCGCTTTTGAAGCCTTAATTGAAAAAGGGCATTCCATTATAGTTATCGAACACAATCTGGATCTCATTAAATGTGCCGATTACATCATTGATCTAGGGCCGGAAGGTGGTGATAAAGGCGGGTATCTTATGGCTCAAGGTACCCCTGAAGAAGTTGCCAAAGATGTCAAATCGCATACAGCGCGGTATTTACGAGAAAAACTATAAGCGGCTGCTCTATTTGCAAAAAACCGGCGTGTTTTATTCTTAGGCAACAGAATTCTTATTATCTGTTCTTTTAACAATGCTCATTTTAGATACATAAAGATGTTCTTTGAGTCCGACGCTGCGGTAAAAAAGTGCCTTTAAATCCATGCTGCAAAGCGTTCTACGCTCGGTTTTTGTTCCTAACTTTTGAGGTGTTAATAGTGTTACTATTAGTTTAAAATTTACACTTTTTATAATTAATATTTTGATAATCAATTTATTACATTAGGTGTTGTTTTTTTGGCACGCTGTTTGTAATGTAGTAAGGGAAGACAAATGGTTGTCTTTAGAAACTTAAAACCTTATATCATGAGAAATTTAGCACTCATTTTTACAGCTCTTATTTTTGGTGCCTCAAGTGCATCGGCTGTTTCGTTAGAAGATAAGGTTGCTCTCAGCAATGCTTATGGTTATAACAACTCCTTTATTTTTGTGGAAAACGGAATTTCATTTGCCGTATATCCCGATGGTGAGTTCGATTTTTATATAGACCAAAGAAATACCATAAATGCCAACGTGAGTTTCGGAAATGCCAATATCACCTTTAATTCCGGATTTAACTATAATCCTTTCGTGCAGTATGATGATTATGGTGCAGTAATACAGGTAGAAAACGTACCGGTTTATTATGACTATTACGGTAGGGTTACCCAAATTGGAGGTGTTAATATAAATTATATGAACGGCAGAGTATCCAGATTAGGTGGTTTACATGTCTATTACAATAACAGAGGGTTGTACAGTCACCACAGAGGGTTTATTAATGTGTATAACAGACATTATGTGTATGCGCCGTATCACGCTTATTTTGTAAGACCTGCTTTGGGATTTTCCTTAGTTTTAGGTAATCCGTACAGACGCTATTATATGCCTATCCGTTATACCTACTACAGGCCGTATCACAACAATTATAGAAGGGCTTATGCGCAGATAGGCCATACCCATAACTACAATGTAAACCATCACAATAAACGTGCTCATGTGTATAGAAATGACAATAGGGTTGCAGTGAACAATGCTAGACGCACAGAAGTTATTAGACCAAATAACACTGTAAATAGGTCTAATGTTACTACCCCTAGAACCAATACCGCTGCGCAACGAAGTAGTGTGGCTAACCGTTCTAATGCTATTTCCAGATCGGCAACCAGCACACAACGAAATGCCGCTACATCTCGAAGCACTGCACCAAAAAGTCGAGCCGTAAACACAAGGTCAACAGAACGTAATAACGTTCCTGCAAGGGTCAGCAGCACGACAAGAAATAATGCCTCTGTAAGCAATAGAAGCACTGCGAATGCACAGACTAAAGGCGTTGTGACCCGTAGCAATAATACGCGTCAAATAAACGATGCCAGCTCTAGACCAGCTGCGAGCAGAAGTACAGGAAGTACCGTAAAAAGAAACAATAGCAGTACACCTCAACGCACCTAATCGGTACGATCAGTAGGTACTAAAACTTCAAAGGTTGCCCAAAACTCGCGAAGCTCCGTTTCTAAATCAAGAACTAGAACTGTAACTGCGAACACCAGAAGTACTTCTACAAACACCCGAAGTGCCTCTAGCAGAAGTACTTCTAGAGTTCAAAAATAGTTTTTAGGTTGGTTGGTTGTTTAAAGCCCCGATGCGAATTTATTCCTTCGGGGTTTTTCGTTTTAGATAATGATGTAAGCGCGCGTAGATATCTTGGGATATTTTAAATTTGTATAGTACCCACACAAAGCACACAACGACTAAGCTACTTTTTATTAAGATATTGGTTATGGGGTGCAGCGCAAAAGAAACAAGATAAAAACCCCCAGTAATAGAAAACAATAGCATTAAAATTTTAAGCGTTTCTAGAGTGAAGGGAAGCATATTAAATTTCCATTGCACAAACCCTAACTTAAGGGTATTATAGATAAAAAAAGCAGCGAAACTAGCATAGGCAGCTCCATTAAGTCCATAGGCAGGAATAAGCCATAAATTAAAAAGAATAGTGCTAACAGCCAACAAAACCCCCATCCACAAAAGGGCAGTATAATAATCTGAATTATACAACAGCGCATTACTGTTTCCTAATAGCGCATCGTACACTCGGCTAATGCCGATAAGAAAAACAACCGTAAATCCACCCCTGTAAGCCTCGGGTAATAAGCGGTATAGATCTTCCAAATTAAGTATGATTAAAACAAATAGAAGTCCGGATACTATAAAAAGGGTAAGTGAACTACGTTGATACAATTGTTTCAATTCGGTTGCATTGCCCTTATTAATAAGTTCAGCGGTTAGCGGGTAGGTAATTTGATGCATTGCTCGAGAAGGTACAGCAATAACTGTGGCAATAAATACAGCTACACTATAAAAGGCCACATTGTCAATTTTAATAAATTGATTGATCATTACCTTATCAATTTCTAACAACACAATGGCGGCAGAGCCACCCAAAATAATTAATGTGCTATACTTTAGTACAGACGCGGTGTTGGGCGGAAACCTAAAACGTAGTCTTGGAGGTTTCAAATAAAATGCATAACTCAGCATTACCAGAGCACGTAATACGTACAGCAGTACCAATAGGGTAAGAAATGTGTTAACCGAAAAAAAATCGAAATAAAGTAATCCTAAAAAAAGCGTAACCCCTACCCGGCAAAAGACCTCTTTCAGAAAGTTCCCGAAAACCGATTTCATCTGAATGCGAGTCCAGGCGTAAAAAACTTCAAAATAGGCCATGGCTACCCCAATAAAAAAAATATGCCACACATAACCTTTTACGATGGAGTTCTCTCTAGACAAGAAATTGGCAATGGCTTCATGAGAACCATAGGATAACACCGCAATGGGTACAATTAAAAACAAGGGCAAAATAAGCATCAAGGTTAAAAAACCATGGGCATCATCTGTACGCGAATATCCACTGTAATATTTTACGATTGTATTGGGTACGCCAAAGGCTAACAAAGGCATCAGCACTGCCGATACAGAAAGAATTACATTTACCAATCCATAATATTCAGGTGTTAAAAAACGGGTATACAAAAAAAGCGTGTTTATGGCACCCACACCAAAACCCAGGTACGTAATGATGGTATTGCGGAAAGACTGTTTGAAAATTATTCCCATGCGATATATTCGGCCAATTTTCCTGTGAGTGCGCTACGACTGTAGGCTTCTATGCCTTTGGAGTTGACCCTTAATTGTTTTTTCTGATAAAGGGAAAACCAAGTTAAAATCTGACTTTTTAGATGCTCTTTTTCTTTATACTCAAAAACGAAACCGGTATGGGTATCGTTAATGATGGTACCTGCATCCCAACCTTTCGGACCTATGGCTAAAATAGGTCTTTGCGCCGCCATATACTCAAATAATTTTCCAGGAATAATGCACTTGGTTTCTTCGGAGTCTATTTCAATCAACAACAGTATTTGAGCCGATTTTTGACACGCTACTGCCTCGGCATGAGAAAGATAGCCTACCAATTCCAGATTTTGTTCTAGGCCGTAGCTATAGATGGCATCCAACACATCGTAACTGACCACCCCAACCAACCGAAGTTTGAAACTATTTTTAAAATCGGCATTTTCCATCAACAACTCTTGCAATACCGCCCATAGTTTTGTGGGGTTTCTTCCGGTTAGTAAAGAACCAATATGGACTATACTAAAAAATGTATCTAGGCTTCTGATGCCCGAAAAAGCCCTGTCAAAGCCATTTGTAATCACTTTTATGGAATTTTTTCGTATTTGTGCAAATTCCCGTTGGGTGCCCGTACTGGTGACAATTACCTTATCTGCCTGTTGCAGTACAAGACGCTCCAGACACTTATGCTTTTTTTTTGATGCTTTAGTCAGTTTTAATTTTTTGTGATATCCTATTGAAGTCCATGGATCTCTAAAATCGGCTAACCACTGCAATTGATGTTTTTTGCGCAACTGATACCCTATAAGGTGAAGGCTATGTGGGGGTCCAGTGGTAATGATGGTATCGATGCCTTCTGTTTCAATAATCTTGGATAAAACCTTTACTGAAGGTTTCACCCAAAACTTACGGGCATCGGGAATAAAAAGATTTCCCCTAATCCATAGTAGAATTCGCTCTAATACAGATTGATTTTTGGTATGAATAACCCCCGAACTGATCCGTTTAGTTTTTTGTTTAAAAAAAAATCCGGCAATTTTATTTGGCTCCCAAATAGGTTGTTTGTAAATGGTAATTCCTTCGGGTACCTCGTTGCATAACGACAAATCTACCAAAGGGTAATCCGGATTTTCAGGAATATAGACCACAGGGTCTATATTAAAATCCCGAAGGTAGGTAACAAATTTAAGCCAACGTTGTACCCCCGGGCCGCCGGCCGGTGGCCAATAGTAGGTGATAATGAGCACTTTTCTCATTTCGTACTAATTGGTTTTTCTTAAATCCTTGCCAGCAATACCGATTACACCCACCACTAATAACCCTAGAATTAAAGAACTTATTAAGGATATTTTTGCCCCTGTTGCAACAATTTCAGGTTGAAACTTAAATTCTATTTGATGCTCACCGGGCGGTATTTGAAGTGCACGAAGGGTATAATTCACCTTAAAATGGGGTGTTAGAACACCATCGATATACGCATTCCAACCGTTAGGATAATACATTTCCGAGAATACAGCCACTCCCGAATTAGAATTAGTAGATTGATATTTTAAGTGATTGGGTTTGTAATCTATTAGTTGGATACTAGCCAAAGTATCTTTCTGAAAATCAAATCTATTAAGCGTACTAAACCTGCTTGCCTGCACCACTGCTTCGTTTTGTACATCCAAACTATCCAATGCCCTAATTTCTTCATCGGCATTCGCCACAGCAATTAATTTGGAGACAAACCAAGCATTTCCATTGGCATTAGGGTTTAAAGCAGGATAACTTCTGCCCTCCTCATCTTCTTGAATTACATATTTTACATTCAACATATTCAGTACCCGAATATTATTTTTGTAAATATGAAAATCGAACAAATCTTGTATCCCGGCCGGTTTGGCGGCATGATATCCTCCAATAGATTGATGGTAATAGGAAGTAGCAGCCCCATTTAATCCCTCTGACGGATTATAAACTCTAAAAACACCATCGTCTTGCTGAATCTGTTGCACCAATGCCGTTTTAGGAAAGGGCTCTGTCATTCGTTTTTGAGCCACAAAATCGGAACTATTCACATACCGCAGATTCACGCCAACTAAGTCTACTACAATGAGTATGCCTATCAACAAAGCCAAAACGGGTTGCTTTATTTTAGCTTTAATAAACAACCAAATAGGTAACGCCGCCAAAAAAACAAAGATCAGCGAACGAAAAATATCATTTGTGTAAACGGTCTTTCTATCTAAGGTAATCATCTCCATCACCTCAGCTCCAAAATACTGTAGATACATGCGATCATTGGCTGCTTCAAAATTGAACATGCCTTTCGCTATGATTAAAAGTACTCCTATTCCAAAAACAATAGCCAATGACCATTTTAGCGCTCTTAGTTTCACAGCGGTGGCTATTGCGGTTTTACCGAGTGCTACCAATGCCAAAATGGCCAGAATGGGTGCACATAATTCTAAAATTACTTGAATAGAGGAAACGGCTCTAAATTTATCGTACAGCGGAAAATAATCAATCATAAAATCCGTCAATCCTCCAAAATTTTTCCCCCAAGATAGTACCAAAGACATTACAGTACCTCCTAATAGCCACCATTTTGTACTTTCTTTTACCAAAAACAATCCCAAAACGAATAGAAAAAATACAATTGCGCCAATATACGCAGGACCTGCCGTGCCGGGTTGTTTTCCCCAATAAAGAGGTAACGCACCGGTAAATTCCAGTGCTTTAGACTTTGGAAGTCCTTGATTTATAAGGAATTGAAACGTTTTTGAATCCTCGCCCAGCGCCTCCCCGTTGGATCCACCAAAAAGACGGGGTACAAATAAATTTAAAGATTCTGTAATGCCATAGCTGTATTGGGTGATGTAGGCCTTCTCTAACCCCTGGGTATTTTCCTTTGGTGCGCCATTGGGCTGCAGGGTTAACTCCGATTTTCCCCTTGTACTCCAATCGGCATATTCTTTCGTTGTTAAAATGGCGGTAGCGTTGGTCGCTATCCCTAAAAGTACGGCGATCACTAAAATCCCAATAGTCTTAAAAAAATGGGCATACGTTTTATGGCGTATGGTATCTATGAGGTAAACGATTCCCAAAATAAACACTAGAAGCATAAAATAATAGGTCATCTGGTAGTGATTCGCGCTGACTTCCAATCCCATGGCAATGGCGGTTAACAAAAAGCCCCAAAGGTATTTCTTTCGGAAGGTAAGCACGATACCACCTAAAAGCATCGGCAAATAGCCCAATGCATGTGCTTTGGCGTTATGACCTACACCAAGTATAATAATTAAATAGGTTGAAAATCCAAAAGCTAAAGCCCCGACTATAGCCAGTTTATAATCTACGTTAAGGCAGCATAGTAAAATATAAAAACTTATGAAATAGAGAAAAAGGTAATCTGCCGGACGTGGTAAAAAACGAATATACGAATCTAACTTTTTGATATAATTATGAGGATAGTATGCCCCTAATTGATAGGTTGGCATACCCCCAAAAGCACTATTGGTCCAATACGGCTCTTCGCCTGTTTTTATACGAAAATCAATCTGCTCTTTCGCCATGCCCGTAAACTGTTCAATGTCCGATTGCAGAATTACTTTTCCTTGAAGAACGGGATGAAAATAAGCGAGTGCCGCGAGACCAAAAAATACAACCACAAAAAAGTGGATAAACAATACTTTTATTCCGTTTTTCATATATGCGTTTGGTGGTAAAGGTTATTCTATTTCCTCAAAATCGATGTATTCGCCCACTTTTTTTGAGGTTTTATATTTTTTAGCGGGTTTCTTGTCGATACTAATATCGTCTATTTCATCCTTTTCGGGGGTATTATAGGAATTAAAAGTACCAAACTGTTCCCTAATACGCGCTTCAGCTTTTTGCGCTACATAGGCAAGGATTTTTGGAGCCAACCACTTTGCCAGTATTTTAAAGAAATAATATACTAATAGTATGATTAATACCGTTGTAATGAAACTTATCATGAACACAATTTTACATCAAAAATACAATTCTAGTAGCGTACTTAATGCGTAAAATCCCTAAAATAATAATAAAATCATGCATAAAGGCAGTCTTGTAACCCCCCATTACACCTTATATCTAGCACTGTGTATGGTGCTTTTTTCTTCCTTTTCCCTTATGTCGCAATACACAGATGTGATCAATTCTAACCGGCCCGGACAAACGGTAAGTGCGTATGCCGTAGGCAAAAATGTATTACAAGCCGAATTTGGCGTATCGTACGAAAAACAAGACCACGATATTTTGCGAACCGACTCCAATATATGGGGATCCGATCTGTCCCTGCGATATGGATTACTTTTTGAAACGTTGGAACTCATTTGGGAGGGCACCTACCAAACTCAAAACATTAGCTTCCTTAATTTTGGAGAATCACAGACCCGAACCGATTTTTCGAGAAATAGATTGGGACTAAAATATTTACTCTACGATCCCTATAAAAATCCGGAACGCAATACGCCCAATTTGTACAGTTGGAGAGCCAATAACAAATTTCAATGGAAAAATTTAATTCCTGCCATTTCGGTGTATGCCGGAGCTACCTTTAATTTGGGAGATAATCCGTTTTTTTCAGGAGACCCTACAGTTTCGCCCCGTATTATGCTGGCCACTCAAAGTCGACTATCACCGCGATTCGTATTGATCTCGAACATTACGTATGACCGTATTTCGAGCGATTTTCCGGAGTGGAGCTATATTATTTCACTTTCGCATGCCTTAAAAAATCCAAAATGGAGTGTTTTTGGAGAAACCCAGATCGTGGATAGTGATCGGTACTCCGATGTGCTTTTTAGAACCGGAACGGCCTATCTTATCTCCAAAAATTTACAGGCCGATATCAACATCGCTGCCAGTTACAAGGACACGCCTACTCGAATTCAGGGCACGGTCGGAATTTCTTATCGCTTAGATATGCACAAAGATGTGCTCATTCCGATAGATGAACAAGAAGGTGGCGAAAATGGCGAAGTTCCGAGGAATGCCATGAAACAACAAGCCAAAAATACGTCGAAACTAGGCGCTTCAAAAAAAGAATTAAAACGACAACGAAAAAAAGATCGAAAAAAAGGAATGGACGAAAATAGCATTATCGAATTTTAATATTTTTGACTCATATTGCCATTTTCACCGCATCAATTTAAACGTAATTTTTTCCATTGTTCTTTTTTGCGCCAATATGCAGATGGCTTTTTCTGTTAATTGTAAAATGCGAGGATACCCGCCTGTAGTTTGTCCATCTTTCATTAATAGTATTAATTTACCCGAAGGCGTATACTGCATTGTACCCGGTAAGGTGGCCGATGTTAGCATAGAGACGGTGTGAGTTCCCAAATTCTCGTTGAGTTGATACGCCATTCTATCGTTCTCTTTGGCTATGCTCCAATTTTCAGAAAATAATTGTGCTAATTGCCTATCTGATAACATTGCATATTCCGGACCAGGATATACCTCTAATACAGGTTCCGCTGTAACGGAATTTAATGCAAACGGCATTTGATTTGGGGGCAAAATACCCTTGTAGGCTTTGAAAGGAATAATGTCATTCTTTTTAAAATGAGATTCCAACGTAATAGGCACGTATAGTGATTTACTACCCAAAACCTCCGGAGATGCAAAACCATCTTTTACGGCAAGATAGGCCCTAAACCCTTTGCGCAGTGCTCCAAAAAGGACGCTGTCGCCTTTAGTCGCCTTATATGCCATATTCGTTGTGATGCTTGTTTCATTTAATTGCATATCAAATTCTGCGCCTGTAACTGCAAAAACCGTAGACTGCTCAAAAATGAGTTCAGGACCGGTCATGGTAATTTCGAGTAAAGCAGCCTGTGCGTCGTTTTGCAGGATACGGTTAGCCCATTTAGCAGAAATAGCGTCCATTACTCCCGAAACAGGGACGCCTTTGTCCCGGTATCCAAAACGACCGGAATCTTGAAGCGTAGTAAAGAATCCGGGTTTTAGTAACTTAAGCATCTATCTTAATTTTTTCCAATTTATAAATACCCACTTCACTTTCAATTTTATGCAAATCGTATTCTGCTCTAGAGATTTGATAAAATTGTACCTTGTCGCCCACGCAAACAAAGCAGGGGTTTTCCGCTGCGGCGTTAAACATAGAAACAGAGCAATTTCCAATAATATGCCATCCGCCCGGAGATTCTTGTGGATAAATCCCTGTTTGCTTTCCTGCCAAACCAACAGCTCCTTTTTGCACTTTAGGCCGGGGTGCAGCCCTTCGCGGTAAAATCAAGGCATCGGGCAAGCCTCCCAAGTACATAAATCCGGGTAAAAACCCGATTCCGTAAATGATATACACATTTGTGGTGTGCAATTCAATAATTTGGTTTACGTCTAATCCTAATTGTTCTGAAACCATAGGCAGGTCTATGCCAAAATCCAAATCATAACAGACCGGCAAGCGCCATAAAAACTTTTGACGCAAGAGCCTAGTTTCCTTTATATTATATAACGTAATTAGTGTATTGCGAATTTCTTTGAATGAACTAATCGCTTGACAATGAATAAGCGTAAGCGAATTATAGGCGGGAATCATTTCCCAGTTTGGAGCCAAAAAACCCCCTTTTTGAAACGCATCCATACTCTGTAATATGTTATCCAAAATAGGTTCTTCTACCCTATTTGGCCATTCTATTATAACGGCATAGGCACCAAAAGGTTTTATGGTTATTGGAAAATTATGCACCTCTAAAGTTTATTTTATATTTTCTTAATTCTTTAGAAAGATACATCAATATTTTTAAAGCGGATGGGGTATCGCCATGAATACAATACGTATCTGCCTCGATTTTTACGTTAGTACCGGCTATGGTTTGCACCTCCTTTTCATTGACCATGCGCACTACATGGGCTAGAACGTTTTCTGGATTGTCTATTAGGGCGTTAGGGACATTTCTTGCTACGAGCCTGAGATTGGCATGATAATTACGATCTGCAAAGGCCTCGCGTTTTATGCGAAATCCATTGCGTAATGCTTCGGTTTCTATCAATGACTTGTAGGGAACGTAAAGATAGGTACTGTCCTTATACACAGCAATAGCATTCAGATAAAGCTGAACCAAGCGATGATCTACCGCCAAGTCATTATACAGGGCACCATGTGCTTTAATATGGAATAACTCCGCTCGTTCTGCGCGCAAAATCACTGTTAAGTTTTCAATTTGTTCTTGAATACTTTTGGTTAGTTCTGCTTCTGAAATCGCCATAGATTTTCGACCAAAATTAGCGGGATCCGGGTATGAGGGATGCGCCCCTATTTTTACGTGATGTTGCTTTGCCAATTGCACCGCATGCTTCATGGTTTCCAAGGTTCCTGCGTGTCCTCCACAGGCAATACTGCACGAGGACACATAAGGCAAGAGATCGGCTTCATTATTCAAACCTTCCCCTACATCACAATTAATATCGATAGACCTATACATTTTACAACAATTGAAATACGGTTAAAATACTTTTTGCGCCCAGCAATACCGCCAACACTACAATGCCATATCCTAAGAAATTCTGTAAGCGGTTATTTTTGTAATGGCCCATCAATCCAGTTCTATTAACGGCCCATATTAGAAAAACAACAGTAACCGGAAGCAAAATACCATTGGCCACTTGCGCCATTTCTATGATTTTAATAGGATGGATATCAAAAGACAAAAACAGAACGCCCATCGCAATTATGCATATCCATACGATTTTAAAGCGCTTTCCCTGCATTCCTTCCTTCCATCCAAAACAGCTGCTGGCCACATAAGCCGCAGCCAACGGTGCCGTAATTGCCGAGGTAATTCCTGCTGAAAATAACCCAATCCCCATAAGTATGGTGGCGTAATCTCCATATAACGGGGCAAGTCCTTTAGCCAAGTCCAGTACCGAAAAAACACCGCTACCTACAATAGGAGCTGCAGTGATTATTATAGCCATAGAGACGAAACCTCCCACCGTTAAGGATGCTAAAGTATCGGTTCTTGCACTTGGCAAATCTGTTTTGTTCTTCCATTTTTCGCTGACTAACGAAGCGTGCAAAAAGAGATTGTAAGGCACTACTGTGGTACCTACCAAGGCAATTACAGTTAAAATACCGTTTTCAGGAATTGTAGGAACAAACAGGCCTTTAAGAATAGCGAGCAGGCTGGGCTTGGTCATAAAAGCGGTAATAATGAAAGAGAGGCTCATTAGTACGACGAGTGTTATCAGCGTTTTTTCCAAAAGCTTGTAATTCCCGAAATACAATAATGCGCATGCCAAAAGCCCTATGGCAAACGGATAGTAGGAGGCCAATGTCGCACCAAAAAGTGCTTCCAAACCAAGTCTTGCCCCGCCAATATTGCCGGCTTCATAAGCAGCATTCCCCAGCACTATTGCTATCAAAATCACCGTACTAATCGTATTTCGCAACCATGGAATATGGACTTCGCTTCGAATAACATCGGCCAAACCTCTTTGCGTTATAATGCCAAGACGGGCTGCCATTTCTTGCAGTATTAGGGTCGCTAACAGCGAAACGAGCATGGCCCAAAGTAGCGTATACCCAAAGCTAATACCGGCCATAGTGCACACGGTAACCGTTCCCGGCCCTATAAAAGCAGCTGCTACCAAAACACCTGGACCTACTTTTTTAAACATTGATTCTCTTTTGCTATGTTTATTTTGCAGCAAACGACCTTGGAGCAAGCTCAAGAGGAATAGAAAGGGATCTTTATAGTAACTTTCCACGCAAGCGTCGGCGCATATACATCTCGATTATCGAGTAAAGATAAAGCGTTAGGTACAAAAACGCCGGCTTCTGATCGTATTAATACTGTGCATAATCTTAATTTAATATGCCGTTCATCTAAAAGTTTGCATTTCATCTAAAATACGCTTCCTAAGGCATGGCTTAAAATACTATTCGTAAAAAAAAGCGGTTATAATTATCCCAAATCTACTAATTGACCTATTTAAATGAATTGTTTCGAATGTAAAAAAGAACTACAGGATAGCCAATACAAAAAATCCATTTCCACATTGGGGGTGGCATTGTGCGATAGGCATACATCGCTTATCCTAAACTTAATGGCTGCCAATAATACCCCCAAAGAAGCAGTGCAACTCTATTTTGGACTCAAAGCGGCCGGAATAAAACCTACGTTAGAATGGTGGGACGGCTCCAAATTTGTGGATCTATCCATTTCAAGAGTAAAGCTCAATATTGAAATTGATACCAACTACCAGCGCATTACGCACCAACAAGCGATAAAGGATTTGGAAAAAGCCATGAATTCTTTTAAAAACGGTTTTACCACCATACGCATTCCTCATGTATTAATTAAATACTACCTCAACGAAACCGTAGATAATATTTTGGGCATTATGGAAGGGTTAAAGGCAAATGTGAAACTTGTGCAGCGGGTGTAAAGACCATCAATGCATGAAGTCGAAGCCCGTACTACTACTGTAATTCCACGAAGAATATAAGATGCCTTAAGCACAAAATAGATTGTAGTCTCATTTTTATTTACAATTATACCCACGCAGCAAAAAGTTGCCATTCTTAACTTTATTTCTACTTCATAATTCGTACCTTAACCAAACCAAAAAACGGGTTATGAATACGATAGATCGAAGAAACTGGCTTAAAACCATAGGGTTATCGGGCTCTTTTGCCTTATTAGGTGGACTGGAAGCAATGGCATTCCATACTCCGGAAAAGTCGAATCCCTTAAATAATCTTGTGCGACTGAGTTCTAATGAAAATCCTTTCGGTCCTTCTAAGAAAGTACGCGATGTAATCCTAAACAGCTTCGATGATGCGTGTAGATATCCCCATGGATATTTGTCTAGTTTAACTGAAATGATTGCTATTAAAGAAGGGGTTTCCCAAGATCATATTGTAATTACTGGGGGCTCCACTGAAGGACTAAGGGCGACAGGGCTCACCTATGCGTTATCTGGAGGCGAAGTCATTGCAGCCGACCCAACTTTTCAAGCCATGCTCACCTATACGGAAACATTTGGTGGCTATGTGCACAGGGTGCCCTTAAACGCTAAAATGGAACACGATCTGGAAGCGATGGCGCATCGCATCAACAATCGCACTAGACTTATCTTTATTTGTAATCCCAATAACCCTACCGGCACCTTACTAGAGCCTAACAAACTAAAAGATTTCTGTGTTTCACACCACCATCAAGCCCTATTATTTAGCGATGAGGCCTACTACGATTATATCACCGAACCCGATTATCCTTCCATGGTTTCCTTGGTAAAGGAAGGAAGGAACATCATTGTATCTAAAACCTTTTCAAAAATTTTCGGTCTTGCGGGCATGCGTATCGGATATCTCATAGCACGACCGGATATTGCAGATCGTCTAAAAAAAAGCGTTATGGCAAACACCAATGTTTTGGGGATTGCTGCGGCAAAAGCAGCATTACACGATACCGATTTTTATAAATTCAGCATCCTGAAAAATACCGAAGCAAAAACTGCGATTTACCAAACCTTAGACCACCTCGGCTTAGAATATATTCCTTCTCACACCAATTTTGTCTTCTTTAAAACGGGTAAACCCATTACGGAACTTGTCGAAAAAATGCGAAAAGAAAACGTACTTATTGGAAGGCCTTTCCCACCTTTAACAGACTGGGCGCGTGTAAGCACCGGCAGATTGCCCGAAGTACAACGTTTTGCCGATGCTTTGAAAAAAGTATTGGGATAACGAAAAATCGGTTTTTAAACAAAAAGTAATTAAGTGCATAAGAATGTACACCAACCATTTTAATATTGAATTAGATCCTCATTGCAAAGCAACTCATTTTTTTAGCATGATTTGTTGTTGAGGCGGAAAAGCAGCCTACGACCATTAGGTATCCGATGACTTAATACGGATTGTAATGATTTGAATGTGCTTTCCTTCTAAATATCTGTTATAGACTTTTATCGTTTAATTCCTAGTTTTTATCGAATCTCAGGGAATTATGTCGAATTTTCCTACCATACACGGAGAAATTAGAAGATCGTGTGCTATGCGGCGTTTATACGTTAAACAATGCCCTATGGATAAGAAAACTACGATAAATTGTATTGTCTATATTTTCTGTGCCTTTTGTCTGTTATGGGCTCTATATGTGATCCTTTCAAAAATTTTGTAAGGCCAAGCCAAAGCAGTTTAAAAACACTCAACTATTTCCAATCTACTATACGGTTCAACATTGCCTATGCTTCACGATCGTGAGCTACTTAAAAATTTTCGACTCTCGTTTGCACTTTCTTTTTTTTTAGGTATCTTGACCGTACAAAATACACTTCTTTAAAATATGAAAAACGGACGACGACACTTTGTACAACAAGCAACCCTTGTAGGCGCCTCAGCCGCCTTACTGCCCAATGGTTTATGGGCTTCTACATTTCAGAAAAAAGAAAAATTAGGCATCGCTTTGGTAGGCCTGGGCTATTACAGTACGGATTTGTTAGCACCGGCATTGCAATTAACCAAAAATTGTGAATTAAGAGGTATTGTTACCGGCAGTCCTGAAAAAATTCCGGTATGGCAGAAAAATTACGGCATAAAAGACAAGAATGTGTATTCGTATTCTAATTTTGATACAATTGCTAATAATCCGGATATTGATGTGGTCTATGTAGTGCTACCTCCCTCCATGCATGCAGAATATACCATTAGAGCTGCCAAGGCTGGAAAACACGTGTGGTGCGAAAAGCCAATGGCGCCATCCGTAGCAGATTGTGAAGCAATGATTAAGGCCTGCGCAGATAACAAGGTAAAATTAGCTATAGGGTATCGCTGTCAACACGATCCCAACATTAAGGCGTATATGAACGTTGCCAAAGAAAGGCCATTCGGGAAAGTAAAAATGATTACCTCTGCCGCAGGTTATTTTGATGGCCGAACTACCCATTGGAAGCAAAACAAAGCTCTTGGTGGCGGTGTTATGGGCGATATGGGCGTGTATGCATTGCAAGGAGCGCGTTTGGCTTCCGGAGAGGAACCCATTTCTGTTATAGCTCAGGCATCAACTACACGTCCAGAAATATACCATGAAGTAGAAGAAACCATGATGTTTCAATTAGAATTTCCAAGTGGTGCACGAGCCGCCTGTCAAACCAGTTTTGGGATTAATATGAACCATTTACAAGTAAACTACGAAAAGGGCTGGCTAAAAATGGAACCACATTCTTCGTACAGCGGCAATAAGGGTAGTATGTCTGATGGTACCATCATTAATTTTCCTTTGGAAAATCAGCAAGCCAATCAAATGGATGCAGACGCTCTAGCGATTTTAACCAATGCTCCTTTGGTAGTGCCCGGCGAGGAAGGTCTTCGGGACATAAGGGTTGTTGAGGCCATTTATACCTCGGCAGCACAGAACTGTGTCGTAAAACTTTAAGAACTGCGAACTAACAGTGTTGGGCAGGGTTATTCCTGATTGGGAATATTATAAGCTATGCGGATAAACACCTATTTTGATTCCCATTCTTAAGCGTATTTAAATTGGTTTAAAGACTTATCTATTAGCAAAATACGGAATTTAACGAATCTTTTAAATCCTTCAAACGGATTCTTAAATTAGTGTGTAAGCACTAAAATTTCTAAAATAAATAGGTTGTTTATTTTTAGCATTAGATGATGCATACAGGGTTAAAACTTTGGGTTCAATTTTGTATTTTGCCGAATATTCTGTCAAATGTTGTTGTACTGAAGAAATAGGAAGACTATTTTCTAATTGAATGGTTTCTCATACAATCAATTATTAAATTATGCGTATCAAGATGCAATTAAAACGAAAACAAATGAAAATAAAATCGATTCTTACCGTAATTACCTTAGTAATATGTAGCCATACACTTGTAAGTCAATTTACACAAACGGCCAGTGTAGAAGGTATTACAGAATATCACATGGACAATGGGCTAAAAGTGCTTTTATTTCCGGATAACTCGGCACAAACCATCACCGTAAACATTACCTATCTGGTAGGTTCTAGGCATGAAGGTTACGGAGAAAAAGGAATGGCACACTTGCTGGAACACATGATTTTTAAAGGTACGCCCAATCATCCGGATATCCCAAAAGAACTTAGTACACGAGGCGCAAGACCTAACGGCACTACATGGTACGACCGCACTAACTATTTTGAAACCTTTAATGCCACGGTTGATAATTTGGATTGGGCTTTGGATTTGGAAGCCGACAGAATGGTGAATTCTTACATTGCCAAGGAAGATTTAGAATCTGAGTTTAGCGTTGTTCGGAACGAGTTTGAATCCGGTGAAAATAGTCCTTCCAGAGTACTGATGCAGAAAGTCATTGATGCAGCTTATTTATGGCATAATTACGGTAATACTACCATTGGCAACAAATCTGATATTGAGCGTGTTCCTATCGAAAACTTAAAGGCGTTTTACAAAAAATTCTACAGACCGGATAATGCCGTCTTAATGGTAACAGGCAAATTTGATACAGAAGAAACACTAGCCTTACTACATAGCAAATTTGGAAAGATAGCAAGACCTAATACCCCTATTAGAGATTCTTACACCGAAGAACCGGCACAAGATGGAGAAAAATTGGTCACCGTAAGTCGCGTAGGAGATTTACAATTGGTTTCGGCTTTATATCATACGCCCGCCGGTTCTCACGCCGATTATGCTGCAGTAGCTATCCTAGAAGAAGTGCTCACCGCAGAACCATCAGGAAGATTGTACAAGGCTGTAGTTGAAACACAAAAAGCATCATCCCTTTGGTCGTCATTACCTTTTACAAAAGAGCCCGGATTTTTATACATCAATGTGAATGTGCCTTCAGAAAAAAATGCCTTAGAGGTAGAAACGATTTTAAAACAAGTTCTAGATCATTTAAAATTAGAACCCATTACGCAAGAAGAAGTAGATAGAGCAAAAGCCAATTTGTTAAAGCAAATCGATGTATTAACGCGAGACTCTGAAAGTCTGGGGAGGTATATGAGCGAATATATAGGTGCTGGCGATTGGCGCCTAGGATTTATACACCGTGACCGTATTGAAAATAGTACGTTGGAGGACATAAATGATGTTGCCTTAAAGTACTTTATTCCAACCAATAGAACCATAGGTCGTTTTGTGCCCACAAAGACCCCGGAAAGAATTGAAATTCCGCATACTAAAAACCTTGATTCCTTGGTGCAAAATTATCAAGGTAGAGAAAGTCTGGGAATGGGGGAAGCATTTGACGTGGCTTACGATCATATTGAACAACGGCTAGAAAGGGGCACTTTGCAAAATGGGGTTCATTACGGTTTTATACAAAAAAACAATCGAGGCAATACAGTAACCCTTAGTTTTAGCATCCGTAATGGGGATGAAAAATCCTTATCTAATAAGGGAGTTATTCCATCATTTACTGCCGATTTATTAAATAAGGGAACAACAAGCAGAACCAGACAACAAATAGAGGATGAACTAAGTAAACTAAAATCGACCTTAAATTTTAGTGCTAGAAACGGTAACGTTTATGCCAATATAGCTTCTACGGAAGAAAACCTACTGCCAACACTACAGCTTATGGCCGATATCTTAAAAAACCCTGCGTTTGATGCAGGCGAACTGGAAAAACTAAAAACGGAAGCGCTGGCAACTATTGAAGCCAACAAAACGGAGCCCCAGTTCTTAGCGCAAACCCGATTTGGAGAAATCAATAATGCCTACCCTAAGGGACATCCGCTGTACAGAATGACTATTGAAGAACGCATTGATGCCATTAAAAAAGTAACATTAACCGATGTATCCTCATTTTATAACGATTTTTATGGATTAGGTAAGTCCATTTTAGTAGGTATAGGCAACCTAAAGTCGGACGAAATAAAGGCCTTTATAGAAACCGAGTTTGCGCAATTTAACAGTAAAACACCCTATGCTAAAATTTCTGCGCCTCACACGCCCTCAAAGGCTGTGAATGAGAATATTGTAACACCGGATAAGAAGAACGCCATGACTTTTGGCGGACTATACCTAAAACTAAGTGAATATAGCTATGATTATGTGGCAGTACAGGTAGCTGCTACCATATTGGGAGGCGGATTTTTAAATTCCCGATTCGCAGATAGGCTACGCCAGAAAGATGGTGTGAGTTATGGTGCCGGAGCGGGATTTCAGGCCGATTCTGATAAAGATGACGAAAATTCGCAATTATATCTCTATGCTATTTATGCTCCGGAAAATTATGACAAAGTACAATTAGGCTTTAAAGAGGAACTGGCTCGTTTTATTAAGGATGGAATTACTCAGGAAGAACTAGACAATGCTGTTAATGGGTGGATTCAGGAAGAGACGGTATCTCGAGCACAAGACAATGAACTGTCGAGCCTTATCAACAATAACATTTTCTACAACAGAACCATGGATTTTCAAAAATCGATAGAAGAAAAACTACGCAAACTCACCGTGGAAGATGTAAATAAGGTGATAGTAAAGTACATTAAGCCCTTTGAAAAATGGACGGTCGTAAATGCAGGGGATTTTAAAAAGTAAAATCACTACACGTGTAATAAAAAATTTCTTGAAACTGACTATCCCCGAGGCAAGCCATAGGGGTATTTCGCCAGTTTCATTTTGGCCTTTGGGCCAAAAACCGAAATTTTGTATTTTACCTCACCCGGAACTGCAAAAAGGCAGTTCCGACCTCTCCAAAGGAGAGGTAAATAGGAAACCCCGACCTTCGGGTCGGGGAATCTTTAGATTAAATGGGGTTTACCTGAACGGTGAAAACCCCATTTTTTATGGCCATTTTAGTTCTTCCAATCTACAACACCGCCTTTGGCAGAATCTACCGTAAGGGAATAATTACCGCTTCCAGAAACGATCCATCGCACTTTAACGGTACCCATACCCGGAATATTAGGTACGGCGATTTTTTCGGGCGAATTCCTTTGTTCTTTAACGATATTAAAATCCGCATTTTCCACGATCATTCCCGCTAATACTTTCGCCCCTTTAATGGTAATGTAATCCGGACGTTCTATGTTGTATTTTAAATCTTGACCGGAGTGTGTAGGCATAAGACGTTCGTTATAAATGGTTGCCGTTAGTGCCGTTAGCCCATTACCAAGAGCTTCTTCTTGAACATCTAAGACACTTAATTTAGGGGTGTGATATCCATGATACAGAGTAAACGCCATATTTCTATGTGCATCTTGCTCTAACAAAAACCCGGGGTGTGCCCTACTGAAATTCTTTTTAAATCCACCAACTTCAATAGCACCAAATTGGGGATGCTGGTAGGTTTCCCAAGGAACAAAAGCGTCCCCAAAGGTAAGGTATTTATCTACTTTTAATTCTTCTTCTTGGTTGGCTCTCACCTCATTTTTATGATAGTATAGATACGAGACCATTAACTCATTCGTGTAGGTGTAAATTCCTCTACCTCCATAAAACCAATCCAATTCTCCTCCAAATACAGAATATAAATCTTTGTATACTACTAAATAACGATAACCGGGAATCATTTCTTCTCCCTTTTTGGCTATGGCATCATAAATTTTTACATCGATGTACATAGCGGGCTTCCGATTGGGATTACCTGTGCCAAAATCGGAAATGGTAAGCGACCAGATTTCCCTACCTTCAACGGATTTTCCAATACTTTGAAGTTTTGCGAGCTGAGGATGCGCTTTAGCAATTTTCTGCATAATATCTACGAGTCCATCATAAGTATAATAACGATTCCAGCTCACTTCTACTTTAGGTTGATGTGGTGTACCTATGGCTCGAAAAAACTTTTCTTGCGCCTGCGATAGAGAAATGGTTAGCAAGCAAACCACAGTACTAAAGGAAACAAAAGACTTCATCATTATTATAATTTTACGTTTAGTGTGGCAATACCACAGTGCGATGCACCTGCTTTTATAACTACATTTCCGGTACCTTGAACAATCCATGAAACCTTTTTTGTTTCAAAAGCACCTAATTTATCTATCAAATTCAAGGTGTTGCCCGCCAATACTTCTTTTTTATCTTTGGTAATGTCGATGCGAATTTTACGAAGCCACCGCGATTTTTCACCCAATTCTGAATGCGTTGGCAAGGGGGAATTATTAAAGAGATCTGCTGTAATTCTATGTAATCTGTTGCCCAATTTTTCTACTTTTACATTGTGAAATTCCAGTTTAGGCTGAATTTCAGCCAATTTTACAATAAAATTAGTGTGCTGAATGGCAATACTGTCTACCTGCCTAAAGGGTGCATTATGCAATACAAATGGTTTTATTCCGCCAACTTCTACCTTTAGATTCGGGAAATCCGGATGCGATACTTCTGTCCATGGTACAAACACATTATTGAGGCCATGCGGTGCTGCCCATGCCAAAAAATTAGATTCTTTGGTTATTACTGGTTTATCTTTGTCTTCTTCCTTTTTTGAATCTTTCTTTTCTTGTTTCGCTTCTTCCTCATTTTTATCCTTTTCTTTATCCGACTTTACTTCTGGCACCCACCATCCCGGCGTACTAAAACTTAATCTTCCGAAATGAAAATAGGCCCACTGATAAAAATCACCAGGCGTACCCTGATTGTCTTGCAGAAAAGCGTTCTGCGAAATGGTACTATTATAAAGTTCAGAAAGCATTTTATTTAAGTCTACATCTTTTTCTAGCATTGAACTAATCACTCTTTTTTTAGCCCCTTTCTCATCATATTTTAAAGGAGTAGAAAGATTATTAGCCGGACTAAACGTAACAAATGCAAAAATATTCCACTGTTGAAAAAGGTAATCTATAAGTGCCCTAGTTTCCTTTTGCGACACCGGATAATCTCCGGCTAAAGGCTGAAACACCGGAAATTGATAGGTAAAGTTTTTGTTAAAAGCGATGCCCTCGGTACCATCTTCATTAAACTTCCCGTCCTTGTCATTATCTATTCCTTCGGAGTACAACAAATAATTTCCGGATTCGCCTTTCGATCGGTCGGCTTTAACCAAAACCCTTGGATCAGTTGGATGTAGTTTGTAATCGCCTAACGGACTTTCTACCCGCATATTGGTAATCCAACCATCGTTATTTAAATCTTCATACGGATCTTCATCTGCCATGCCATCCCTATCATGATCAACTTTTACCGCATTTCCTCTTCGCTCATATTGTAAGGAAGTATGGTACTGACCATAAGCATCGGGAGACATATTAGGAAATATGTAAAAGGTAGTAGTCTCTAAAATTTTTGAATGATTCGCCACCAATCGTTCTGCAAACTGAAGCGCCAATTCTACACCAAGCACATGAAAGCCCTCTGTACCTCCTACAACTGCAATTCCTGGTTTGTTATCTAAATCTCCTATGCCTATCTTAAGTACCCAGATATCATTCCCCCCTTCCGTTTTTACTAAAGATGATAGGGTAGCATCGGAATTTGCATTTATTTTTTGAAGCCGTTGGGCAATTTGCGGGATGGTGGGGTAATTTGTTTGAGACCAAATTGGGACGGAAAATATCCATATCCCAAAAAGGTAAATTAATTTTTGGTGCATTGTAGCGAGTTAAAGATTAACAAATCGAAAATACTCAAATTGAAACGACTTTTAAAAAATTTAACACCAATTCCTTTTAATGTTATATTAACGCACAAAAATCTTCATCAATTTATTTTGTGTTTTTTTCACTTAGCCTACAAATGGAGTTTTTGCTATGCATTATATAGGCCTATACCTAACTTCCAAAAATGTACTCTAGTTAATTTAAAGCCTATTGCTTAATTTTATAAAAAAACGGAATGAACCGAAAGTCTTTTCTTCAACTAAGCGCGCTTGGCCTGTTAGCTCCCGCACTATTTTCAAAGCCGACAACAGCACCCCAAAGAAAATTATGTTTCAATACGTTGGCCTGTCCGGATTGGAGTTTACCGGAAATTTTTGAAAATGCCCAGAAAATGGGGTATCAAGCTGTTGAATTTAGAGGGATATTAAACGAAGTAGATTTGCTTCAAAGTCCCTATTTTCAAAAGAGTCAACGGCACAAGATCAAAGAAATGGCTGCAAATTTTGATGTAAACATCCTCAATTTAAATTCATCTGCGGTACTCCATGAGTATGAACCATCGAAAAAAAACCTCAATTTAGATACTGCGAAACGCTATATTGATATGGCTCAGGAACTCGATTGCCCTTATATCCGTGTTTTTCCCAACTATTTTCCGAAAGAAAAAACCAAAGCGTTTGCCTTAGCTACCATACAAGAAAATCTGGCTATCCTTGCTGATTATTGTAGCGGTTCTAGAGTAAAAGTTTTGTTAGATACACATAGTGACTTGGTATGGGCAACCGATATTAGCTTTGTAATGCAAGGTATGAGCAATGAACACACCGGTATTATCTGGGACTTTTTTAATATGCATCTACAAACGGGAGAAAGCCCCGAAAAAATGTATCATACCTTAAAAGATTACATCAGTTTAGTACAACTTAAAGACGGTTATTTTAAAAATGACGCAGCTACAAAATATACGCTAACCGGTAACGGCGAAGTGCCTATTGCAGAAATTTTAGCACTTTTAGACCGTACCCATTATAATGGGTATCTTAGTTTTGAATGGGAAAAACGATGGCATCCCGAATTGGCCGAGCCTGAAATCGCTTTACCACACTTTAAAAGAATAGTTTCTATGTACTAGGCCAACCAAATGAAACAATTGACTTAGGCACTTTGTTATTAGATATAAAGTCATTAAATTAGAGCAAATAATATCTTATACTATGGAGCATAGA